>JBLIOL010000237.1:0-8805 GCA_047639615.1 Planctomycetota bacterium | reverse complement strand
CGAGGATCACGATGGTGGGGGTGGCCTCTACGCCGAAGTGCTTAGTGAGGGAGAGGTCCCGGTCGCGCACCTGATCGTAGTCGAGGCCTAGACGCAGGATCTGTTGATTGAGTTTGCCCTCATCCACGGACTGATCCGGGCCCGAGACAACACCGACGATGCGCATGCGCTTGCCGTAGGCCTGGTAGGCAGCTTGTACCGCGGGCGCTTCCGCCACACAGGATCCGCACCACGCTTGCCAGAACACGAGCGCCACGGGCCGACCCGCGTCAAGGTCATCTTGTAGGTCGGAGTGACCGCCGCCAAGCAGCTCGACCGAGAACAGATCGGCGGGCTTGTGTAGGACCGGCACTGGTGCGTCTTGACCCTTGTCCGATGCGCAGCCGGTGAGGGCCGAGCCGAGCATGGCGAGTAGGGCGATGGTGATCTTGTGCATGGAGTTAGAAGCTCCGCTTCCAGCCGAGTCCTAGGAACCAATGGTCGAGCCCGTCAGAGCGGGACAGGAAGTCGAGGCCGATGCTCCAGGTGTCCGAATGCGCGCCGCCCCAGCTTAGGTAGGTGCCGATCAGGTTCGAGTCGAAGTCGCCCAGGTCGGGATCCTGCGTGCGCTCTTCGGTGAGGGTGGTGAAGCTTTCGGCCCAGGCGTCGGCCGCGCCTTGAGTGTAGAAGCGGTAGTGCAGGTCCATCAGCAGGCCAGACTTGAACTGGTGCAAGTAGCGCGGCGTCAGGTCGAAGGCGGCGATGCCCCAGTCGTCGTCGTAGAGGCGCGCACCGATCTCCAGAGCGTCGCGGTCACCCATTCTTTGGCGCACCTTTCCGAACAGCGCAAGGCGCGTTCGGCTATCGGGCAAGGCCTCGCCAAACTCCGTTCCACGGGCGTTATTCGATAGATTGGGGTTCGGCGGATCCATTGGATTCTCGACTACGACCGCATTGATCGGCGTCTCCAGGTAGCCTGACTGTGACGAGAGGGTCAGACCGAATTCCCCGTGCATGCGCGGCGTCAGCACCTGGTACCAGCTCAGGGTTCCGGCGACGGATGTGCGGTTCTCGTCCTTGTCCTCAACACCATTGAAGAGGATCGGCGTGACCTGGTCGAAGTAAGTATCAAGGTTGAAAGAGAGCACGGCATCTCTCTCAATGAAGCTGTGCGAGACCCCAGCTCCAAGGCCGACGGAGTTGTAGTCGTACTCCGTGGCAGCACCCAGGTGCCAGGAGAGGTTGGTCAGGTCCGTCAGCTGGTGTCGGAAGCCCGCCACCAGGCCGAAGTAGGTATCGCCTGTGGCGCCCGACTGTGCATCGAAGGCGCTCAGACGCTCGATCGAAGCGCTGGAGACCTTGTCGAAGCTGAACTGAATGTCGTAACCGAATGTGTCAGAGACTTGCTTGTCGTAAACGACGATGGGTTCGATCACCGACAGGGACTCATCCACGAAGGGGTTACCTGATGCGCCGCCGGAATCATCGCGGTCGTAGTACCCGATGCGCACGCTCCAGCTCCCCGAGCCTGCTTTGCCGTGTTCCTTCGCGCCGAGGGGGCCGCTGTCCACTGCGGGCCCGTCGGGATCTTCCGTGTTCGGATTGTCTTGGGCCCAGACCGGGGCGCTGAGCCCGATCAGGAGCAGCGCTACTCTTAGTAGCATCCGCATCCTCCGCCGGCCGAATTGCCAAGGCCGCCCGCGGAGCCCTCGGTGGCGTAGAAGATCTTCTGCTCGAGCTTGCCCTGTGTGCGCTGGGTTCCGATCTCCATGAGCGGGCCCTGTAGGGCGCCTTTCTCATAGAATTCGACGGTGTTGCAGCTGGTTGTGCAGACGAATAGGCAGGCCGCGAGGGCCCAAAGGCGATTCTTGGGAGACATAGGCGTAGATTCAGCGGGCGCGTCTCCCGAGTATCGAACGCAATCGGCCTGGTTGCGAATTACGGGTCGCTAATCTCGTCCCCAGAACCTGGCGCTTCCCCGGTTTCGGACCGCAGAATGGGTCCGTGAGAGTTCTGATTGTTGATGACGACCCCAAGCTCCGCAGCTTTCTGAGCCGCGGACTCGAAGAGGATGGCGCCGAATGTAAGACGGCCGCCGACGGCGATGAGATGGATCGCGTCCTGGATGGTGCCAGTTTCGACGTGATCCTGTTGGACGTGATGATGCCCGGACGTGACGGGTGGTCCATGCTCGAGAGTCTGCGTAGCGCAGGCGACGAGACGCCGGTGATTTTTCTCACGGCGAGACACAGCGTGGAAGAACGCATCCGCGGCCTATCGCTCGGGGCGGATGACTACGTGCTGAAGCCCTTTGAGTTTGGTGAGCTCCTGGCACGCATCCAAGCCGTACTGCGCCGCCGGAAGAGTGTTCCGCGCTTGGAATTCGGTCCCTTGCGGATCGATCCCGTGCGGCGGACCGCGCGCCATGGCACGCAACTGTTGGAGCTTAGTCCCCGCGACCTGGACCTGCTGCAGGCCTTGATCGAGGTTCGCGGCGCAGTCCTCTCGCGTAGGGAGCTGCTGCGCGACGTCTGGCACATGGAATTCGACCCCGGAACCAACGTTGTCGAGGTGGCCATCGCCCGCTTGCGCAAACGGATTCACCCCAGTGGTCCCGCGCGTATCGAGACCCAGGTGGGGGAGGGTTACTACCTCTCTGCGAACAATGACTGACAAGCTCCAAGGGTGGTCCTTCCAGTGGCGCTTCTCCTTGGCCTTCGGCCTGACCAGCCTGCTCTTAGCCACCGCCATCACCGCGACCAGTGCGCTCTTCGTGAGCCGAGCAGCCGAGCGCGAGTTGTCAGCCTTCGTGCAGGAAGAGCTCGACGAAATGCGGGCGTTCTTCGGCACCACCCGTGTCGAGCCCGAGATCATGCGCGAGCTTGCGGCCAGCCTGGCAGCCGAGCACCAATCCGAGCGCATCGCGTGGGTTATCTGGGACGCTGATCAGCTTTGGGGCCGCTTCGGCGAGCTAGATCTGCTCGATCGGATAGCTAGCCTCTCCGACGAGTTGGGCGTGACCACAAGTCCGAGCCCTGGCTTGCGCTGGCGCGTGGAAGACATGGCTGTAGTACAGGGCAAAGGCCCGAACGTAGACATGCGCATCGGGGTCATGGTGGACGGCCGCGCGGTGCTGGCTCACATGGGTAGTTTTGTGCGCATCGCTGTCTTCTTGGTGCTGCTTGCGGGGCTTCTTGGTCTCGCTGCGGGCATCTTTTTCAGCCGGCGCATGACGCAGACTCTGAGCACGATTCATGTGGAGCGCCAACGTATGAATACTCTCGTGGCAGGCTTTGCCCACGAGTTGCGTTCGCCGATTCAGAACATGCTCGGCGAGTCGCAGGTGCTGCTGCTGCGCGAGCGTGGTGTGGATGAGTATCGACAGGGGCTCGAAGGTCAGGTGGACGAGCTGCGCGAGCTGGCGCGCTCCGTGGACAACCTGGTCACCTTCTGCGCTTTGGGCGAGGCGCCGCCCGTGGGCGAGCAGTTCGACCTGGGGGAGCAGGTCGAGTTGCGGCTCTTGCGCGAGCGCGCCCGCGCGGAGCGCCGTGGCGTGAAATTGGCCGTACAGCTGGATGGGGATCTCTCGCTGGAGGGAGACCGCGAGGCCTTGCTCCTGGCCGTCAGCAACCTCGTCGGAAATGCGGTGGACTTCACCACCTCCGGCGACCGCGTAGAGCTCTGTCTGCGCGGTGACGAGCAATGCATTAAGGTCAGCGTGGACGACAGCGGTCCCGGTGTGGATCCGGCCGATCGGGACGCGATCTTCGTGCCCTTCCGCCAAGGCCGGCGGCGACCTGGCCAGCGCATGGGCTATGGCCTCGGACTGGCGCTCGTGCGCAGCATCGTCGAATCCCACGGGGGGCAAGTTCAGGTGAGCGACTCCGGCTTGGGCGGTGCACGCTTTCAGTTGGAGCTACCGCGCAAGGGGCAATCGCGTCCCGTTGCTTAGCTCGGACCCTGCAGCCACAGGTGGCCCGCGGGTAGCACCTCAGCGCTCCACTCCGCCGGCACCAGGGTCGTGCCTGTGAACTCTTCGATCACGGCGGGGCCTTCTACGCGCTGGCCGCTTTGCAGCAGGGCGCGATCCACGCAAGGTACGCGCGTGGCGGCGGCGCCTTGGCCGATGGAAGCCTTGCGCAGGGAAGTGAAGCAGGTCGCGGGTGCCTTGCGGCGGCGCGGCCGCTTCCCACTGGGCAACGCCGGCGCTGCGGCGCGCACCACCGTCCGGACGCGCAGGCAGACCAACTCGATCAGCTCAGCTTCCAAGCTCCAACCGTAGTGCTGACGGTGCAGGGCCTCGAAGGCAGCCGCCGGATTCCTATTCTCAGGCACGGAGAGCTCGTAGGACTGGCCCTTGTAGCGCAGGTCCAGGGCTAGCTCGAGTTCGATGCTGCGGGCGCTGTGGCCTGCTTCACGCAGGCGCTCGCGCCCGGACGCGACCAGGTCCTTGATGGCGCGCTTGCGTGCGGTGGCCGACCATTCGGCAAGTGGCGCGAGAATCGCGCGCTCTTGATCGATGAGTGCGTCCGCACGTGCCATGCCTAACGCTGAGAGGACGCCCGGGTGGGCCGGAATCAGAGCACCGGGCAGGTCCAAGGAACCGGCCAAGGCCGCCGCGTGCAAACCGCCGCCACCGCCGAAGGCGACCAGTGCTAACCGGCCCGGATCGCGGCCGCGCTGCAGCCCCATGACCGAACAGGCTCGGCCCATGGCGGCGCGCGCTACCTCGAGCACCGCTTGGGCGGCGGCGCGCGGCCGGAGTCCCGCGGCCTGGCCCACGCGCTCGAAAGCGCGCGTGACCGCGTCCGTGTCCAAGGGTAATTCGCCGCCCAAGAAGCCCGTGGGAGAAAGGTGTCCGAGCATCACGTGGGCATCCGTGACTGTAGGTTCCTCTCCCCGGCCATAGGCCACGGGCCCGGGGTCCGCGGCGGCGCTGTCGGGTCCCACGCGCAACACGCCGCCAGCGTCCACGCGCACCAGGCTGCCGCCTCCGCAGCCGATGGTGTGCAGGTCTAAGGAGGGCACAGCGATCGGCAGGCCAGCCACCTGGCTAGCGGTGGTCGTTCCGCTGAGTCCCGAGCCCGGCGCGGCGAAGGCCACGTCCGTGCTGGTGCCGCCCATGTCGAGGGTCAGAATTTCGCTCAGCCCTGCCTCTTGAGCGGCGCGCGCGGCGCCGACCACTCCGCCTGCGGGGCCGGACATCAGCACGCGCACGGGCTCGCGTCCGGCCGTGGACGCGGGCAGGGTGCCGCCGGCGCTCTGCAGCACAGCGAGTTGGCCGGGCAGGGCTTCGGCGAGTCCGGTGAGATAGGCCGAGACGACCGGCACCAGGGCGGCGTTCGCGATGGTGGTGGAGAAGCGCTCGTACTCGCGATAGGCGGGCAGGATGTGGCCCGAGCAGGTGGCGCTGACGCCGGCGGCTTCGAGGGCGCGGGCCATGCGCCGCTCGGGTTCCGGGTCCGCGTAGGCGTGCAGCAAGCAGACCGCCGCCGTGCGCACGCCGCTGGCGGCCACGGCCTTGGCCACGCGGGCCAGTTGGGCGTCCGTCGGGCGTTTGATTTCCTGCACCTGGCCTGACTCTGGGTCGGGCCAGGAGCGTTGGTCCAGCTCGAAGCGCAGCTCGCGAGGGACCAGGCTCGCCGGACGCTCTGGGTGCAGGGCGTAGAGCTCGGGCCGATTCTGGCGGCCGATCTCCACCAAATCCTGGAAGCCGCGGTTGGTCACCAGAGCGCAGCGTGCCACGCGGCCAGTGAGCAGGGCGTTCAGCGCTACGGTCGTTCCGTGAACCACATCCTTGCCATGCAGCAGGGGGCCCAGGCGCTCAAGCCCGGCCAAAACCGCCTTCCCGGGGTTGCCGGGGGTGCTGGGGACCTTGGCCACATGAATCTGGCCCTCCGCATCCTGGGCCACCAGGTCGGTGAAAGTGCCGCCCGCATCCACGCCGACGGGGGAGGGGGCCTTGGGGCGCGGGGAACTCACCCAAGGAGTCTACCGCCCGAGACTGATGGGGAGGCATGGAACGCGGCCCGCGGCCCGAGTACCGTGCCGGGTACATGCCCACTCCGGCTGATCCCACCGCTGCCATGCCCCTCTGGGGGGCGCTCTTGGCCAGCTACTTCCTCGGCGCCGTGCCCTTCGGCCTGCTGGTTGTACGCTTGGTAAAAGGGCTCGATCTGCGCACGGTAGGGAGCGGAAATATCGGCGCGACCAACGCCATGCGTGTGCTGGGCAAGCCTCTGGGCACCTTCGTATTCCTGCTCGACTGCCTCAAGGGCTACGTGCCGGCGGTTTGGCTGGGCAGCCTCGCTGCAGGACCCGATAGCGGGCTAGTGCCGGCCATTCTGTGCGCCACTGCGGCGGTCTTCGGCCACTGCTTCCCGGTCTACCTGGGCTTCAAGGGCGGCAAGGGCGTAGCCACCGCTAGCGGCGCCTTGCTGGCCCTGGAACCTCTAGTCTTCGTAGCCGGCGGACTGGTTTGGCTAGTTGTTTTAAAAACCACGCGTTATGTGGGGCTGGCCTCCGTACTGATGGGCCTGACCTTCCCGATCGCAGCCTACCTGCGTCGGCCGGACGATCCGGCCTTGCTTAAGGCCATGTTCGGCCTAGCGGCCTTGATCCTAGTGCGCCACCGAGCCAACATTCAGCGGCTCCTGCGTGGAGAGGAAATACGCACGGGACAGACCGCCGATTCGGAAACTCCTCCATCCAATTGAACCGCACAGCTCACTCAACATGTCCGTAGCCCTACCCAGCAAAGTCCTCGTCCTCGGCGACGGTAGTTGGGGCACCACCCTGGCCCTACTGCTCGCCCGCAATGGAATCCAAACGGTGCTCTGGAGCGCCTTCCCGGAGCAGGTCGCGGAGATGGAAAAGTCGCGCTCCAACGAGCGCTTCCTAGCCGGCTTCGCATTCCCAGACAACCTGAAGGTGGAAGCCGATCCCTTCACAGCTGCAGAGGGCATCGACTTCGTGGTGAGCGTCGTGCCGACGCAGTTTCTGCGCGGTGTGGCAGCGCGTTTCGAGGACGCGCTCAAGGGCACCGTGCCCATCGTGACCGCTAGTAAGGGGCTCGAGATCGAAAGCTTCCGCACGCCGAGTCAGGTGCTGCTGGAAATTCTTGGTGAGCGGCCCATGGCCGTGCTAACCGGGCCCAGTCACGCGGAAGAGGTGGCTAAAGGCCTGCCGGCGTCGGTGGTGGTGGGCTGCGAGGACCAGGACTTCGCGCGCCAAGTCCAAGCGGCTTTCTCTAGCGAGCAATTCCGCGTCTACACCCATAGCGACGCCTACGGGGCCGAGCTTGCGGGGGCGCTCAAGAACGTGATCGCTATCGCCGCAGGTATCTGCGATGGCCTTCAATTGGGCGATAACGCCAAGTCTGCCGTGATTACCCGCGGTGTGGTGGAAATCGCGCGCTTCGGCAAGGCACGCGGCGCGCGCGCCGAGACTTTCTTCGGCCTAGCCGGCATCGGCGACCTAGCCACGACCTGTTTCTCCCAGCACAGCCGCAACCGCGCGGTGGGGCAGGCGCTCGGCGAAGGCCGCAGCCTGCAGCAGATCCTGGACGAAATGAAGATGGTGGCCGAGGGCGTCTGGACCACCAAAGCCCTCTTCGGGCCTGAGGCAGAACTTGCGGGCGTTTCGATGCCCATCGCCGAGCAGGTTCACGAGGTTCTCTTCGAAAACAAAGATCCGCGGGCTGCCGTGGACGATCTCATGCGCCGCGAGCCTTCGGGCGAGATGGACGCTTTGTGGGGAGACCAATCATGACCGCATTCTTCGGCTTCTTCTTTTTTCTGGGCCTGACCGTTGTGCTCTTACTGCTGGTGGCTTGGACTGGGCACAAGCACTTGCGAAAGCCGCATGTGTTCCTGGTGATCAACTCCATGCTGAGCCTGGGCGTCGCGATCTACTACGCGATCCAGTTGGGCAAGGAGTACGACCTGGAAGCCGCTGGTTGGATCACGCCCGTGCACATGAAGATGGCCAAGGTCGCCACCGTGGCCTACGTGGTGCCGATCACTCTGGGCATCCTCACCTGGCGCCGTCCGAAGTGGCTCCGCTTGCACGGGATGATGGGGCTGACGGTGATCCTGCTAACGGTCCTGACCACCGTCACTGGCGCCATCATGCTCTACCTCGCCGAGCCCATCATTCCCTAGGGGAGCGGGCTCTGCCTGGGGCCGAGCTAGGGCGCGAACCACGTCCTCGTGTAGCAGGGCTGGGACCAGCAGCAAGCTGGCATTGGCCACGATCGGCACGCTGGCCAGCAGCAACCAGATGGTCCGTGCTCGGATCGTGAACAATCCCAAGCCCAGGCCGGCGGCCGCGAAGATCCCGGCTAGCCCGTAGACCCAGCGCCAGTTCGGGGCATAGGCCGGTGCGAAGCGGTGAACGACGATCGCGACCCACCAGGTCATCCAAGCGGCCGTAGCCAGAACCATGGCCATCATCCAGGTCCGATGGCGTCTCCGGACCCGAAGGGGCCGGCGATAGAGGGGGCGGAGGGGGCGAGCCATACCGCTGGATAGCCCTTCTGGGCCTCCCGGTCAACGACCCTCTCAAACCTCAAATACTCTTCGATCCATCGATTGACGCCGACCACCCCCCTCAGTAGAGTCCTCGTCCCTCGGTCGGGGCGTGGCGCAGCCTGGTAGCGCGCTGCAATGGGGTTGCAGAGGTCGGAGGTTCAAATCCTCTCGCCCCGACCAATTATCCTTCGCGGATTACCGCGAAGGATAATTGCATATATATGGCTCAACGGCTGACGCCGTTGATGCGATCGGGAGGGGACGCCCGGATGGAGTGGGGATGGCTCAAGGGCTG
>JBLIOL010000236.1:0-8837 GCA_047639615.1 Planctomycetota bacterium | reverse complement strand
ATGCTCTCCACTATTCGCTGAACGATGGCTAGGCCGAGCCCGACCCCTTGCGAACCAGCAACTTCCGCCTCCTCAAGCCTGACGAAGCGTTCGAAGACTTCTTTTTGGCGCGCAGGGGGAATGCCGACCCCAGTGTCTTCGATCTGAAACGTCACTTGCGCAAGCTTGCCCTCACTAGCTCTCGACGCAGCGACTCGGAGACAAATCCCGCCAGTAGTCGTGTACTTGGTAGCATTCGAGAGGAGGTTTGTGAGGATTTGACGCAAGCGCGCGGCGTCGCTCGTGATGAGTAGGGGAACCTCTCCCTCAATCGTCATTGTGAAGCTAAGCCCCTTGCTCTCTGCTCGCGGCTCGAACGTCGCCTCTACGAGGGCCAGCAGTTGAACCAGCCGAAACTGCCGTGGCTCCAATGCGATCTGGCCAGATTCGATTCTAGACAGATCCAGGATGTCACCCAGAATCCGGTTTAAGTATTCGCCGTTGGAATTGACAATTCGCATCCATTCCGCCAATTGGGGGTCGTCTCGAGTTTTCGAGGCAATCAGCTCCGAATAGCCGAGCATGGCCGCCAAAGGCGTTCGGAATTCATGGCTTAGGTTGGCGAGGAATACGTCTTTCGCTTGGTTTGCCTGCTTGGCGCTCTCGAGAGCCGATCGCAGCACGTCATCCGACTTTCTTCGCTTGGAAATGTCACGGACGATGGCGCAGTTAAACTCGCGACCATCGAACGCGATGAAGTTCGCGCTGATTTCAACAGGGTAGGTCGAACCGTTTTCACGTTGGTGCGCCGACTCCATCGTCACCGCCTCCTTATCTCGCAAGTCCTGCCAGAGGGGATCCCAAACATCCCGCGTCATGTTGACGTCGATGTCAAAGATCGTGCGCTCCACAAGCTCGCTGCGTGTTCTTCGGTTTTGTCGACAGGCAGCATCATTGACGTATTCAAAGCCCCCTTCCGAGTCAATCCAGTAGATGGCATCGGACACGCGGTCGACCATGAAGCCAGCCCTGAGGTACGCGCGTTCAGACTGCTTGCGCTGGGTAATGTCCGTTCCGAGCCAGGCAACGCGAGAGACGCCTCCATCTCCCTCTCGCACCGGAAAGACACGGAGGTGCACCCAGCGCTCTTCGGCCCCATCCCTCACGCGGAACTCCAAATCCAAGTTCCTTGCGTCCACTTTGGCCGGCCAAGCATGAAGGAGTGCTTCACGATCATCTGGATGCACCTGTCGATTCCAGCTCGTGGGGTCATTACGCAAGGACTCTATGCTGGCCCCAAAGACGGGTTCATAGGCTGGGCTAACGTGAACGATCTCACCGCTGTCGCGCTCGGAGAGCCAGAGGGCGCTATCCACGTGCTCCGTGACTTGACGAAGACGCGCCTCACTCTCAGCCAGGGCTTGGGAAGCGCGCGTGCGTTCACTGATGTCCCGCAGGTAGGCGGTGAAGAGCGGCTTGGCGTCATGGCGCCCCACGGCATTGATCGCAAGCTCAACAGGGAATCGCTCCCCATTTGCGCGGATTCCCTCCAACTCGATCCGCTTGCCGATGACTGGGCCCTCCCCCGTCGCCAGGAAGTGGCGCAGTCCCTCCGAGTGGGCGCCACGGTGCTCATCCGGAATAATCAGGTCCGCGAGACAGGTTCCTAGGACGTCGGCCCGAAGATGACCGAACGTCTGCTCAGCCGCTGGATTGAACTCGACGATGTTGCCTCCGTGATCGATCGTGATGATGCAATCGAGTGCCAGTTCGGCGAGCGCATCTCGCCAGTCCGGGGTGATTTCGTCAGCTAGAGGACACATAGGGAATGATTTCGTAGGGACGACGAACGAGGACATGCTCAACCGTGGAAGTCTGTGTCCAACCACTAGCGGTACAGAGTAAGGCCCGAGGCGGACCGCACAGCGCCGCAAAGCATTTCTCCACTTCGAACCCACGCGCCATCCAGAAGTATAGAGTCCTCGACATGGGCGCCCTCCCCCACGAGACAGCCCTCTCCCACGATCGCGCCTTCGCCCAGAAGTACATTCATTTCCACACGACTTCCTGCGCCGACCGCCGCCCGTGCCGCCTCTGGTACGGTCGCTTTGACGGTCGCGCGCGCCCCCAGCAGGACTCCTCGGCGCCACACGCCCGCCGGCTCAAGGCCGGGAAGGCGCCGCATCAACGCGGACTTGGAGGAAGCGAGCAGCGTTTTGACGGAGCCTGTGGGGCTAAACTTGAAGCTCTCCTCCAACTGCGCGGGGGCCGAGGTGAACGCGCCGCGTTGGCAATTCGCAGGCCGGACAAAGATAGAGTTCCCACGAGAGCGATGAAGCGTCCGCTTCGCCCTGACAACGTATGGCAATCTCTCCGCTTCGGCCCGAGCGATCAACGCGGAAACATCCAGGCTAATCAGCCCGCTACCCGGCAGCAAGAGCTCACCCGTTGCTTGCTTCATGTCCGCCCCGAACGCGTCCCCAAGCCCGAAGACAGGCCGCTCTTCCACCAATGCGGCAAGAGCGCGACCGACCCCCCCAGTAGTGGTACGGATTCTAGCTACATTCACGCCGACCAAGGGTTCAAGTAGCCGACGGTAGAGCGGTTCGCCCGCGATAGGTGCCATGAGCCAAGCCCGCAGGTCCGCCGGACCGAGGTGGCTAGGCGCCAAGGCTTCGATGCCGAAGAACGAAACGGTATAGGGACGGCGCTGGGTACCAATCATCTTAGTAGGCCCCACGACCGCTCAGGACAGCGGCTGGTGTGCGTGCCAGAAGCATCAGATCGAACCACATGCCCCGGCACTGGACGTAGTCCAAGTCGAGCTCGATCTGTTGCTCGAAATCGATGTCGGATCGCCCGCTGACCTGCCACGTGCACGTCAGCCCGGGTTCGACGTCCAGCCTCCTCCACATGCGGCGGTCGTAGGCCGCTACCTCTGAAGGAAGCGGCGGGCGCGGCCCAACAAGCGACATGTCACCGACAAGCACACTCCAAAGCTGAGGGAGCTCATCCAGGCTAGTGCGGCGCAGGAACCGACCCAGAGGCGTAATGCGCGGGTCTCGGCGATCCTTAAAGCGCACCGCCGTCCGCTGGCCCGCCTGCGCGATCACGGATTCGCGGAGATTATTCGACGCGATGCTCATGCTGCGGAACTTAATAAACCGGAATGGGCGCCCACCACGTCCGACACGCTCCTGCACGTAGAGCGCTGGGCCACCGTCCTGGTAGCGAATCGCGATAGCGAGGACGGCGAGGACCGGGCTCAATATGAACAGCGCCATACCTGCCACGAGCACGTCGATGGCGCGCTTCGTGAAAGGGTACATTCGATGACGGAGCCTCCAAACGGCTCGCCGGACCTTGGCCTGAAGGCGGATCTTCTGCGGAGCGCTCGTAGCGCGGGAGGGCCCAATCGGGGCGACCTCAGCTGCGCTTGAACGAGAGGGGAAAACAATGGTACTGATCATGGTTAAGGGACTCTGCCCAAACCATTGAGATGCAAGCGCCGTGCCAGACGCCCAGGGCTCCTCCGTACGCCGTCAACCCTATTGATTCTCAGATTCGAGCGGAACCCTACTCGTTCATCGTTCCGGATCGGAACGGCCCAGCCCTGCGATCAAGGAGGCGGGGTCTAGTCATCCGACGGAAAACCATCGCCCTGCTCGTCCCTCAGACCGTAACGCTCGATCTTGCGATAGAGTGTCGCCCGGCCGATACCGAGTAAAGCCAAAGTGTTCTTGATACTCCAATCCGTCGACTCGAGGGCGTGTAGCACGATCGCTCGTTCATACTCGACCCAACGGAGCACGTCCCCGCCGAATTCGAGTCCTTCTCCGGCCTTGGACAGGGGCTGATATCCGGGTGCGTGGACAACCGCCGGCCGCGACCGTCCATGTACGTCTGAGGCTCCTTCCGGGAATGCGTTCTCCACTAATGCCACCGGCAGAGCGTCAGTATGCACGACCTCGCTATCCTCAAGGATCACCGCGCGCTGCAGTACGTTGATCAGTTCACGAACGTTGCCCGGCCACGTGTGGCTTACGAGCGCGTTGAGCGCCTCCCTGCTAAGCCCGCGCGCTGGCCGCCCCAACTCGCGAGCAGATTTATCGAGGAACGCTTGCGCCAGGAGTTCTACGTCACCGTCGCGGTCACGCAGTGGCGGTAGCACGACAGGGAACACTGCCAGCCGATAGAACAAGTCCTCCCGAAAGCGCCCAGCCTCGACTTCCTTGCGGAGGTCCCGGTTGGTTGCCGTCACGATGCGCACATCAATCGGAATCTCCTTGTTCGAGCCAAGACGCTGGACCGTTCGATCCTGGATGACCCGTAGGAGCCGCACCTGGATTTCTGGTTTCAGCTCCCCCACCTCATCTAGGAACAGCGTGCCGCCGTTCGCCTCTTCGAAGCAGCCTCGGCGCAAGGAATCTGCCCCCGTGAAGGACCCCTTCTCGTGTCCGAACAACTCACTCTCGACGAGCGTCTCCGGCAAGGCACCGCAGTTGATCGCGAGGAATCGGCCCGTGGCACGATCACTCTCGGCATGTATTGCCCGCGCAGCAATCTCCTTGCCAGTGCCGCTCTCGCCCTCGAGCAATACGGTCACCTCACTTGAGGCCGCACGCCCCAGGAGATCCAACGATTTCCCCAGCGCCGCCGAAGTCCCCAAGAAGGAGCCAAAGCCACCCTCGCGCTTCAGCTCCTTTCGGAGCGTAGAAACCTCTCTCTTCAATCGCCCCTGAGTCAACGCCCCTCGTACCGAGGCAATCAATCGCGCTCGATCGAAAGGCTTGCTCAAGAAGTCGGTCGCGCCAGCGCGTAGGCAAGCAACGGCACTCTCCGCGTCTTCCCTCGCGGTGAGAATGACCACGGGCGTATCCACGTAGGTGGTACGAAGGCGCTCGAGTATGTCCAATCCCGAAGCGTCCGGCAGCCCGAGGTCGAGCACAACGGCGTCGAACTGCGCCTCCTTTAGAGCTTGCATGGCGCTTGCGCCCGAATCGGCAGTCCGAACGTCGAGGCTCTCGCCGCGAAGCTGGAGGCGAATCAACTCGAGCAAGTGAACGTCATCGTCTACGAGCAGCAGGCGGGCATTCATCGGATCACCATCATCAATTACAGTTCTCTCTCCACTGGCTCTGTCGCAAACTGACCGGACCCTGCCAACACCCACGGACCAGGGATCCATCGTCCCGGACACCCTACGACTCTCGCCTATACGAACCTCAGGAAATCGGGTCATTGTGAGTACGCTCCCCGGTCGGCAGGACGGGCAATCCGCCCCGTGAGCGTCACCGCCATCCCCTGCATGAGAAGTAGGATCTGTGCGGTCTGCGTTCCCGCGAAGACCGTGGTCAGAGTCCCCATAGCACCGAAGAGCAATCCAACGATGGCCCATCCGAGTCGGCCGTGCGGGTCGGTGACGGGTGTCCATGCCAACCTCCAGGCCAGCAGGCACGCCGGGGTCAACAGTGCCAGAAGAAAGAGCAAGGCATGCGGTAGTCCATACTGAAGGGTGAGGAACAGGTATTGATTGTCGATCGACTTCTGACCTTTAATCACCGGCACCTGATAGCGCCCGAATCCTTGCCATGGTTGCTCCTGTACGACCTCTAAGTAGTTGCTGAGCATCTCCGTGCGGTAGGCAGCAGTCTCCTGGGACTCGGTCTTCGCATCCATCCGGGTGACGCTGAGGTAGCCCTGAACCTTGTCCGCAGCCAAAACGCTCCCGAACAAGCCTGTGGTCAGAGCTAGCGCAGCGATTGGCAGACGCCATCGCGACCAGCCCACGCGCATGATCATCAACCCTATGACCGCCCCTAGCATGGGCCCACGCGACACCGATGTGAGCAGTCCCAGTAAGAGCCCTGCCCCCAGGAGGATTCGCTGCAACGACCTAAACGGAAGCTTCCGGTCGGCCAACCATGCCCACAATGGAAGGAGCATTGAGAAGAAGAATCCGGCACAGATGGGGTGGGCAAACGGTCCGGCACACCTCCTTATTCCCGCGCGATAAAGGGCCCCATCCCACGGCACGGATCCCGGCCACCGACCCCGCCAGAAGTCGAAGGGATTCGATCCCATACGCGCCTCAAAGACCGACGCGAATCCGACACCGGCGCCGAGCAAGGTGAGGGCGCCGATACAGGCGATCAAGAGGCCATCCGAAGACGCCACCAGGCGCCCGATCCCGTACGGCGCGAGGCCGAGCATCAAGATCATCGCTCCCAGGTTCCGGGCTTCGTGAAGGTTCGCGTTACTCCACTCACTGGAAAAGGCGAAAGCTGCTCCTACGATCACCAGCAGATCCGTGAGCGCGGGGCGCAGCCCTGTGGATATCCGCGCGCAGATCAGGGCAACGAACCCAACGGCCACCAGGTAATTGTGGAAGGTCACCACCGGGATGCCAGGGAGCTTCCAAGTGTAGTACGCAGGCAATAGCACCAAGCTGGGCAGCAGAATTCCTACGAAGGCGCTGCGTGCGCCGCGGATCAACCACACGACGACGAACAGTAGGACGGGAAGAACAACGGCGGCCTGCAACTATCCCCTCCGCTCGAGTACGAGGACCCCGCGGATCACCAAACCGGCCGCGGCCGCCGCCTTGATCCAGGCGAGCCTGGTGCGGTGCCGACGAACGACGAGGACAACGTCAAAGCCCAAATCGCGGACGCTTGCAGCAGGGTCCGGATGAGAATCCGCGAGCGCTGTACCCATGACCTTCTGCCTCTCGGCTGCCGCTGCGATCCGCTGCGTCACCTCTGGATCTGGCAGGACGACCTGCTCCGTCGAGTCCAGACGAACAGCTTGCACCCCCGCAGGATTGGCCACATGGGTCCCATCATCGGGGAGCAGATCGAACCAGACCACTTCGCCAGTCGTCGCCACGCGTCGCGCCAAATCTGCCCCTATTGCGCGGAGCTCCTTGGAGCAGATTCCCCCCATCCCCATCAACAACGTGGGCCGAGTCGCGGTGCTCAGCTGAAACGCGAGCCGCCCCCGACTGCGCTCGCCCATCAGCATCACGGGTCCAAAGCCCTTGAGGTCGGCGTTGCTACGAACAGGCCGTCGGAGCAACTCCAAGACGACCCCAATAGCCAATCCGAGAGCCCCGCTGAAGAGCATACCAGCAAGCGCGATCACCGAACGCCTGTCTCCGGTCGGGTGCAACGGCGTCACAGCGGGGGCCCGCAAGACGACGCGAGGCGCGGCATTCCCTTCCATTTGAAGTTCGTCCACCCGCTGGTCCAACATTCGCATCGCGGCGAGCAGCCGGTCCGCCTCCGTACGAAGCTCCCGCGACACGATCTGTGCCCTGCCATGCTCCACGAGTTGCTCCTCGGCATCCTCTACGACAGTACGCATGCGTTCCTCACTCCATCGTGCCCCTGCAACGCCTCCTTCAGCAGCGGTCATCAAACGCGCGGCCTGCTCTTCGCGTTGGGACTGCAACCTAGCGCGAATCCGAATTCGGGCGAGCTCTTCGATCTGGTCCACCTGTGCGCTCGCAGAGGCCAGCCGCTTGAGGGCCTGGGCCCGCTCCGGATGCTTCCCGGAAAGGGCCCCCGTCAAACTCTCGATCTCCCGCGTGAGACGTCCCTGAGTGACACGCGCGTCCGCCACCCCTCGATCCTCGTCGACGAGGGCCTCAAGCTCGCCCAGGGGGACATCTTTAAGGAGCGAGGAAGCGCGCTCGCGCACCCCCTCCAGCTCGCCCTCCTTGCTCACGCGCTCGACGAACACCTTGGTCATGCCCGTGGTTAGCGAAATGAGACGTTCGAAGAAGACATTGTGACGGTCATCGATCAACGCACTCCCCAATCGGGCGCTCATGGGTTCGAGCGCCGCGTAAGTGGCCCGGAGTTGCAACCGAAGGCGTTCTCGCTCGGCCTCGATGGTCTCACGCCGCTTCCTCCGTTGATTCTGAGCAGTCTCCTCTAGATGCTCCAGAAGGGACGTGGCTACCGCGTTGGCCACGGGCGCCACAAGCCATGGATCGGCGTCCTCAAAGCGAACCGAGAAGAGATGGGTTTCTCGGATCGAATCCACCTGAACTCTGGCACCTAGGTGGTCGATGGATTCCGCAGCCGTTACAGACACTGGCCGCCAGGCTATCCCCTCGTCGCTGAGCCGCAGCTCGGCGGCCTCCAACACCGGACGGACCTTCGCCAGACGCATCAGAGTACGCATGTAGTTGTCATAGAAGCCGTGGATCGATTGTGCGCGCCACTGATCATCGGTGAACGCCACACTCGGTACCGTCGGCGCAACCTCGATCAGTGCTTCCGCCGCGAACGAGGGCTGGAATTTCTTCTCGGCAACAAAAATCGACAGGGCTCCGAGTGGAAGCGCGACCCCGAGGACCACATACCAGCGGCGAAGAATCGCTGAGGAGACCAACCGAGCGAGCTCCGCGGGCCCCACGGGCACCCCCGCGGAAACCAATTCACTCTTCGCCTGCGTAGTCCCTTGAGGTGACCCCCCGCTGCTGTCATCGCCCGGCGTAAGCGCCCCATCGCCGATTTCAAAAAGCTCCTTCATCAGTCGCCCCCCACTGCGGCACTTGCGAAGACGATCGGGAAGCCCAGTGACAGCTTCGAGAGCGTGTAGCCCACGTTCCCCATGCCCGATCGCGCGATATACAGGATGTCTCCGCGTAGCAACTCTATGTCCTCACTAAAGTCACCCGTCTCAAGCAACGCGGACAGATCCATAACCATCGGGTGGATCGCCTCTCCGCCGGGGTTCGGCCTCAGAAGGTAGATCCGCTTCAAATCAGCGTCCTTCGTCGGTCCCCCAGCACGCGCCAGGGCCTGCGTCAGGCGGAGTCTCGCTTTGATCTGTACGGCGCCCGGTGT
>JBLIOL010000235.1:0-8860 GCA_047639615.1 Planctomycetota bacterium | reverse complement strand
AGGGAGATTTCCCCAAGAGGTTCGTCTCCGAGCAGCACGCACGTGGATGGCTGGCTCGATTTTTTGCCTGGTACAACCAAGAGCACAAGCACGATTCGCTCGCCCTCTTCACCCCCGGAAACCTGTTTCGCGGAGAAGTCGATGAGATCCTCGCCGTCCGTCAGGCGACCCTCAATAGGGCCTACGCCGGCCACCCCGAGCGGTTCGTCAAAGGCCCACCGGTCGCCAAACGCCCTCCAGAATTCACGGAGATCAACCCGTCCGGGTTTATCTCACATGACGAGGAAATACCTGCCCAGCTGACCGATTCACCATCATCGATGCCCATCGTCCGTGCCCCCAACAACAAGGGCCGGACTCCAAACCCCCAACTCTCATTGCTCTCTAATTTCTGACCGGTCGTGGTCTCACGCCCATTGACACATCCCGGAAGGCCGAGGATCAGCTCCCTTCCAAGAGCTCGGGTGGTCGTCGAGAGCGAGGCATCAACGGACGCATCGGGGTCATCGGGGCCGGTACCATCTATACTCGGGACGATACGGAAGAAGCCGCGACCGACGTCCATGTTGTTGGCGACAAATTCAATCTCAACACCGTATTTCCAACCAAGTGATGACCAATTCACTCAAAACTGCCGTTGAAGCTCTCGCACTGTCCATGGGGTCCGAGCTAGGCCCAGAAAATGCGAGCGCCGTAGACAAGACACTTGAGGAATTCGAACTCGACTCGGAGGACAAGGTTGCGGGCTGGCTGGTTCAAGTGCTGACGGACATTGCCAACGGCGAGACACATCAGGACTGGGTCCAATTCGATATCGCAGGCCTCGACTCGTCGGACTCATTGGAGTTTACGCGTCTCTTGGGTGAATGGCTTCCCATCGAAGTTCGCAACGAAGGTGAACGCTGGACGATTAGGTCCGAGCGTCTTCCCAGCGAGGCTATCATTACCTTCGAAGGCAGCTCATACATGACCAAGCCTAGGGGCTCACCTGAGCCAGGTGAAGGAATCGTCGAGCCAGGCTCCTGCGAAGCGTAGGCAGCCGCCGCATCGCCCCTAGTTCTCGACGGGATGAGGCACTCAGCCGCGCCTCAACCCCCTGCCCCGTTCGAGTTCAACGCCAGATGTCGGCGGCTCAGAGCAAGCGCGGGCTGCCGGACAGGGGCAAGTCTCAGGCAGTTCTAACCTGACGGGCGTGCGTGACAAGCGCTCCTACTTTCCGCCCCGCTGCGGATGCGCGAGACGTTCTCCCCCCGGATTTGGGCTTCGTCTACACATCCACGAAACACGGCCCATCCCGACGCATCCCGCGCTCAGCGATCGATCTCCCGTGGTAGACATCAGCCCCCCCGCTCAAGGCTTACCCATTCTCAACCAGGGGCGAGAGCCGTGCGAATCCCTTGCTCCACGCGGGGCTGAACTGTGGCGCTCGGGTTCCGGGCATCCGCGCCCCTGCTAGTCTGACCCTCTCCTGAGGCGTGCTACCGCCCATGGCGATCAATGCAGTTCACGGATCGTACCCTCTCTGGGACACGGACGTCATCCGCCGAGCAGCCTTGGTAATTCCTTCCAGCCTACACTCGCATGGGACCGCAGTAGGGAGTTGACCCAGAGCAGTCGGTCTTGCTGGGGCAACGTTTAGCGCAGGACGCACCACGCGCTATGGGACTTCAGCAGCCTCCCCGCAAACGACACCACTCCATGACTCCCTAGTCGCGAACTAGAAGTCGATTTGGTAACACGCTCTGGACTCTAGTCATCAGAGATGTGGAGCTTCATTGCGCTGCGGAGCCAAGGTCTAGCCAGTTCGCATCTCTAGCAACGATGGATACGGAGGTAGCCAATGAACGGATACGTGACCATGGGAACAAACGATATTGAGCGGGCCGTTTCGTTCTATGACGCGCTGCTTGCGACGATTGGGGTAAAACGTCTGTGGATGGATGATTCCATGGCCGCATGGGGCCCCTCGCGCCGGCAGGTAGCGCTATGCGTGGCAACACCCTTCGGCGGCAGTCGAGCGAGCACAGGAAACGGCGCTATGGTTGCCCTTAAGGTCGGTAGCCAACAACACGTCAGGGCGCTCCATGCAAAGGCTCTTGAACTCGGTGGACCCGACGAAGGAGAGCCTGGGCCGCGCGGCGAGCATGGGTTCTTTGGCGGCTACTTTCGAGACATGGATGGCAACAAAATGAATGCCTATGTTCCTGCGATCAGCTCTCAGTGAAGAGCGTCGCCGTCTTGCTGCTACTTCTCGCCTTCGCAGCCTGCTCACCACAAATGTCTCGACAGGTGAAGGATGGTCAAACGGTGGAAGCGGCGAACAAATCGCAGACACCCAAGGACGAGGGCGGGGCAAAAGCCGCAGTCTTTGATCACCCCGCTCACGCTCAAATCCTGCTGTCTAGCTGCGACAAAGGCGACCTCAGGTCTTGCAGCACCATTGTGAAAGTCGCGTACGGACACCCCGGCGGTGAGCCCTACCTCCAGGCCGTCGTCGACTCGCTCGGGCAACACTGTAGCGCAAGTGTCCCTGAAGCCTGTCTCCGCTTGGGTCGCATGTACAATAAGGGCGTCGGCGTCACCCAGGATCGACCAAGGGCCATCACGCTCTTTGAAAGTGGGTGCACCACAGGCGAGGCGCAGGCCTGCGCAGATGCTGCCTACGCACATCGCAAGGGACATGGGAAAGCACCGGACTACGGGCGTGCAGCCACATTCGCCAAGCGTGGCTGTGATGCCGGCAATCGTTACGCGTGCCGTGAATTGGGCCTGCTCACCGCCGAGGGTAAAGGTGTTCCGCGCGACAAAACGCAGGCCGCCGACTTCATGGAGCAAGCCTGTCAAGATGACGACTACGTGGCTTGCTCCTGGCTCGCGATGAACGTGACCGCGCCTGCTGGAAATGGTGTGCGCACACTTGTTCTGCTCAAGAAGTCATGCCACGGCGGGTTGGCATCACCATGTCACGCCTTGGCAAAGGCGCATCACAGAGGGCTTCACGGTCTCGTGCCCAATCCCATCCAGGCAAAACTGCGCTACCAGCAAGCGTGTCAGGCCGGTATCCCTGAGGCATGTGCGACCGCCGCTACCCTGGACTAAATCCACGGGGCACGGGCGGTAAAGCAAGCGCGTACCGACGGGCGGGCGCGAGTCTCAGGCAGGTCCAAGCTGGCTGGCAGACGCAGCGGGGGCACCTGCTCCCGGCCCCCGTGGCAGATGCGCAAGACGTTCGACCGCCGGATGGCCATCGTCGGTTCGGGCATCATCTCCACTCCCAACCCGTATCAAGCTGCACCCCACCGCCATATCGGCGTGTATTGCCCTCGACCTGTGGGGGCGGACTGCCTGTCTTCCCCCACAGGTCGAGCCATCAATCGCGGCAGCACATCACCCCCCCCTGCTGGTCGGCCTTCGTCTTGACGATCGTGTCGGGCTCAAGCCGTGAGAGCACGGCGCCACTGCACGACCAGGCCCAATCCTCGGCCGTCTCGTAGCCAAAGTCATTGGCAGGGTTGTCCTGCAAGACGTAGTAGTACGAGCGCAACCCCCCGCAAAGGTTGCCGCTAAACCGGTTTAGCCCGCCGCAGGTGCTCGCGATCGACCTCCGACCGAGGTTGCCACAGCCAAAGGCGTCATCGTGTGCGCTTGGCTCGTCCGCGCAGCGACCGGTACCGTTGCCGGTCACCGCAGTGACAAAGAACGCGCCCCCCGGCGTGATATCCAGCAGCACGCCACCCTCGTCGACGCCGATGGGGCCTGTGCCGTAGTTCGGATACGTGACCGCAACTGCATCGTCGCAACCACCTTCACCCATGTGGGTGGTGACCTGGGAGATGGTGCTGCAGATGGACCAGCCCTCAGCGCACAGATCCTGAACGTTGCATCCTGCGCCGGCTGCGTTCTCACCATGGTTCCCAGCATTGCGGCCACATGCCGGACCACCTTGGAACACACCAGGGACGCTCCACGCGCCGCCGCAAGAGGCCACATCCGGATACGAGGTCTTGTCGGTAAACCCCTCTCGGCTTCCATCGGCACAACCGACCACCGCTGGGTCGACGCCTTCCCAGCATTCGCTGAGGCATGGCTCGCTTGGACACGCCGAAACCTCGCCGGCGTCACAGCCACCGGCACCATTACAGGTCGCAGCGTCTTCCCAGACACCTTCCTGGCAGGACGCCGCGTCCCCACACTGCGTTCCCGCGGGGGCGGCCACCTCGACACAGCCGTGCGCGGCGACGCAGGCCCCAATCGTACACACACCGGCGGTATCGTCGCTGCCGAGGGTGCACCGGGTCGGCTCGCTTTCGACGCAGCCACCGGCACCATCACAGGTCGCAGCGTCTTGCCAGACATCTTCTTGGCAGGACGCCGGGGCCCCGCAGTGCATTCCCGCGGGGACGGGCACCTCGACACAGCCGTGGGCGGCGACGCAGGTCCCAATCATGCAGACACCGCCGGCATCGTCGGTGCCGAGGGTGCACGGTATCGGCTTGCTTTCGACGCATGCGCCAGCAGCGTTGCACTGGTCCGGAGCGTACCAGACGGTGTCGTCACAGACGTTGTTGAAGCGGTCTGCGCCTTCGCAATGGGTGCCCACAGGGACTGGGAGATAGACGCACTGATGCGACTCACAGAGCGGCGCGTGGCAGATGAGGTCCGAGATTGGACAGTCGGCGGCGACCTGGCATTCCAGGATGTCGACCGGTCCCAGCACGCTGTCGGCAGTCTCCACCTCGCCCGTGTCACCCCTGTCGGTCGAGTCACCCGTGTCATCGGTGTCACCCGTGTCGGGTGAGTCAGCCGTGTCATCGGTGTCACCCGTGTCGGGTGAGTCAGCCGTGTCAGCCGTGTCACCCGTGTCGGGTGAGTCAGCCGTGTCACCCGTGTCGGTGGAGTCGCTCAGCGCAGTTGTCGTCGCGTCGCTGGCGTCCATGCTGGTCCCCACACCCGTGTCGCCGGGGAGCGTGAGCCCGGCGTCCGAGTCGAATTGCGCGACGGTACCCATCTCGCGCCGGCTTTCTTCAATGCAGGCCGTGAGCGAGGTCGCTAGTAGCGCAGCGAGCGCGGCCACACGAATGGTTTGCTGAATCATTGAATTATCCTCTGTGTACCTGAGAGGAGCGTCCGCTTCATGCCGGGTAAACCTAGTAAATCAAGTCTCACCAAATTTGCCCCGACCGCGCCACTTCGGGGTTGGCGGCCGCGAACCGGCCGGTCACCACCTCGCAGACGCACCGCGTCTTTCATCGCCGCTCCCCCACATCGGCGGCGGTCGAACAAGCGCATGCAAACGAACGGACGGAGGAGAGTCTCAATCCGCTCTAAGCTGCCTGGCGGGGCTCAAAAGGGACTCTATCTCTTCACCGCCACCGCAAACTTTTCACAGACCTTCCCGTCATCTAGCCACCCCAAGGCTGGTTCAGTCTTCCCGAGCGCCTCGGTCTCGTGTTCTTCAGAGCTCGAACCAAACCTGGCTACTCGCATCGAGCGCGGGAGAGGCGTTTGACGAGGGCAAAGTGGCGCCCACGCAAACATCACCCGACGGTCCGTACGTCATCAGAGCCAGACAACGACAGCGGCGATCGCTCGCTGCGCTAGTCAGCAAGGTCAAGAGCCCCATCCCGCGACAAACTTATCGCTCCCGCTGGAGCAACGTCCAATCGTTGCCGAATCTTCGTCAACGCGGCTTCTGCCGATTTCTTCTCGACCCAACTCCTGCCAAAGCTGCCCATCTGCTTGCGCAAGGCAACGATTACAGCCGCCCCTCCATGTTCGGCCGCAGTATCAAGTAGGAATAGGCGCTGCGCGCGCTCCTCAACATCCAAGAGTTCCACCAAGATGGTATCCGAGTCATCGATAGAGACGCGTGCTACAGCGGGTATCACCGCACCTGATCCTCTGCTTGCTGATCCTTCGAAGCCAGGCCGGCGTCCTCGATGCTCGACGTGTCCCTGGCACGCCTGCACTCTCCTCCTTGGCCTGACTCCGAAACCGCGACCAACCAGAGGCTCGGCTACGTTGATACCCGCTTTAGCCGCCGCTCTGCCAGACATCCACGCCGAGGCTCCGCCGAATGAATCGGACCGGCGCGACGGTACTCCAGACTGATTGACTCGGGCGCGGATCGAAACCATTCTCAGGCTCCAAGCCTAAGGCATCGACGCAACCGCCGACGCGCCGGCCCCGTCGACGTCAACGTGGACCCAACGTCGTCGTTGTCCTCCCGGCGCGACTCAGCGCGACACCAGCCAAGGTTCCCATGATGACCCGGTCCGTCCCTTCTCTGATTCAGAGTATACAGCGGTGATCAGTGAGGTTGAGTTCATCGGACGGCGTATCCAGCATGAGCAAACCAGCCTTTGGCATCGCATGGCCGAACGCAGTGAATTATCCGACGAATGGATGAGTTGATGGCATCAAGGCTTCGCGGCCGAGCCCTTCTCAAGAGATTCTTCACCTTGGACCAGCACTCTTCGATCGGGTTGAACTCCGGCGATTATGGAGGGAGCCAAAGGACTTCGCATCCAGCTGCCACGATAGCCTCTTCTACGCCGCGGACTTTGTGGAAGTTGACGTTGTCCATGACAACGATTTGTCCCGAGCGGAGAGTGGGCACAAGTACCTTGTTGATGTAGGCCTTGAAGACCTCACCACCCACACCTCCCTCTACGGTCATGACCGCACCCAAGCCCTGAAGCGTAAGCGCCCCGATGATCGTGATGTTACCGCCCTTCGAGCAGGGTCGCCCGTCGTGAACTCGCGTGCCGCGCTCTGGCCTCGTATATTGAGGGGTCATCGCTGCGTTTGAACCGGTCTCGTCGATAAAGACCATGTCTTCGGCTGGGAGAATATACTGAAGCTCTTCCCAGACAATTCGAGCAACTATGACCTCGGCGCGGTCTTGCTGGTCAGCCCGGAACGTCTTTTTTCCGAGTGTATCCGGCGCGCCGAACGGTCCGACCCATCGTCGCCCGACTCACATGAATGCCCGTTGCGGCCTCGAATCCCTCTATCAACTCCGAAAGGGTCGGGTCGAGTCCAACCGCAATCGAGGGAATTACTCGTTCGATAAATCCCAATCGTCCGGCAGCTGGCAAGTGAGGACCTCACGACCTGGCTGCAAAATGTCTACACGTTCAAGAAGCTGCTGGTTTGGCAAGATGACGGCCCCAGAGAGGTTGAACGAGACTCACTGCCGCCGGACGCCCCAAATCACTTCGCTGGATACTACGCTCGGTACGACGGTGTTCTGGTTGGTGTCCGTCCACCGGCCAAAGGCCCCGTCTATTTCAATGGGAACAGAGACGTCGTTCTACTCCATGGTCACCACTCCGCGACCGTCCAGCGCTCCGACACAATCGTCGGATTCAAGCTCTATGACGCGGCAGCTCTCGTGGATGAGATACGCTACTCACCCAATCGAGTGGAAGAGTTCGACCCCTACGAAGGGTTCCAAACGGGCCTGTTCGAGTGGATCGCTGAGCAGCTGCCCAAAGCAGCGTTCTTTGAGAGCCTCACGAGGTAGCCGGAAGACCGGACACTGTTGAAGGCCGAGGTCGCTGACTCCCGCGGCGACGCGCTGCCGCGCAAATCGCGAATCCAAGCGTAGCCAACGGCTGTGTTCAATCGGGCGACTCCCCATTCGCATCAGCGCGCTTGCTTCGAATCAGACCGTCGATGAAGGACCACGCGCCAACTCCGAGGGCCAATACGCCCACGGTGACCATCACCACTTCCCCGTCCATGGCGGCCCCGACCGCGATGAGCACGGGGCCGAGCACCAGCAGCGCGATGCCGACACCCCACTGAGTCTTACGGTCGGACTTCGCCGAACCATACATCCGCTCCAGTGCCGCTCGATCCGCCTCGCGCTGGGCATCTTCGGGGCTGATATAGGGTCTCTCCTCGGCGCCGTCGTGCGTCATGTAAACCTCCCTAGCTGTGGATGACCGCTGAGGCCACTTCGGTTAGCATCGCCCGGCTCTCGGTGCAGGGCGTCGAGACGATGACATGCTCGACCCGACATCTCACAGGCAACAGGTAGAAATATGGCCAAGCACGTCCTCACCAAGCTCGACAAGGAAGCCCTCCTCCACGAGGGCGAACGTGCGAAGCAAGTCTATCCGCTCAAGGCATCGTGGCGGAAGCTCATGAAATTTGCGGCCGTCCTGTGTTGCCTTCTCGTCGTCCTGTTCCCGCTGGGGATCTGGATCTGGATCGTCGCTGGTAAGGCGCGCGTCGCCATCGGCCAGGAGGGCTTCGCCGTGAAGATGTACGGGACGCAGACCTACGCGTGGAAGGACATCGACTCGTTCATCCCGGTGAAGCTCGGGGCGCACGCGATGGGCGGAGGTCTCGTCGGTCTTGCGCTGGCTTCAGCCGTGTCCTCACGGACCGCGGGGCTCCGGGGCCCACTGATGCTCAAGCTGAAGGGGCGCAAGTTGCCCGTTCAGATCCCGGCCCACCAGATCGAGAACTCAGTGCAGATGGCGCGTGAGATCGAGCGTCTCTCCGGACTGACGATCTTCCCGCCAGAGCCGGAGCCGGAGCCGGAGCCAGAGAGCACGCCGGCCTGAGCGGCGGCTGCGGTGTCCACGCGCACCGTCCTCATCGTCGCTTCTTTGCACCGCGTGGAGAGTCTCGTGCGCCCTAAGCGCTGCGTCATGCCCGATTGAAAGGCAGCGTTGCCAAGAGGCTGCGGAAGGAAGCATCCTGCTACTGGCCTACAGCGGCGGCCGGTGAGGTTGAGCATCTCCACATATCAATAAAGTTGATGGAACCTGGCAACGATGTGCCGATCAACGTCGCGGTTTGGCGGAGCCGTTGCGGCGTGACTCTAGGCCGTAGCTCACGCGCC
>JBLIOL010000234.1:0-8879 GCA_047639615.1 Planctomycetota bacterium | reverse complement strand
TGGAGGGCGCCGATGATGCGCTGCAGGGACCAGGGTTCGTCGGAGGCGGGGCTCTTGCCGTACAGCTCGTCGATCAGGTCCGTGAAGGTCCGGCCGCTGACCCGCTGCATGGTGAAGAAGGGCTGGTCGCGGTCATCCACGCCCATGTCGTGCACGGGGATCACGCCCGGGTGCTCGAGGCTGCCCGTGAGGCGGGCCTCGTTGAGGAAGCGCTGACCGCGCGCCAGGCTGATAGCCGATCCGTCGAGGGTCATGCCCTTGGGCAGCAACTTCATGGCCAGCTCGCGGCGCAGGCGTGGATCCCACACCAGGCGCACCTCGCCGCCGCCGCCGACTCCCAGCTGGCCGCGGTCCTCGTACTGGCGCGCGACTCCCGCTGCAATGAACTCCTCAGGCGGCGGGGCCTGGGCTGAGTCCATGGTCTGGGTGCCGGTAGCGTAGGACGAGTGCAGGGAGTGCAGCTGGTCCGCTTGCTCCGGATACTTGGCCAGCAGCTCTGCTAGGGCTAGGTCCGGGTGAATCGAATCCAAGGCCACCCGTTGGATGAACAGGGACTCGAGACTCTTGGGCGGGGGTTCCATGGGTGGGCGGCGAGCGTTGATTTTGGGTAGTTAGGCGGTGCGTCGCAGATTGTCTCGGGGTGGCCCTAGCGCCGGGGCGTTTCGCTTTGGTCCCATGGGGGCCACATGTCCAACAGTCGCTACTCGGCCATCAAGGCCTACCGCAACGAAAAATTTCTCAACAGCCGTGAGGCGCGCCTGCTGCGCATCATGGCTGAGTATATGGAACCTGAGACGCGCTTCGAGGCGCTTGATGTGAAGGACACGATTGTGGTCTTCGGATCGGCCCGTACGCGCTCGAAGGAGGTGGCCGAGGCGGAATTGGCCGCGGCCAAGGAGACCGGTGAGGATCTTGAGCGGGCCAAGATGAATCTCCACATGTCGCGCTACTACGAGGCGGCGCGCGAGTTGTCCTTCCGACTGACCGAGTGGTCCAAGGCTCTTGAGGGCGACGATCGACGCTTCGTGATTTGCTCCGGTGGGGGGCCGGGGATTATGGAGGCCGCCAACCGCGGCGCCAGCGAGGCCAGTGGCGAGAACATCGGCCTCAATATCTCGCTGCCCTTCGAGCAAAACGACAACCCCTACATCACCCGCCAGCTCTCCTTCGAGTTCCATTACTTCTTCATGCGCAAGTTCTGGTTCAACTACCTGGCCAAGGCGATCATCGTCATGCCGGGCGGCTTTGGAACCTTGGACGAGTTCATGGAGACCGTGACTCTGATCCAGACCGGCAAGATCAAGAAAGCCATGCCGATCGTGCTCTTCGGCTGTGAATACTGGGACGAGGTGCTCAACGTGGAGCCTATGGTGCGTTTCGGAACGATCAGCGAGGCGGACCCGGACCTGTTCTTCAAGACGGACTCGGTGGATGACGCTTTCA
Source organism: Planctomycetota bacterium (assembly GCA_047639615.1). GTDB lineage: Bacteria > Planctomycetota > UBA1135 > UBA1135 > CAYWNK01. The sequence continues at coordinate 7,436 of JBLIOL010000234.1, read as the reverse complement.
ATTACCTGGTCAAGGAACTCATGGCCTACGGCTTCGATCATCCTGGGCCGCAGCTCTAATTTCTTCCGTCGCCTATGAATAAAGTCATGGGCAAGCCGCTACTAGCCTTCTCATGAACTTTGACATCCGCGGAAACCCTGACTTTGGCGAGGTCGTGTTCCAGCTCGAGCCCCAGGACACCGTCCTGGTGGAGAGCGGGGCCATGTCGCGCATGACGCCCGGTCTGCCCCTCGACACACGCATCATCGGTAGCAAGCTCGGCGCCTTGGCGCGCAAGCTGGTTGGCGGCGAGTCCTTCTTCGTCGGCCAATACGGCGGCGGCGACGGCGGCGAAGTGGCGATCACTCCCGGCTTGCCCGGAGCGGTGGTGCATCACTCGCTGCAGGGTGGGCCTTTGCGGTTGACCGCAGGGGCCTTCCTGGCGTGCACCTCGGGGATTACTCTGAAAACACGCTTTGGCGGGCTCAAGGCGCTGTTTAGCGGCGAGGGCGCCTTCATCATCGATGCGGTGGGTACCGGGGACTTGTTCTTCAACACCTATGGCGCCGTGATCGAGCGCGAGCTCGATGGCGAGTTGATTGTCGATACAGGTCACCTGGTGGCCTGGGAGCCGCAGCTCGACTACACCATCGGCGGCATGGGCGGTCTCAAGCAGACCCTCTTCTCCGGTGAGGGGCTGGTCATGAACTTCAAGGGCCGCGGCAAGATCTGGCTGCAGACCCGCACCCTCGGCCATACGGCCGGGTGGCTCTCCCCCTTCCTGGCGGGCTGATCATGGAAATCCAAATCCTCAATCCCGGGGCCTTTGGCTCCGCGCTCGTGAAGTTGGATCCGGGCGACAGCTTCGTGTCTGACTCCGGTGCCATGTTTCGCTCTTCGGCCAATGTGGACATCGACGTGACCACCAAGAGTCGCGGCAAGGGCGGCTTGTTGAGTGGCCTGAAGCGACTGATCAGCGGCGACAACTTCTTCTTCTCCACCTATAGGGTGAAGGATGACCAGCCAGGTGAGGTGGGCCTCGCGCCGACCTTGCAAGGTGAGGTCTTCAAGATCGAGGTCGACGGCACGCCCAACGTGTGCTGCGCCGGCGGGAGCTACCTGGCTTCCGACGCGAGCCTGGAGTTGGACCTGCAGTACCAAGGTCTTGGACGCGGTTTGCTCGGAGGCGAGTCGCTCTTCTTCATGCAGGTGGCGGGCCAGGGATCGCTCCTGGTGAATGCCTACGGGCGCATCACGGCCATCGACGTAGATGGCGAGCTGGTGGTGGACACGGGGCACTTGGTGGCCTTCGAGGAAACCCTGACCTATCGCGTGACCAAGACCAACGCGGGTTGGATCAAGTCCTTCCTCTCGGGTGAAGGCATGGTCATGCACTTCGAGGGTCGCGGTCGCATCTGGGTGCAGTCCCACAACCCCAAGGAATTCGGCTCGCGTCTGGGCCGCCAATTACCGCCGAGGAGAGCCTGATGGAATACAAGATTATCGCGCAGCCGAGTTACGCCATGGTGGAGGTCGAGTTGGCCGACGGCGAGTCGATCGTCGCGGAGTCGGGCGCCATGGCCTGGATGGATCCGGGCATGGAGACGCAAACGACCACGCGTGGCGGCGTGCTAGCCGGGCTCAAGCGCAAGCTATTGTCGGGCGAGAGCTTCTTCCAGAACACCTATACGGCCCGCGGCGGCAGCAAGAGCATGAGCTTGTGCGCAGGCAGTGCCGGGGACGTGGTCGCTGTAGACATGCTTGACGGCGAGCTGTTCCTCGAGCGAGGTGCCTTCATCGCCTCCGAGGAGGGCATCAAGGTCGATTCCAAGTTCGATGGGCTGCGCGGCTTCTTCAACGAGGGCCTCTTCGTACTGCGCTGTACGGGCAGCGGGACCCTGTTCTTCGGGGCCTACGGGGACATCACCGAGGTCGAGGTGGACGGCGAGTACATCGTGGACAACGGCTACGCGGTGGCCTGGGAACCGAGCCTCTCCTACCGCATGGATCGGGCCCGTAAGGTGCGCTCCTTCCTGTTCAGTGATCAGCTGGTGCTGCGCTTCAGCGGCCGGGGCAAGGTCTGGGTGCAGTCGCGCAGCGCGCGCAGCTTGGCGAACTGGGTACACCCCTTCCGCCGGGTTCAGCGGGAGAACAACAACAGCTAGCCTGATCTACTCGCGCCGGGCCCCTTTTGGAGGCCCGGCGTCTTATAATCGTCCTTTCTACTAAGTGCCCCCAACGACATCGGTGGGGGCGGCAAGTAGATAAGTCATGGACGTAACGGCACTGGATCCCGAGCTCGAGAAGCTCCTCGACCACTCAGATTGGTTGCGGGCCCTTGCGCGCCGCTTGGTAGGGGATGCGGCCACCGCTGACGACCTCGTGCAGGAGACCTGGCTGGCGGCCATGAAGAGCCCGCCGGATCCGGAGCGGCCGGTGCGACCTTGGTTGGCCGGGGTGGTGCGCCGCTTGGCGCGTATGCGCGCCCGCGGCGAGGGTCGCCGAGCACGACGTCAGACCGAGGTGGCCCGTGCGGATGTACTGCCGTCCACATCGGAGTTGGTGGAGAACGTGGACACCCAGCGGCGCTTGGCTTCGGTGGTGACCGATCTCTCTGAGCCCTATCGCACGACGATCATGCTGCGCTACTTCGAGGGCATGTCCTCGGCCGATATCGCGCGGCGCCAGGGTCTGCCCTCGGGCACCGTGCGCTGGCGGCTGAAGCGCGGCTTGGACGAGCTGCGCGAGCGCCTGGATGAGGGCTTTGGCTCGCGCAATTCCTGGTGCCTGGCTTTTCTGGCCATGGAACGCACACAGCGCACCTTGATCGGGACCGGTTCCGCCGCTGCCACCACCGTGGGTGCGAGCACGAGCGCGGCCTGGGTCGGTGCGGCGGTACTTGTGGCTGCGGTGGGTCTACCCCTCTATCTGAACAGCTGGACGAGCTTTGCCGGGTCGGGGACCGAGGCTGTGACCAACGATGCAGCCTTGGTCGCGAGCGATTTGGATAACGCTGGGAAGAACGCTGCAGGCGTCAACCGCACGACTTCCATAGGCCCGGCCCTGTTGCGCTTGGTGGAAGAGGATGGCTCGCCCACGGTTGGCCTACTGGCGGTGCTCTTGCTGGAAAACGGCGAGACCCTCGCGGCGCAAGCTGACGCGGACGGACGTCTCTTCTTCCCGACCAAGGCTGCTAAAGGCACGGTCTTCGTGGCGCGAGCTGGCAGCTTTCTGCATGTGGAAGGTCTGCGTTTCGAGGGCGAAGAGGTCCTACTGCGCTTACCTGCTGGATCCAGCTTGGTGGGCCGGGTGGTGGATAGTGACGGCGCTCCGCAGGCGGGCTTGGTGCTCGACTTGTATTCGGACCGGTTGATCTGGGAGGGCCGCGAATTCCCCGACGGCGTCGAGCGCGCCCTGGGCGACCCGCACAAGATCCGTACGACCACGAGCTTGGACGGCGAGTTCTACTTCCGTGGTCTGCCTGCGGATTGGAGCGGCGAGCTGGGCTTGCCGACCTCCGTGGTACTCAGCGGCTTGAACCGGCGCGAGCAACAGGGTGACGCCATGCACGTGGAAGGCGTGCGCACGGATCTGGTGGTCGAGGTCGAGCTGGTGCCGGTTCTGAGCGGCATCGTGAACGATCCTGGGTCTGGGCCCCTAGCCGATGCGATCGTGCGCGTCTGGGTAGACGACCACGACAAGCCCTTGCACGGCTCTACCAACCGCGACGGGCGCTTTGACATTCCCTTGGTTGGAAGGATTACTAGCGGCTTGCGCTTGGAAGCGGAAGCAGGCGACGGGGGCGGTATCACGCGCCTGGAGTTGGCCGTGCAGGATCTGCCTGGCGACCACGACATTGGCCAAATCGAGTTGCGGCGCGGCCGGCGCCAACAGTTCCTGGTGGTGGATCAAGCTGGCATACCCATCTCCGGTGCGGTGGCCCAGCAGGTGGGAGCCTTGAGCGCGAATACAGCTACGGACGGCGAAGGCCGCGGTGTGGTTGAACTACTGAAGGAGGGTGAGCCGGTGCTCTTGGTCGATGCCGCGGGTTTCCTTACCAGTCGACATGAGATTGGCAGTGGCTGGGCCAAGGTCGTGCTCGAGCCGGCTGCACACTTGGCGCTGCGCGTGCTCGATAGTGGGGGCGAGCCCCTGCCCGACCTACTGATCAAGGCTCACGCTACGGAGCGTCTATTCGCCGAGGGCGCCGCGTACAAGCCGGGCGAGCTTGACCAGGTGGCCATGGCTGGTCGCTCCCATGAGGGTTTGCTCGAGAACGCCTTCGGGTCCTTCTACCTGAGTGAAGATGGCCTGTTGGATTTGTTCGGTGTGGCAGCTGCTCGGCCTATTCGAGTGGAGGTCTACGATCGACTGAGTCAGTTGATTGCGACCCACGAGGTGATGCCGCTGTCGACCGGTGAGATGCGTCCGGTGGACGTGATCGTGCCCGATGCCTTGCGCAGCCTTCAGGCGCGCGTGGGCGACTCAGCCGGCGAGTTGTTGGTGGGCGCGACGGTGTCGATCTCCGCTCAGAAAAGGAAGGGCGGTGATACCCAAGACACGGGCGCCGATGGCTTGGCGCACTTCAAAGGCTTGGGAGCGGACCGGGTGCGAGTCGAGGTCAGCATGCGCGGCTTCGCTACTCAGGTTCATGCGGACTACGTGCTGCCGCCCCCAGGTCGGGTGGCCGATTTCTCCCTCGAACGGGGCTTGTCCCTGGAGATCGTGGTGCAAGACACCGCAGGCCAATTGGTTGCCGGTGGGCGCCTCAGCGCACGCGGTACGGAGCAGGTCTCGGTTCGAGGTTTGCCGCTCTTTGGGGCCGAGCAAAAACTCGAGGACCTAGGTGCCGGCGCGCAACGGATCAAGCTCTACCTAGGCGGCATGCTCTATGAGCAGAGCGTCGATGCAGCGGATGGCCGGGTGGTCTTCCTGGTGCCCCTGCAGGGCCTGCTGGCCGTGAGTTGGAAACTGCCCCAGAGTGACGGTAGCTCGGCGTACCGAATCACGGTTCAGCCCGTAGGTGAGGATGGCAAGCTTCTGGAACGCCGTCAGGGGCGCAAGGACGACGGGACGGGTCGCAATCGGTCGGTCCACACGATCAGTGGGGCCACCTCTAGCGAGGGCAGCACCGAGCTCGTTCTGACCCCTGGTGATTGGATCGTGGTGCTGGAGAGCTCCGTGGCCAAGCCCGCCAAGGGCCCCTGGACCGAGATTGGCGAGCCCGTGAGGGTCAAAGTCGAGTTGGGTAGGGTCCCTCGAGTTCAGCTCGGCGAGCTGCGCTGATACTCCCAGCCGAAGATCCCAGCCGAAGATCCCTGTCAAAGATCCCTGTCAAAGAGGCGTTTAGGACCGCGCACGGGAGGCGTGAGGGCTCTACCCTTTGCGCCCCATGGTCCTCCTGCGCGTACAGAATCTAGTCAAGCGTTACCGCTCCCCAGAGGGACCGGTGCAGACGGTGCTCGATGTGCCGGCCTTCGAATTGGCGGAGTGCGAGCAGGTGGCCCTGGCGGGTACCAGCGGCAGCGGCAAGACCACCTTCCTGCACGTGATCGCGGGCATCCTGCGCGCGGACGAGGGGCTTGTGGAGGTGGACGGCGTCGATCTCTTGCGCTTGTCCGAAGCTGGCCGCGACAAGCTGCGCGCGCGCAGCATCGGCTACGTCTTCCAGACCTTTCATCTTCTGGGCGCGTATTCCGCCCTCGAGAACGTGGTGCTCGGCATGAGCTTCGGCGGCAAGCCGGACCAAGAGTTCGCTAAGCACCTGCTTGAGGAGCTCGGTCTTGAGTCGCGCATGCACCACCGGCCGCACCAGCTGTCGGTGGGGCAGCAGCAGCGCGTCGCCTTGGCGCGCGCGCTCGCGGGTCGGCCCAAGCTTGTGTTGGCGGACGAGCCCACCGGCAACCTCGACGAGGTGCATTCGGCCGAGGCCCTGGGCATCATTCGGCGCCTATGCCGCGAGTACGAGGCGGCCTTGCTCTTGGTCAGTCACGATCGTGCTGTGCTGGATGATTTCGAGCGCAGCTTGGACTTCTCCGATCTCAATCGCGCCGGCGGCGCCTTGCAGGGCCAGGAGGGCGGAGCATGAACGGCTTCGGAACGCTCTTCTTGATCGTGCGGCGCTCCATGCGCCAGCACGCGTTGTCCACTACGGTGACCGTGTTGGCGGCGGCCTTGGCCAGTGGCTTGGCTATGGCGGTTATCAGCCTCTCGGGCCAGGCCAGCGATGCCTTCGCGGGCGGACCGGTGGGCTTTGACGCGGTGGTTGGCTCGCGCGGGAGCAAGACCCAGTTGGTGCTCAACACGATCTTCCACGTGGATGCTTCGGGCGGAAACATTCCGTGGAGCATGTACGAGTCCCTCAAGGAGGATCGGCGCGTGGAGCTTGCGATCCCATACGCGCTCGGCGACAACCTGCGTGGCTTCCGGGTGATTGGTACCAGCCAGGAGCTGTTCACTAAGTACACCTACCGCGACGGTTCTGTGCTCGAGTTCGAGGGCGCTGGTGAGCCCTTCGACCCGGCCTTCCGCCAGGCCGTTATCGGTGCCGCTGCGGCGCGCGAGTTGGGCCTTCAGCGTGGTGATACCTTTCAGCCTTCCCACGGACTGACCTACGATCCGGACGATCCCAAGACCCACGCGGAGCAGTACGTGGTGAGCGGCGTGCTCAAACCCACCTACTCGCCGAACGATCGCATCATCTGGATTCCGATCGAGGGCATCTTCCGCATGGAGGATCACAAGCTCTACGGCGCCGGCGATGTGTTCGTGGCCGAGTCCGGACAGGAGATCCCGGACGAGCACAAGGAGATCAGCGCGGTCATGCTCAAGCTCGGCCGCGGCGGACCGGTGCCCCCGGGCTTCGCCCTGGATCAGACCATCAATCGCCAGGGCAAGGTGGCCACCTTCGCTTGGCCTCTGGCCCAGGTCATGGCCGACATCTACAACAAGTACTTCTGGGTAGCGGATGTGCTCAAGCTGATCGCCTCCTTGGTGGTTGTTGTGGCGGGCGCATCCTTGCTGGCTTCGATCTACAACACCATGAACGAGCGCCGGCGCGAGTTCGCCATCCTGCGCGCCCTGGGCGCCGGGCGCATGATCGTCTTCACGGCCATCGTGCTGGAAGCCAAGGCCATCGCCCTGATGGGCTCGATCTTGGGCTATGGGGTCTACTTCCTGGTCCTGCGCTACGCCGTTGGCCTAGTTGAGCAAAAGACAGGTGTGCTCTTGGATCCCGCGGCCCTACACCCCGTGCTGCTCTGGGGCCCGCTGGGTATGCTAGGCATCGGCGCGTTGGCCGGCATCTTGCCCGCTTGGAAGGCTTACTCCACCGACGTTGCCCGCACCCTCTCCCAAAGCGCCGCATGAAAGCCCTCTTCCTTAGCTCACTCTTCGCCGCGGCCTGCCTGGCCGCATGCTCGGGTGAGGCCAGCCATGATCACGAGCATGGCGAGGAC
>JBLIOL010000233.1:0-8886 GCA_047639615.1 Planctomycetota bacterium | reverse complement strand
CCGTAGCTACTTGGGGGGTGGTGCAACGCAGCATCGCGGATTAGGGCGCGTGGCTGGCAAGTTCGGCTATGTGCGGCACGCCCCTGGGGCTCGCGCCCTGGCTACATGGCCCGAATAGCCGACAGAATGCTGCGCGTGGCGTGGCTCTTGTTGAGCGTATAGAAGTGCAGGCCCGGCGCTCCACTCTCGAGTAAACCGCGGCACTGGGCGATGGCGTGCTCGATCCCGATGGCCATCACGGCCCCCGGATCGTCCTGCACCGGGCGCAGGCGCTCGAGCAATGCCTCGGGCAAGCGCGCGCCGCACATCTTGGTGAAGCGCTCGACCTGGGCCACGTTGCTGACCGGCATGATGCCGGGCACGATCGGTACGCTGATGCCGGCAGCCCGCGCGCGTTCGACGTAGTCCAAGTAGTCCTGGTTGTCGAAGAAGAGCTGCGTGATCAGGAACTGAGCGCCAAGGCGCACCTTTTCCACGGTCCACTGCATGTCGTCATCGGGGCCTACGGATTCCGGGTGGTTCTCCGGGTAGCATGCGGCGCCGATGGACACGTCGAAGTGCTCCTTCAAGAAACCGATCAGATCGGTGGCATGCAGGAAGCCATCCGCCGGCGGCGTGAAGTCCTCCTCCTGGGGCCGGTCGCCGCGCAGGGCGAGCAGGTTGATCACGCCATCCTGCACCAGGCGCTCAACACCCTTCAGGACCTCGTCCTTGGTGGCGGCCACGCAGGTCTGGTGGGCCATGGTGGTCAGGCCCAGCTCCTTCTGGATGTTCGTCACCACCGAGTGCGTGCGCTCCCGAGTGGAGCCGCCCGCACCGTAGGTCACCGAGACGAAGTCAGGCTCGACCAAGTCCTTGAGCTCCGCAGCCGTGCGCATCAGGTTGTCAGCGCCCTTGTCCGTCTTGGGCGGAAAGAACTCGAAGCTGTAGACGGGTCCGCCTTGGGCGTAGGACTCTGCGATTTTGTGGGGGAAAGGCATATCAGTCGTCTAGCAGGGCTTCGAAACGCTCACGGTGCAAAGGGTCAATCGGCACGCTCTTCATCGTGTCTAGATTGATGCAGGCTGTAGTCATTCGCGCATCGAGGCACAACTCGTCCTCAAGATAGAAGCGATAGCGCAGGCGCAGGGAGGCCCGCCCCAGGTGCTCGGTGGTCACGAGGACCCGCGGCCGGTCCCCAAAGCGCAGGGGCTTGCTGAAGTCCACGTCCGAGTGAACCAAAGGAAAGCCGATTCGCCGCTCCAGTAGCAGGTGGTAGTAGCGCTGGCCCACATGCTCCTCCCAGACCTCCTCAAACACATCGTGGATGTAGTCGAAGAGCCGCGGGAAGTAGGCGATACCGGCCGGATCCACATGCCCGAAGCGCACCTGGATGGTGGTCTCAAATCCGCTCACTCGGCGCACTCCGGCCAGGCCTCTTCGGCGCTTGCGACGACCATGTGTGCCAGGGAGCGGATCAACTCATCGCCCTCGCTGGAGGTGGCGCTGCTCGGATCGCCGCAATAGGCCTCGTCCGCGCCGCACTCCTTGAAGTTGCGCGCGCCGGCCTGCATCTTCTCGATCAGGTGGATGCTCTTCTCGGGCAGTTTCGCCGCCACATCCGCGCGCACCGCTGCCTCGTCCGCAGCCAGCACGATGCTGGTCTCGTAGCGTCCCGCGTGGCAGTCGCCGCTGGCGAACTCCTCGCCCAGGGTCTGAGCCCACCTGCGCCGCGTGTTGTCAGCGAAGAGCGCGTGCAAGCGCATCTGGTTACCCGGGCCGGTGCCGCCGGGGAAGTCCTTGATCACGCCGCGCAGCACCTGCACATGCTCGGGCTCCAGGTGGCCGTTGACCAGAATCGCGCGTCCCACGCCTTGGTCCTCGAGCGCCGTGAGCACGTCCTCCACCAAGGCCCAGAGCGTGCCCGGGCGCAGGCCGATGGTCCCGGCGAAACCCGCGGTGAAGTTCGTCAGGCCGTAGTTGAGCGGCGGCAGTACCACCACGCGCTGGCCGCGGGCTTCCAAGGTCGCAGCCGCCCGCTGCGCCTGGGCGCAGGCGATGGTCACATCCGTATCCAAGGGCAGGTGCGGGCCGTGGGGCTCCGTACTTCCGATGGGCAGCAGGGCGATCGTCTCAGCCGAGAAGAGCTCCTCGGCTTCCATCCAGGTTCGTTTGGCGAGGTTGGTCATGGGCTTAGGTGTGGTGTTTCTGAAGTCCGCGGTCATCGTTCGAGTCCCATTCCCGTGCTGGCAAGGCGCGACGGCAACGGCGTAGCTGTAGCTACGTCAAGGAGTCGCAACGCAGCCAGCGCGGCAAGGGGGCCGAACAATGACTGCGGACTTCTGGAAGACCACACCTTCAGCGTACCTCCCCCAGGCTTCGTAGCCAGCGGGATTCAGGCTGTCTGGCCTTCCGCTTCCGCTTGCAGGACTCGCCGGGCCACCTTGCCGCGATCGTTGCGCGGCAGGGACTCGCGCCATTCGAACCAGCGGGGGTATTTGTAGGGCGCTAGGCAGTCCTTCAGATGGGCTTTGAGCTCTACCCCTAGGTCGTCGCTACCGCTCACCCCGGCGACCGGAACCACGTAGGCCAGGGGCTTGACCAAGCCCTTGTCATCCGTCCGACCCACCACGCAGACCTCGTCCACGGAGGGATGGCGCAGCATGGCGTCCTCGATCTCCAGGGGCGCGACCCAGATGCCGCTCACCTTGAGCAGATCATCCCCGCGCCCCACGTAGGTGAAGTAGCCCTGCGCATCCCGGCGGAAGATGTCCGCCGTTGTGCACCAGGCCCCTTGAAAAGTCTCGTTGGAGCTGGCCTTGTCGCCCCAATAGGCCATGGCCGTGGAGCCACCCTTGACCCGCAGACGTCCGGGCTCGCCGTCTGCCACGGGCTTGCCCTCGGGGTCCACCACCTGTGCGTCATAGCCGGGCACCAAGCGACCCAAGCTTCCCGGGCGCACATCGCCGGGGTAGTTCGAGATGTAGATGTGGAACATCTCCGCCGAGCCGATGCCGTCAAGAATCTCGACCTTGGTGCGCTCGTGCCACTCCTCATATAGGGCCGGCGGCAGGGCCTCCCCCGCCGAGAGACAGATGCGCAGACAGGACAGATCCACCTGATCCACGCGCGGCGAGCGCAGCATGTTGTTGATCAGAGTCGGCACGCTGGAGAGGAAGGTCGGCCGGTGCTTCTCAATCAGATCGAAGAGCTGATCGGCGGTGCTGCGTCCCGGGAAGAGAACCACCGTGGCGCCCACCCGGAAGGGGAACATCAGGTTGGTGCCGGTGGCATACCCAAAGAACAGCTTCGGCACCGAGAGACACACGTCGTCCTCGCAATAGCCAGCCACTTCCAGAGCGTAAGTCTCCGTGGAATAGGCGTAGTCCCCGTGCACATGCACGCAGGCCTTGGGCCGCCCCGTGGACCCCGAAGTGAACAACCAGCCGGCCAAGTCGTCGGGCCCGGTGGGCTCCACTGCAGCAAGCTCCGATTCAGAATCCCCCGCCGCGAGCGCTGTGTCGAAGCCGACGAAGTCCGCAGGCACCTGCTCAAGATCGCCCACCACCCAGACGTGATCGCACAGCCGCGCCGCGCGCGCCGCATCCTCGATCTCACCAAGCGCATCCACATGGGTCACGAGCACGCGCGCCTTGGTGTACTCCAGATAGGCCTCAAAGTCCTTGGCCTTGAGCAGGGGATTCACCATGGCGAAGACCCCGCCCGCGCGCAGAACGGCGAACCAAGCCACCACGAACTCGATCCCGTCAGGCAGCACTAGCAGCACTCGCTCTTCGGGCCGCAAGCCCGCCTCACGCAGGCTGTGGGTCAAGGCGCGCACACGCTGCGCGATCTCGCCGTAGGTCCAGGACTCCTCGCCGCAGTGCAGGGCGATCTTGTCGGCCCGCCCCTCGTCCAAGTTGCGATCGAGGAAGTACTCGCAGAGATTGAAGCGCTCGGGCAGGTTCGTCGCGGCAGCTAGGCTCATACCCTAGTTTGATATGTGCGCGGCCCCTTCGATAGACCTGAGTCCCATTCAACAGCGCAGCCCGGATCCTAGCGGGTAGTCCCCCCAGGATCCGGGCTGCGCCCGCACGAAGTCTGAGCCTAGCAGGCCGCTTTAAAAACAGCGGCCCAGCGATTGGTTTCCACGGATCGTCTGGCAAGGCGACAGGTCCCCCATAGTGGTGGCTATTTGGGGGTTCTGGCAACGCAGCTAGGCGCTTCGTGGGAGCCGAGCGACAAGTCGCTGTTTCTTAAGCGGGCTGCTAGAGGCCCGAGAGCGCGCCCATGAAATCGTCAGCCGAAACGTAACGCTCGCCACGCTTGGCGCGCAGGCTATTAGCGATGGCCTCTTCTAACTCCAGAGGGACATCGACGCCCGGCGCGCGAGCGGCCATGGACGGCGGGCCTTCCTGCATCTTGGACTGGAAGACTTCGATGAAGCCCTTGCCCTGCCAGGGCATGACGCCGGTGAGCAGTTCGTACATGAGCGTGCCGAGGCCATAAAGGTCGGCGGACGCACTCGGAGCATCCCCGGAGAACTGCTCCAGTGGGGAGTAGAAGGGCGTACCGATCAACGCCGTACGTGTGCCCAGGTGCTTTGCCTCCCAAAGTCCCGGGGTCACACCGCCGTCCACAAGCTGTGCGCCGAGGCCTTCGCCGCGTAGGTAGATCGAAGCGGGCTTCAGATCGCCGTGCACCAAGCCGGCCGCGTGAATCTCACCCAGCCCGCCGAGCAGGTCGCGCGAAAGCGCCAGTACCTCGTCCGGATCCATGCGGGTGCTGTCGGCCATGCGGCCGCGCAGGCTGGAGCCCGTGGGGAAGTCCGTAATCAACAGGACCGTGCCATCCTCAAGCACCTCTACACCGTGCGTGCGCATCACGGCCGCGTAATTCAGCTCGCTCCAAGCGCCTAGCCGATCAGCGAAACCGCGTGCCTGCTCATAGTCGGCAAAGAGCGTCGAGGGAAAGACCTGTACCTCGGCGCGGGAGTTGTCCTCCTCGTCCTCCACGGCGAAAGCCGTGGCCATGCCAGTTTCGCGATGGGGCCGAAGGATGCGGTAACGGTCGAGCAGGACCTTGCCGGGGACAAGATCAAAGAAGCTGAGGCTGGAGGACATGCTTGGATTGGCTAGCAGGGAAGTAGGGGACGGCCCGAGTCTGCGTCACAGGACCTCATCGAGGAAGCGGTGGGTTCGATTCCAGGCTGAAGCACTGTGAGAATCATCAAAGGCTGGTCGTAGGGGGTTGGCGAAGCCGTGCTTGCCGCCCTCGTAGGTGTGCAGGGTGAAGGTCTTGGCGGAGGACTCGAGGCCCTGCTTGAGAGCCTCCACATCGTCCGCAGGAATGGACGGGTCGTCGCTCCCGAAGTGGCCGATCAGCGGCACGCCGAGGTTGAGCAGCATCTCGAGCGGCTGGACCGGTTGGTTCTCGCTCAGCTCGGGGTAGACGATGCGGCCGTAAAAATCGACCACAGCCTGGAAGCGGCGACTTTGGCAACCGGCCAAGAAGGCCAACGTGCCCCCGCGGCAGAAGCCCATGACCACCAGTCCTTCCTTACTCGCGCCGCGTCTCTTGAGCTCCTTGCCCGCCCCTTCGACATCGCTCACGGCCTGACGATCGGACAGGCCGGCGGCGGCGGCGCGAATCGTGTCTATGTCCCAACTGGGCGCAGGATCATCCGCACTGGGCGCCGGCCCGGGCAAACCCTCGCGGCTGTACAGGTCGGGAGCCAAGACTTGATAACCCTCAGCAGCCAATTCGCGCGCAACCTGACGAGTAAAAGGGTCCAGGCCAAAGACCTCGTGCACGAGCACCACCGAGCGGCCGGCACGCTCCTCCGCCTCGGGGCTTTGGGGGGCAGCCTCGAACAGCTCCCCCTCCACGAGATCGGCGCCGGCACCCATCAGAAGCACCTTCTCAGGCTCGCTCATGCCTGCACCTTAAATCGCTCGAGCAGTTCAGCGGGCACGTCGATGCCGTGCACCTCGGGCGAAGGTAGGGGTAGGTCAGCCTCGGACTGCAGCGGCGCCACATCATCCAGGAAGTCCCCCATCACCTCGGCCACGCTCTTCGTGCGCAGTTGCAACTCCACCGCGCGCACGTCCCCGCTGGTTCCAGGCCGACCGATGGCACGCAAACCCACAACCATCCAACGCTGCCAATACTCCAGAGCCTGGGTGCGATTACCGGCGTCCTGTGCGAAGGCTATGAAGCGTTCCTCCTCAGCCTCTACAGCACCGGAGGGTGAGGATGCTAACTCGCGCGCGATCTCGGCGAAGTCGCGGCTGATACCACCCAGGTAACTGCGCGCCGCCGAGCGCTCTGCGCGGCCCACCAGTCCCAAGCAAACCGCCTGCTCCTGGCGCGAAACCGGGTAAGGAATGCGCTCCATACGCGGGCGTACCTTCTCGGTCAGGTGTTCGCCGCCGAGGCTCACGTAGAGGCGCTCCACCTGGTGCAACACATGCAGCGAAGCCTCCAGTTCGGTGACGAAGGCGAGCTTCTCATCCAGTTCAGGAAAGAACTTGATGCCGTGCCCGCGGATGTTGGCCGCCATGCGTTGGCGATAGGCCTGGCGCTCGAGGATGCGCCGCAGCAGGGCGGAGGATTCCTCGTCGATTTGGTCGATATCCTTGGGTCGCATGCTATTGGCTAGGAGGCTGAAGGGGTGCCGGGCACTTGCCCGGTTCGTCTGCGGGAGGAACCACGCCCGTGAGCTGATCCTCCGGTATGCGCAGTCGCTCGACGACTCGGCCGCCCAGCACATGCTCGTCGAGGATCTCGTCCACGTCGGCCGCGTTCACCGCGCCGTACCAGACCGCATCGGGGTAGACCACCAGGGTCACGCCCCGTGCACACTGATCGAGGCAACCGGATCCCTGCGCGCGCACGACGCGGCGCAGGCCGCGCGCGGCCACGCCGCTCTTGAGCGCGTCCAAGACCGCGGCCGAGTCCTTGCTCGCGCAACAGCCGCGCGGGTGTCCCTCGCCGCGATCGCGGGTGCAGACAAAAACGTGTCGTTGAAAAGTAGGCATCGATTACTCGCTACGGTGACGCCGCAGCAATTCCTTGGCGAGGATCAATTTTTGGATCTCGCTGGTGCCTTCGTAGATGCGCAATGCGCGCACCTCACGGAAGAGTCGCTCCACCACCTGCCCGCGGCGCACGCCGAGTCCACCCAGGTGCTGCACGGCACGATCACAGATCCAACCGGCCGTCTCCGTGGCGAAGAGCTTGGCCCGCGCCACGTCCTGGGTTGCGTCGCCCTCGGTGTCCACCGAGAGCGCGGCCTCGCGCACCAGCAGCTCCGCCGCCGCCAAGCGCACATCCATTTCGGCCAGGTCGAAGCGCAGTCCTTGGAAGCTCGATAGCGGCCGTCCGAATTGCTTGCGTCCTTCCAAGTGCGTTACGGACTCCGCCAGGGCGCGTTCGGCAAAACCGTTGGCAGCCGCAGCCACAGAGGTCCGAAAGCGTGCCAGGTTGCCGAGCGCCAAGTCCATACCAGCGCCCTCCTCCCCCAGCAGGCAGTCCTCGTCGACCTCCACGTCGGCGAAGTGCACATCGCCGATGGGGTGCGGCGCCATAACCTCGAAGCGCTCCACGGAGAGCCCGGGAGCCTCGGAGGACACGTAGAACATGCTCAGTCCGCCGCGCTCCCCCGGCTCGCCCGAGCTGCGCGCTAGCACCGTATAGCCGTCAGCCAAGCCGGCGTTGGTAATCAGAGTCTTCGAGCCCTTGAGGCGCCAGCCACTCGCCGTGCGCGTGGCCGAGAGGCTCACACCGCTTAGGTCCGAACCCGCGTCCGTCTCCGTGACGGCAAAGGCCGCCACGTGCTCGCCAGCAGCCACCCGCGGCAAGACGCGCGCTCGCAAAGCTTCGCTGCCACCGCGCGCCACCGGGTAGGAGCCAAGTCCTTGCTCCACGAACATCACATCGAGCATGCCCGAGCCATAGGCCAGGCCCGCGCGCACGGCACCCATGGCGCGCACGCTGACCAGGTCCTGCGCGCACAAGCTAGTGGCTACATGCCCGCCGTCTCGCGCCGGCACGGTCCACTTCAGCCAGCCACCCGCAGCCAAGAGCTCCAAGGCCTTCCATGCCTGAGCGTCCTCGCCGCCAGCCTCTTCGACCGCATGCGCGTGCTCCAATGCAAAGGCGCGCGCCTCCGCGCGCAGCTCATCCAGTTGTGCTTGTTCCACTAGGAGCCTTGGCCCGCGCCGCCGGGTGCGTTCTGAATGAAGTTCTTGGGGCGTTTTTCCATGAACGCCTCGTAGGCCTCTAAGTAGTCGGGGTGCTTCATGCACTCGGCTTGAATCCAGCCTTCCATCTGCATGGCTTCACCTAGATCCATATGCGCCTCCTCGTTGAGCATGCGCTTGGTCACAGCTAGGCCCATAGTGGGTCCGGCTGCCAATGCGCGCGCCTTCTCCATGGCGTAGCCCTCGAGCTCCGCGTCCGGAACCACATAGTTGTAGAAGCCAATCTGATGCGCGCGCTCGGCCGTGTAGAAGTCTCCGAACATGAGCATGTCGGCCGCATGGCCCGCGCCCACGATGCGCGGCAAGAGCCAGGCCGCACCCATGTCTGCGCCGCACAAGCCCACTTTCGTGAACAGGAAAGCGATTCGCGCCGACTCCGCTGCCACCCGAATGTCGCAGGCCGCCGACATGACCGCCCCCGCGCCACAGGTGGTGCCGTTCATCGCGCCAACGATGGGCTTCTCCAACCGGCGCATGGCCTCGATCAGATCGCAGGTCATGCGCGTGAAGGCCAGTAACTCCGCGTGGCTCACCCCGAACAGACGTCCGATGATGTCTTTAACATCGCCGCCGGAGCAAAAAGCCTTGCCCGTACCCGTGAGCAGCACGCTGCGCACGTTGTCGTTCGTAGCCAGCGCCCGAA
>JBLIOL010000232.1:0-8916 GCA_047639615.1 Planctomycetota bacterium | reverse complement strand
TGCCGTCGATGGTGAAGACCAGGTTGCCTTCGAGCACCTGGACCTTGATCTCGTTGAAGTCCTTGTCGTAGCCGTCGTAGTCGTGGCTCGTGGGGTAGACCGGAGTCCCCCATTCCACCGGGCCCGCTTCCACGAACTCGAACACGGTGGGCTCGCCCACCGGCTCGTTGGGGCCCATGTCGGCGCTGGTCGGGCCGTCATACAGGTGCCATTCCGGCTTGGTGACGATCTCGATCACGGCGCGCACATGAGTGCCGTCCGTCATGAGCTTGAGCCGTCCATCCGCGCTGCTACCGAAGCCGAAGAGCGGCTCCCAGTCAAAGCCTTGGGCTTCAGCGTGGTCGTCTTCGGCTGCTTCAACCGGCGCGGCCGCTTGTGTAGGGAACTTGGCCCAGATCGCGTCCTCGCCCTTACCGCTCGTCGCGATCGTCTCCTCGTAGGGAACGCACACGCTCGGGTCGCAGGTCTGACCCTCTAGGACCAGCTTCAGGTCCTCGATCTTCGCGCCCTCCGCCAATGTGCCGGTGGCGAAGCCGATGGCGCTGCCCTTGTGATAGTTGACCGAGTAGTCGCCCTGGTACTCGTCCGAGATGAACTCCGTCTTCGCATCGAGCACTTCCAGCGCACTCCACTCACCGTCAACTCCGGTGAACTCAGCCGTGAGCGGTACCGCGATGGCGTCCGGATCTCCCAGGTCCGTGTGGTAGAGCTTCCAGCCCGCCTCGATATCGAAGGTCACGGCAACGCGAACTTCGCGGCCCGTGACCTGGGTGTAGAGCGTGGCTCCGGCTCGATTCTGGGCTTGGGCCGGTGAGACCAGCCCTCCCAATGTGAGCAGGAGGAGTACGAAGAGTTGGCGCATCGATGGTTGGTTGTTGGCGGCGGGCGGGTACAGGAGCCCAGGAGCCCAGGAACCCAGACTCGAGTGGGGATCCTATGCCGGGTTGACGTGGACCGAGACCTCTACGACATCATCTTCGTGACGTGTGACCGTCTTGCCCACTTCATGGGCTATTTCATGCCCCTTACGCACGCTTAAATCGCCCTGAACACTGATCTCCATATCGACACGGACCAGCGTCCCGAGTGGATGTACGGACACGGATTGCACGCCGAGCACTCCGGGAATGGCCTCGGCCAAGGCCTCGATTCGAGAGCGCAACCCGGTGTCATGCACTCGATCGGTCAGCACGTGGATGCCGCCGCGCAGGCTCTCCACCCCCATGGCCGCCACGGCTAGGCCGATGATCAGGGTGGCCAAAGGCTCCAAGCGGCTGACCCCAGCCGCAGCTCCGAGCACACCGACGATCACCAACATACTCGTCAGGGAATCCGAGCGGCTGTCCTTGGTCATGGCGGCCAAGGTCGGGCTCCCGGTCAGCTTGGCCGCGCGCCCCTGAACCCGCACCAGCACTTCGTTGCCGATGATCGAGGCCAAGGCTGCGCCCACCGCGATCAGCGTCTGCGAGGACTCGTAGTTCGCTGGATCCGCCTCGAAAGCGCCCCACGCCACCGCGGCACCCGTTGCCACCAAGACACCGCCAACAGCGGCGGCTGCCAGGGCCTCATACTTACCGTGGCCGTAGTGATGATCCTCATCCGGAGGCTCTTGCGCCCAACGGTACGAGAGCCAGCCGAGTCCACCCGTGAGCACATCACCGATGGAGTGATAGCCATCCGCAAGCAGCGAAGGCGATCCCGCAATGAGCCCGCCAGCCACCTTGATCACGGCTAGGGCACCGTTCAACCAGAACCCGATTCGCAAGGCACCTTCGGCCCTCGGGTCACTATCCGGGCCCGAAGGTTGGGTCATTGTTTCAGGGGAGGTACTCACCGCGAGCTTCGCGCAATCCCTGGGCTCCAAGATTGGAATGCGCGGTGTCTAATGTACCCACCTCGCCAAGGAACCTGCCATGAAGCTCTCCACCACCCACGCCGCCGTCGCCCTGGTCGCCCTCCTGCCCTGGGCCGCCCGCTTTAGCGCGCCCCAAGATGGCGCCAGCCAAGACCCCGAACCCAGCGTAGAGGTCGACCTCTACGGCCGCCCCGCAAGCAAGGCCGGCGCCAACATCGCGCGGCGCATGCGCGGCTGCTGGCGCCTAGTCGAGCTGGACAATCCCGACTGGCCCACCACCGGGCGCGATCTCTTGGGCTTCCTACTCGTGGCCGACGGCTTTCTCTCCTTCGAGGTCCAAGCCTTCTGGGAGAACCGCACCGGCAACGTCCCCGACGCCTACCAGACCTTCACGGCCCAGTTCGTGGCCGACAAGACCGGCAAGGTGCGCACCCAGTCCCTCGTAGGCTCCTACCTCGATCGCGAGGAAGGCACCCTCGAGTGGGAGAACCCGGGCATGCCGCGCGAGTTCGAAGCCAGCATGCCCACGGACTCACGCCTCGAGATCATCTGGGGCGACAACAACCGCATGGCCTTCGAGCGCATCCGCAAAGTCGGCCCCAGCGCCGCCTCCTTCTACGGCCGACCCTCGAAAGGCCTGCAAGGCGAGCGCGACATCTTCGGCCGCGAGAAGACGGACGAAGACGAAAACGAAAACGAAGACAAGTAGGACTGGCCCGAGCTAGTCCTGACGTTCGCTCCACTCCTGCTCGGTAAAGCGCGGGGTGATGTGCTGGGGACAGTTCCAGTCGAAGGCCTCGAGCTTAAATTGCACGATGCGTTCGATGCGAGCCTTGTAGGAGGAGTCCTGCACTAGCTCGAGTAGGTCTGGGTGCTCAGCGGCGTCGAGGATCTCCGAGCGCAGCATGAGTTTGAGTCGCGTGCGGTTGGGATAGTCCATCAGGAATAGCGCGACGCGGTCGTCGTGGCGGATGTTGCCAGTGCTGATGTACTGGCGATTACCACTGAAGTCAGCGAAGGCCAAGCTGCGATCGCCCGTCACCTTGAGGAAGCCCAATGGACCGCCGCGGTGTTGGATGTAGGGCCAGCCGTCCTCGTTCACGCTGGCCATGTAGAAGCTGTCGCGGGCCCTGATGAACAGCTTCTCGTTCTCGGAGAAACGGTCGTCCTGCACCTGCATGGCTTCCACGCGCGCTGCTACCTCGGCAGCGCCGTGGTCAGCCTGAGCTGCCCGCACGGAGTCGGTGAAGGTGATGCTGGGGTATTTGCGTGCCATGACTTGCTACTCCAGAGGGGCCAGATTCTGCAGGGTGGTGGGGAGCAACTCCGTCACCGTCGGGTGAATGTGCACGGCACGCGCCATGACCGTGTACGGCGTACCCGCGTACATCATGGGCAGCATGGACTGCACCACCTCATCGCCGCCGATGCCAAGGATGGCGGCGCCCAGGATCTGCTTGCTGTCCTCGTCCACCAGCACCTTGATGAAGCCTTGGGTCTCGCTGCGCTCCTTGGCGCGGCCCACATTGCTCATGGGGTACTTGCCCATCAGTACGGACCGGCCCGAAGCGCGGGCTTGGTCCTCGGTCATGCCAATGCGCCCCAGGGGCGGATCGATGTAGAGCCCGTAGCACAGAATGCGATCCGAGACCTTGCGCGAGTCACCGTCGAAGATGTTCGCGGCTGCGATCTCGTAGTCGTTGTAGGAGGTGTGCGTGAAGGCTCCCTTGCCGTTGCAGTCGCCCAAGGCCCAGATGCCGTCAACGTTGGTGCGTAGCTCATCATCCACGCTCAGGTAGCCGCGTTTATCGGCTTCGAGGCCAGCAGCTGCCAGGTCCAAACTGTCGGTGTTCGGCGTGCGCCCAACGGCGATCAGCACGTGACTCCCGATCACCTCCTTCTCGCCGCCGTTGCAGTGCGAGCGCACGGCGATGCCATCCGCATGCTTGGCGAAACTGATGCAGTCCGAATTGCACCGCACACCGATACCCTCGCCCTCCATGATTTCCTGCACACAGGCCGACACATCCGCGTCATCGCGACCGATCAGGCGCGGCCCGCGCTCGATCACCGTGACCTCGGCGCCGAAACGCCGGAAGATCTGTGCAAACTCGAGCCCGATGTAGCTGCCACCGATCACCACCAGGTGCCGCGGGACCTCCTCCAGCTCCATGATGCTCGAGCTGGTCAGGTATTCGATCTCCCCCAGGCCCTCGAACTCCGGTACGAAGGGCCGCGCGCCCACGTTGACAAAGATCTTGTCGGCCTCGATCGTCCGATCACCCACCTGCACCTGCTTCGGGCCCACAAAGCGCGCCTCCTCGCGGAAGAGATCCACGCCCTTCATGTGCTCCACCCAGGTGGTCACGCCGCGATTGGACTGCCCGGAGATCTCCTTCATGCGCGCCTTGATCTTGGGCATGTCCACGCGCACCTCCCCTGACACCACAACCCCAAAGTCCGACGCGCGCCTGGCCATATGTGCCGCTCGTGCACTTGCCACAAGAGCCTTGGTGGGGATGCAACCTACGTTGACGCAGGTGCCGCCGAGCTGGCCGCGTTCGATGATGGCTACGCGCATGCCTTCCGAACTCATGCGCTGGGCTAGAGACGGGCCGGCCTGGCCGGTACCGATCACGATGGCGTCGTACTTGGTGGTCATGGTGCTGGGGGGAGTGCTGCGGAGAGTGCTGGAGACTGGTAGATGGTGCGAGGCAAAGACTAGCGCGCCAGGTTTTTGCCCAGGAAGGTGCGCATCAGATCAGCGATCTGCGTGCCGTCTTCCTCCAGGGCGAAATGGCCCGTGTCGAGCAGGTGAATCTCGGCCTTGGGCAGATCACGTACGTAGGGATGCGCGCCTTGGGACGGGAAGATCGGATCGTTCTTGCCCCACACGATCAGAGTCGGGGGCTGGTGCTCGCGGAAATACGCCTGCCAGCGCGGGTAGAGGTCCACGTTCGTGCGGTAGTCGTAGAACATGGCCAATTGAATCTCCTGGTTCCCGGGACGGTCGAGCAGCGGTTGTACCACGAGCCAGTTGTCCGGGCTGATGGACTGCGGCTGGCGGGTGCCGTGCTGGTACTGCCACTTAGTAGCGCCCAGGGTCAGCAGGCCGCGCAGGGCGTCGCCGTCCTTCTGCTCACCGCTCTTCCAGTACGTCTTGATCGGATCCCAGAACTCGCGCAGACCCTCGTCGTAGGCGTTGCCATTCTGAATCACGAAGCCGGTCACGCGCTCGGGGTGCGCTTCGGCAATGCGGAAGCCAATGGGCGCGCCATAGTCCATCAGGTACAGGGCATAGCTGTCGAAGCCGCGCTTCTCGAGCAGGGTGTCCATCATGGAGGCGATGTGCTTGAAGCTGTACTCGAACTCGTCGACGCTGGGCATGGAGCTGAGTCCATAGCCGGGGTAGTCGGGCGCGATCACGTGGTACTCGTCCGCCAGGTCCACAATCAGGTTGCGGAACATGTGCGAGGAGGTCGGGAAGCCGTGCAATAGCACGAGCTTCGGGTTCTTGGGGTCGCCGGCCTCGCGGTAGAAGATATCGAGGCCCTCGATGGCCTCGGTACCGTAGCTGACGGTCGGTGCAGGGGTGAGTTCGGCGTTGGTCGGGGCGTTGTTATCAGGCAGCACGAAGCTGCTGAGGAGGATGCTTGCTGTGAGGATGTTCATGGGTGTTCTCGCTGTTGGTTGTTGGTTGGATTGGATGCTCGAGGAACGCGCTAGTTAGAGCCCTTGCCCATGACGGCAACGGCTTCCTTGGTTTCCACGACCGCGTTGGCCATGAACTTGAAGTTGGTGATGGCGGCGGCGTAGCCGTCACCCAGGTCGGGGGTCTTGGCGGCGGCCGTGGCGTCGGATACCACCGTCACGTCGAAGCCCTGCTCGAGCAGCTCACGCATGTGCGACTCGGTGCAGAGGTTGGCGGACATGCCGGCCAGAATGACTCGGCTGATGCCGCGCTTGCGCAGTTGCAGCACCAGGTCGTTGGTCTCGGGCCCGTAGACCTTGTGCGGGCTGGTGACGACCGTGGCGCCGTCCTCGATGTAGGGCTTGTACTGCTCGAGCCAATCCGCGCCGGAGCCTTCGAAGCCCTTGAGCGAGAGCGCGTCCTCGCGGTCGAACATGCCGATTTTGTGCATCAGCGCTTCGAGGGTGCCCTCGAAGTGCCAGTGCTTGTCGTGCGGGAAGTAGTAGTGGGGCGAGATGAAGGTCTCGTACCCGCCGCTCTTGGCCGCCTTGAAGAGTGCGTCGATGTTGGCGACGGTGTCGTTCTCCACCACGCTCTCGCCGACAACGCCCCAGGCCACGCCGTCCGGGCTCAGGAAGTCGTTCTGGGGGTCGGTCACCACCAGAGCGGTGTTGGCCGGGTCGAAGCTCAGCAGGCTGGAGACCAGCTCCACGGCCGGCTCCGTTGTGGGCCCTGCGGTGGGAACTGCGCTGACCTCAGTAACTGCGTCCGGTGCGGCGAAGTAGGCGGCGATCAGACTGAAGGGGATGACTGCGAGTGCGAGGGGGGTCTTCATGGGAGTAGCTCCGTAGTTGATAATTTGAGTGAACGGAGAGCTACTAGGCACAGGGCGTGCCAAGCCTCACCTGTCGAAGCTAAGTAGTTACAATGGAACGAGTTACGATCAAACAGCGGATCGCCCCAGCCACATGACAATCCACGTAAGCATGAGATCCCACTCCACGCACCATGAGATCTCATTACCATGTCAGGGTGAACCCCGAAGCCCTCCAACGAGCCGCCCTGAGCGTTGCCCAGGCCCTATCCCCCGACCAGGTGCTGAGCAAGATCGTCGGCGACCTGGCCCGCGAGCCCGGGATAGCCCTGGCGCGCATCTGGCTCAAGGGTCCCGGTGACCGCTGCGATGACTGCCCCATGCGCAAGCACTGCCCGGGCCACGTGCCCTGCCTGCACCTGGTGGCCAGCACGGGCAGCTCCCTACAAGACCCAGGCGAGACCTGGACCAATCTCGAGGGCCGCTTCCAACGCTTCCCACTGGGCGTACGCAAAGTCGGCCAGGTCGGCGAAACCGGCAAGCCCCTACTGCTGCACGTGGAGGGCGACTCCCCCTGGCTCGCCGTCCCCGAGTGGGCCGCCAGCGAGAGCATCGTCTGCTTCGGAGGCCAGCCCCTGATCTTCCGCGGCGAGGTGCTCGGCGTGCTCGCCATCTTCAGCCGCGAAACCCTGAGCGAGGAGGAGTTCGGCTGGCTGCGCACCTTCGCCGACCACGCCGCCACCGCCATCGCCAACACACGCGCCTTCGCCGAAGTTGATCGCCTACGTGCCCAGCTAGAGCTCGAGCGCGACTACCTGCGTGAGGAGATCAAAGTCGTGCAGTCCTTCGGGCGCATCGTCGGTGAGAGCGCCGCCATCAAGCAGCTGCAGCACCAGGTGGAGATCGTGGCCCCCTCCGACGCCACGGTCCTGATCGAAGGCGAATCCGGCACGGGCAAGGAGCTGATCGCCGTAGCCGTGCACGAAGGCAGCACTCGCGCAGCCAAACCCCTCGTACGTGTCAACTGCGCCTCGATCCCGCACGAGCTCTTCGAGTCCGAGTTCTTCGGCCACCTCAAGGGCTCCTTCACCGGCGCGACCCGCGACCGCCCCGGCCGCTTCCAAGTTGCCGACGGCGGCACCCTCTTCTTGGACGAAGTCGGTGAGATCCCCCTCGACCTGCAAGGCAAACTCCTGCGCGCGCTGCAAGAGGGCCCGTACTCGCGCATCGGCGAGGACCACGAGCGCACGGTCGACGTGCGCGTAGTAGCCGCCACCAACAAGGACCTGCTCAGCGAGGTGCGCTCCGGCCGCTTCCGCGAGGACCTCTACTACCGCCTGACGGTCTTCCCCATCAACGTCCCGCCCCTGCGCGAACGCCGCGAGGACGTGCCCCTGCTAGCCCAGCACTTCCTCGACGCCGCCAGCAGCGGCCCGCGCACCAAGCGCCCGCGCCTGCGCCAAGCGGACCTCGACGCGCTCAAGTCCTACGACTGGCCCGGCAACGTCCGCGAACTCCAAAACGTCATCGAACGAGCCCTAATCGGCGCCCAAGGCAGCCGCCTAGCCATTCACCTGCCCACAGCCGTCCAGCCCAGCGCACCCACGCCCGACTCCCAGGCCCAGACCTTGCTCAGCGACAAGGAGCTACGCCAACTCGAGCGCCAAAACCTGATCGCCGTGCTCAACCACACGCGCTGGAAGCTTGCAGGCAAAGGTGGCGCCGCGGAGTTCCTAGGAATCCACGCGGCCACCCTGACCTCCCGCCTGAAGTCCCTGCGCATAGAGCGGCCGCGCACCAGCGAGAGCTGACCCAAGGACGCCCGACAATTCCAAGATTCACACTGGGCAGATTCTGGTCTCTCGCCTCGACTGAAGGCACGCGAGATTCGGTCGAACACCCCCCAGCGACTCAGAGGCGGTTCGGCAGACAACACATTCCCATTCCCCCTGCCCCATGCACAAACTAGCGAAGTCCCTCCTACTCCTCGCGATTACGACCCTCTCGGTTGCGTGCATGAGCACTCCGACCAAGCAGCCCTTTGTGGACCGGAGCTACCAAATCGGCCAGGTCTACTCCATTTCACAAGGGCAGGACATTTTCGCAACGCGCACCGGGCTCTCGTGCCGTGAATCGTATTGGGTGGGGCTGTACTTCGGCGGTATGACCGTCGATACCTGGGAGGAAGACGTCATTGAGAACCAGCTCATCTTCCGCGGTGTATCCGACGGCTCGGTCAAGACCCAGTTCGAGTGCACACGCTCCCCCGCGATCCCCATCGAAATCAGTCCGAGGAGGGGGTCGCAGTATTCATACAGGGCCAGGTTCACGATCCACCACTCCGTGAGAGACATTGAGTTCACCGGCGAACTCGGCGCGTCCTTCTTTCAAGCGGGGGTCGGGATCGAGGTCATCGAGCTGAGCGACACGAAGCTCAAGTATCGCATTCTCTCCGACACCCTCGGCCATGCGCTTTCCTCAGCCGAGGCTGCTGCAATGCTCGCTGAAGGCATGGAGTGAGTCCGTGATGAGGAACAGGACGGGCACTAGCTCCAG
>JBLIOL010000231.1:0-9005 GCA_047639615.1 Planctomycetota bacterium | reverse complement strand
GGGAGATCTTGGAGGCGGGGATCCAGTTGCCCTGGTTGTCGCTAACCAAGGGGCGGCCGTCCGGGGACATGCCCATGCCGTTGGGTGTGCGCAGGCCGGTGCTGTAGACCTCGTGGCTGCGTCCGTCGGGCGCGACCTTGAGGATCCCGCCGCCTAGGCTGAAGTCGGTGTACTGGCCGGACTTGGCGTAGTAGAAGGCGCCGTCGGTATCGGTCTGCAGGTCGAAGTTGAAGGCGTGGAAGTTGACCGAGACGTCGGGGTCGGGGAAGAAGCTCTCGTAGAAGTCCGCCTCGCCGTCGCCGTTGAGGTCATGCAAGCGCGTGATGCGATCGCGGCAGCCGACAAAGAGCTGGCCGCCGATCACGCGCACGCCCATGGGCTCGAACATGCCGGCGGCGAAGCGTCGCCACTCGAGCTGCTTCAGGTCCTTGTCGATGCCGGACACGATCCATAGATCGCCGCCGTACATGCTGACCGCGGCGCGGCCGTCCTGGTAGAAGTCCAGGGCGCTGGTGCGCAGCCAGGCATTCCAGGGGTTGCTCTCGGGCAGGGCGATGCTGTCGACGGTGTAGGGTCCGTCTTCCGCTCCCAGTTGGCCACTGGAGGTGAGGGTCTCGCCCCAGCGCGCGGGGCCGCCATGGGTGAGGGTCTCGGGCGCGACGGGCAGGGACTGCTCGCGGGCGCTATTCAGGAAGTTCTCGAAGCCGCGCAGCTGGTCGGCGCTGGTTCCCGCTAGGCGCAGGATGTAGAGCTCGGTGGGCGTGCTCGAGGCGGGCACACGCAGGAAGAGCCGACCTTGGTCGTCGGCTTCGAGCTGGCCGCCGGCCAGGGTGGCTGCGGCGGCGAAGCGCTTCGGCTCCTCGCCGAGAGGCGCGTGAGCGGTCATGCCCAGCTGCCAGGTGTGCAGGCCCGCTTGCTCGTCGCTGGAACGAGTCCAGTATTGCGTCAGGTCGTCACCCTCGGGAGCGTTAGCAAGAGCGAGCAGAAGTTCCGTATCGCCGGCGGCGACGGTGATGCGGTGCGTGATCACGGGCAGTCCCGAGGAGCGATCCACGCCGGGCACTTCGAGCACCTCACGTGAGTCGATGGCGTAGGACAGGACCACCTGATCACCGTGCAGGTAGTGGCCGTGGTAGTCGAGCCAGTCCTTGGGCAAGGGACCCCGCGCCGGACGGCGCGAGCGATCCCAGTCCAAGCTTCCTCCGTGGCCCCAACCCCATGCCTCGAGGCCGGCCATGAGCTCGCCGCCCGGGCGCGCGCGGCCTTCGCCGCGTTGCTTGTGATGCTGCGTCTCGGCGAGATCCAAGAAGCCGCCGGTCCAAGCGGCGGGGGAACCCATGACTTGCAGGTCGTAGGACATGGAGGTCTCGTCATCCAGGCGGACGGTCAGGGCGCTGCCCACGTGGTCGCCCAGTTGACTGGCGAGCACCGGACCATAGTCCCGGCGCGGCAGGTCGCTCTCATCGGCTAGCTCCGCGGGCACGCCCTTGGGTAGACCGTTGAGGTAGGCGTCGGTGACCCCGAAATACTGGCTCTTATTCTCTTCGCGCAGGAAGCGTTCGCGCACGTAGTGAATGACGTCGTAGCGCTGATCGGGGCGTAGCCACTCGTTGGAGGGCATCTCCTGGTAGCCCTTGGTCACCGTGTGGAAGAGGGACAAGGGGTCGCTGCCGTTCTCGAGGATGCCGCGGGCGAAGGGCCGCGCCTTCGGGTTGAGCGTACGCAGGCCGTCGGCGCCGTGGCAGCCGAGGCAGGTGCCGCGGAAGATCACCTCGCCGCGCTCGTAGCTCTCGTGGTCGAGGGAAGCGACCAGACCGGCGTGGTCCACGCTGCCTAGGGGTAGTACCCAGATGTTGGCGAAGCGCACGGGGGAGCAATCCGCTTGGAGCCTAATGGGGCTGGGCACGGGGTCTCCCGCTTCGCGCCTCGGGCGACTCTCGCGCTCTTTGTCCGGCTTGCCGTTCCAAGTGTAGGTTGGCGTGGCCTTCGGGTTCTTGCCGCCCGCGAGAGCTGCCGCTTCCTTCGGACTGAGCGCGCGATCGTAGAAGCGCAGCTGCTTCATCTCGCCGTTGTAGGTGCCGCCGAAATTGTCGTTGGCCTCGCCGGCCTTGAGCACGAAGGCCGGCTTGTCCTTGGCTCGGAAGTCCTCACGCTCGGCTTCTAGTTCGCCGTCCACGTAGAGGCGCACTTGGCCCTCGTGGCTGGTGAGCACCACCCGGTGCCAGTCGCCGTCGGCCCAGGTGTTCTTGCTGCTCAGAGCGCCGATCCAGCCGATGTCGTAGACCAGATGGCCGCCGCGCAGGAAGAGCGCCTTGGCGTCCGCGACCCATTGGCCGGAGGGCGGGCACTTGGCTACCAGGGTGCCGCCCGCCGTGCTGCGGAAGCGGGTACTGACGGAGAAGGAGTCCTTTCCCCAATCGCAGCGTGCGGAGTCTTCTTTGCTGGCCACGTGGCGTGCTTCGCCGGCGCTCTCGGGTCCTGGTAGGGGGCGCAGGAAGCCGTAGCTGGTGGCCTTCTCCAGGGTCACGTCCTTGAGCACCTGAACATCGTTGAGCCAGACCGAGAGGCGCGGGTTTTCTCCGGCCGCGTGGCGGTAGCTGAGGTCGAGGCTCTGCCAAGTGTTGGGGGGTGCGGAGGCGTTTTGGCTCGGGCTGTGTTGGCCGAAGAGTGCGCCGCTGGATTCGTCGCTGAGGTCTTTTTGGTAGGAGTCCAAGAGGGCGATCTCGTAGCGACCCGCCACGTAGACGCCACTGGCTCCGCGGAAGTTGTCGGGTATGCCGCGCTCTTCCGGCACGAGGAAGTCCAGGTGCAGGTGATAGTCGGCGTAGTCTCCACGGGTCACGAGATCTCCGAAGCCCGGGCGCGCGATCAGTGCGCGGCCCTCGATCGGCCAGCGCGGCAATTCGAAGACCGGGCCGCCGGCGGAGGTGTCGGCTCGCCCGTCGATGCGGATCGCGCGGGGTTCCACGCTCGGATCCCAGTGGCGCCAAGCTTTGAGGTCCGTGCCGTCGAAGAGCACCTCGGCGCCAGGGGGCACCAGACCTACGGGCGGCGCGGGAATAGAGGTGCTGGCGGGCGCGGGGGGATTGGGCCCACCGTTGCCGTAGGCGCCGCGTGCGGGCACATCCTTCTCGAGCCCCCAGAGCACGGCGTTGGCCAGGAGGGTGCGGAAACCCCGGCGGCCGAAGTTCTCGATCGAGCCCATGGAGGTGTAGAAGATGCGCGCGCCGGGCTTGTACTCGAAGGTCCAGGCCACCGGTTGGGTGGGTAGGTCCCCGGTGCGACCGAACATCAAGACGCTGGCGCCATCGGAGAGCGGTTGGGTGTCGTAGGTGCCGCCGTGCCCCATCTCCATGCTGAGCGGGATGCCGCGCAGGATCGGGTGGGTGCGAGCGGCCATCGGGATGACCGTGCGCGTGCCAGCACCGTTGGGTGCGTGGGACTTGTAGTGACCGCCGAAGTAGGGCGGGAACCAGTCCATGTGTCCCAAGAAGGCATGGCTCGTGGTGCGTAGGGCTACGACGGGTTTGCCCGCGTCGAACCAAGCGCCGAGTTGTGCGAGCTGCGCATCGTCCACCTGGCGGAAGCGCAGGAAGAGCACCAAGAGATCCGCTTCGTCCGGGCTCGGCACGGGCGGCAGTTCGTTGCCCTCGGAGAGGCGCAGGTCGACGTCCAAGTTCAGCCGCGTCTCCAGATCCTTTGCGAAGGCTGTCATGGTTTCGGCGGACCCGTATTCGGACTCACCTACCAAGAGCACGACACGTTCTTGGCCGAGGGCGAGGCCGAGGCCGAGGCTAGGGAAGCAGAGTGCGAAGAGCAGGCAATAAAGGATGCGCATGGAAGCCGGGTAGCGAGTCACTGCAGGGGATCGAGACCTGGAGATTAGCACAGCTCTGGGGTTCTCTCTGGGCGATGGCGCTTCCGGCCAATTAGCGTCGGCAGCCGAAAATAACCTACGCTGTGAAGGGCATAGGGCCTGCCCGAACCACGCGCGCGCGCGGCTTCGTGGCCCCTCCCCGACCGGTTCCGATCCCACCATGCGCTGTCTCTCTCTGCTTGCCGCCTTCGCTCTCGCTGCTCCCCTCGTTGCTCAAGACACCTCGCCGCAGGCTTTCAAGAAAATCGATGCGCTCTTTGAGGCCTGGGACGCCTTCGGCCAACCGGGCATGGCGGTGGGGATCATCGCCGGCGGTGAGCTGGTCTACGGCAAGGGCTTCGGTATGGCGAATGTCGAGGTCGGCTTCCCCAACGGGCCGGATGTGATCTACCGCATCGGCTCCACCTCGAAGCAGTTCACGGCCGCGGCGCTCAGTCTGCTGGCGCTCGACGGCAAGCTTGATTTCGAAGCGCCGATCACCAAGTACTTCCCCGAGTTCAGCAAGACTGAGCCTCCGGTGTTGGTGCGCCATCTCGTGCATCACATCAGCGGTATCCCGGACTACATCGGCATTCAGTTTCGCAGCGGCGGCGGGAGCAAGGCTTGGTTCACGCCGGAGCAGTCCCTTGAAGTGATCTCCACCGCTGAGCTCGAGTTCACGCCCGGCAGCAAGTTTTCCTACAGCAACTCTAACTACCTGATGATGGGGGAGCTGGTGCGACGCACCAGCGGCAAGAGCCTGCGCGACTTCGCGCGCGAGCGCATCTTCGAGCCGCTGGGCATGGATATGACACATTTCCAGGACCGCCACGACGAGGTGGTCTTCGGTCGTTCCCACGGCTACTCGCGTCAGGACCAGAAGAACCGCGGCGAGTGGAAGGTGGACATCACGCACCTGGACCATGTGGGCGATGGCGGTGTCTTCACCACCGTCGAGGACCTGGTCAAGTGGGACGCGAACTTCTACGACAACCAGCTCGGCTACGGCCAAGAGTTCCTCGACCTGATGCACACCCGCGGCGTACTCAATAGTGGCGAGGCGATTCCCTACGCACGTGGCCTAGGCCACAAGGTGCACCGCGGGCTACCTACGGTCTCCCACGGAGGAGCCTGGGTCGGCTACCTGGCGGAGATGGTGCGCTTCCCCGAGCAGCGCTTCAGCGTGATCGTGCTCGCCAACCAGACCAGCGTCAGCCCGACGACCTTGGCCATGAAGGTCTCCGACATCTGCCTCGAGGCTTTCTACACGAAGTAGCTTGCCTCGCGACCGAACTCGTCTCACGTGGCCTGCGGGTGCAGGACCAGGGAGCGCAGTTGACTCAAGCTACGTGATCACCCGGAAGGGTTGCGCGCCTTCAACGCCCACCAACTTCTGATCGAGCCCGGCGAAGCGGTAGGTGGTGTTGTTCGGATCGAGGCCGAGCTGGTCGAGAACCGTGGCGTGTAAGTTGCGCACGTGATAGCGATCTTCGACCGCTGCGCTGCCGAGATCGTCCGTGCGACCCACGGAGTGACCGCCCTTGATTCCGCCGCCGGCCATCCAGAGGGTGAAGCCGTAGGAGTTGTGATCGCGGCCGGTGCCCTCAGCGTATTCGGCCGTGGGTTGACGACCGAACTCGCCGGTCCAGACCACCAGGGTCTCGTCGAGTAGGCCCGTGCGCTTGAGATCGGCCAGCAGGCCGGCGATCGGCTTATCCGTGGCGCCGGCGTGCTTGTTGTGGTTGATCTCCAGGTCCCCGTGGGCATCCCAGTTGGCGTCGTTGTGGTTGCCGCCGGAATAGACCTGGATGA
This sequence comes from Planctomycetota bacterium, assembly GCA_047639615.1. Lineage (GTDB taxonomy): Bacteria > Planctomycetota > UBA1135 > UBA1135 > CAYWNK01. Next base: position 3,337 of record JBLIOL010000231.1, on the reverse strand, counting down.
AGCGCACGCCGCGCTGCACCAAGCGTCGGGCGATCAGGAGCTTGCGCCCGAAGGAGATGGTCTTCTTGCCGTCGAAGCCGTACAGCGAGCGCGTGCTCTCGTCCTCCGCCATCACGTCGAAAGCTTCGGGTGCCGTCTCCTGCATCTCGTAGCCCAGCTCGTAGCTGGCGATGCGCGCGGCGAGCTCGGTGTTGTCCTTGCGTGCGGCTAGGTGGCGCTCATTCGCCATGCGCAGACGATCGAGGATCGTGCGCTGTACGGCGCGCGTGGTGTCGCCGCGGGGTTGGAGGTCCAGGATCGGATCGCCGGTGGAGTTGACCACCACACCCTGGTAGGCGGCGGGCATGTAGCCGTTGGTCCAGTTCTTGGCACCGCTGATGGGGCCGCCCGTGTCATCGAGCATGACCACATAGCCGGGTAGGTTCGGGTTCTGGCTACCCAGGGCTTGAGTGACCCAGCTTCCCATGCTCGGGCGACCCGAAAGCAGGGAACCAGAGTTCATCATCAGCATGGCCGAGCCGTGGATCGGCGACTCGGCGTACATGGAGTGCACGAAGGCCATGTCGTCCACATGCTTGCCGACGTTCGGGAAGAGATCGGAGACATGCTTGCCGCACTGGCCATAGCGCTGGAAGTCCCACTTGGGTCCGACTACCCGGCCCTGGGACTTGGCGCCGCCGCGACCGCGAGTCTTGACCTCGATGGTCTGGCCGTCGAGGGGGTACAGGGCCGGCTTGTAGTCGAAGGTGTCCATGTGGCTTGGCCCGCCATACATGAACAGAAAGATGACGCTCTTCACCTTGGGTAGGTAGTGAGGAGACTTGGGCGACATGGGGTTCAGCACGTCGGACAAGCTAGCCGCGAAGGATTGGCCGTTGCTGGCCAGCACCGGGGCGGCGGCGAGGCCGCCGGCACGTCGCAGAAAAGTTCGTCTAGAGAAGTCGAAGGTACTCATGGGATCAGTCCAGGTAGACGAACTCGGAGAGATTGATGACGTAGAGACTGATCTGGGTGCGCGCCTGGTCTTCCGTCATGGCGTGCTCGGTGATCAATTGGTCCCACAGCTCGAGTGCATCCTGCATGTCTGCGGGCTGGGGCTCGCGGCCCAGGGCCAGCTGTAGGGCTTCGTGAACTTGCCCCTGGCGATTGTCTGGCGCCGCCTGGCGGATGCGCTCCGCGAACTCGGCAGCGCGCAGCTGGGAGAACTCGCCGTTGAGCAAGCCCAGTGCTTGGGAGGGTGAGGTGGTCACGTAGCGCACGGGGCAGGCGATGTCCGTGTCCGCCTGGTCGAAGGCCATGAGCAGAGGAGTCAGCAGGGAGCGCTTGGACTTGATGTAGATGCTGCGCCGGCGTAGCTCGTCCTCGGAGGACTTGCCCCAGCTTGCGCCGGGCCTGGAGGCGGTGGCCATGGCCTGGGCGGGCATCATCGAGTAGATGCTCTTGCCCCCGAGCGTGGGGTTGAGCTTGCCCGTGAGCCAGAGGATCGAGTCTCGAATTTCCTCGGCGCACAGACGGCGCTGGCGAAAGTGCCAGAGGAGCGTGTTGGTGGGATCCGCAGCTAGGCCCTCGGGGCCTGCCGTGGAGCTCATGCGATAGGCAGCGCTGGAGAGCAGCAAGCGATGTAGCTGCTTTACGCTCCAATCGTTGTCCATGAACCAGATTGCGAGCCAGTCCAATAGCTCGGGATGGCTGGGGCGCTCGCCTAGCTCGCCAAAGTCGCTGGAGGTGGGCACGAGCCCAATGCCAAAGTGGTGTTGCCAAACGCGGTTCACCATGACGCGCGCGGTGAGCGGGTTGTCCTTGGAGGCGATCCAGTCAGCGAGAGCACGGCGGCGGCCCGAGCTCTTGGCACCGGCCGCGGGCTCGGGGATCTGTGCAGGTGTCTCGTCCATGCAGACCGGGAAAGCCACGGGCACTTCCTTACCCATGGAGCGGGCGCTCCCACGGTGGTGGACGCGCATGAGGGCCGGCCTTGGGCCGGTCTCGGTGGCCACGTTGGCCATGCGCGGAGGCCTGGGTTTGTTGCGGGCGAGGTGGTTCACCCGGTCCTTGAGCTCGCGGTGGCGCTTGGCTGTTGGTTCACCGAGCACGCTGGCACCGGTGGTGCGGATTTCTTGGGCTAGGTCGCCGCCGTCGGGACGCTTGGATGCGGAGAGCTCGTAGCGGCCGAAGGCCACGCTCGCCAGGTCGCCGGCCAGGGTGTGGGCGCGCTGGGCCAAGCGCGCGTGCACGTATTGACCGCCCCATTGCTGTGTGCAGCGAATGGCGATGATGTTCTCGCCGGGGACGAGGGCTGCCTTGGCCTCCTCGCTGAGTTCGAAGACGCGATAGCCGACGATGTAGCCCTCGGTCTGCACGGCTAGCACGCCGTTCACGTAGACGCTCATCTCATCGTCGTGGTGTCCCACGAGGACGGGGTCCAGGTCCTTGGCGGGATCCCATTGGAAGGCCTGCCGCAGCCAGATATCCCCTGTGTGCCAGTCCGTTCCAATCTCGGAGGCGGGCGTGCCTTGCTTGCCGAAGCCGCCGGGGCCCTCGAGCCAGTCCTTGTCGTCGAAGTCAGGCAGCTCCCAGCCCGCTGCCGGTTCGTCGAAGCGATAGTGCCAACGGTTGGCGGAGCTCGGAGCCATGCTGAGCTCGAGGGCGGCGCCGCCGACCCACTGAAAGAACTCGAGCTTGACCGTGTGCGGGCCTGCGGCCAGATCGATGCTGGCACGCTGCGGTGTACCCAGGCCACCTAGGCGGTCGTATTCGATGACTACCTTGCCATCGATGGTGAGCCGCACACCATCGTCGGCATCCAACACCACATCCCAGCTGTCCGTATGGGGGATGCGCAGGGTGCCGTCGAAGATGAAGCCATAGTCTTCGGTGCGCGTGGCCGGCGAGAGGTCGAACTTGCCGCCTTCCAGCTCGCCAACATCCTCGGGGCGCAGTCCTTCAAACTTGGCCAGATCGCGGAACTGGTCGCGGTAGAAGCGATAGCTCAGGTTGTGCAGCAGGGTGCGGGCCGTGCCCTTGCCGCGTTCGGCGAAGGCCTGGCGGAATTCCGCTTCGAGGTTCTGCAGCTCGGTTTGTTTGGACTCGAGCTCATCCTTGTGGCGCACCAGGGCCTCGGCGTGAGCCAACTCCTCCTCCTCGCTCAGGATCGGGACCAGCCAACCGTCCACCTTGTAATTGGTCAGCCCCTCGAAGAAGGACATGAAGGAGTAGTAGTCCGTCTGCAAGACCGGATCACCCTTGTGGTCGTGGCAACGGGCGCAGCCCAGGGTCGTGGCGAGGAAGCCCTCGGAGGTGGTGCGCACGATGTCGTCCAGCACGTCGTAGCGCGCTTGAA
>JBLIOL010000230.1:0-9123 GCA_047639615.1 Planctomycetota bacterium | reverse complement strand
CCTCTCCGCCGGGGTTCGGCCTCAGAAGGTAGATCCGCTTCAAATCAGCGTCCTTCGTCGGTCCCCCAGCACGCGCCAGGGCCTGCGTCAGGCGGAGTCTCGCTTTGATCTGTACGGCGCCCGGTGTCGCGACCTCCCCCATAACGAATACCGACGAATCCTCCGAGTCTGGGATGTAGATCACATCACCGTTCCGCAATGGAACATTTAGGGCGAGGTTGCCGTTCTGAAGGAGGTCAGTGAGGTCGATCCAGAGGATTTCGTCTCTTCCCCGGACGATGGCAGCCCGGGAGAGCAGTGCGCGGAACTCGCGTAGAGGCAGGCCCCCCGCTGCAGAAATGGCCTGGAGTAGCGTCCCACTGCCCGTGAGTTCGATGATCCCAGGCTGCTCAACGCGACCGAACACATAGACCTTGTTATTGAGGTAGCGCGTCACATCAACCACGACGGACGGGGGAGTTGCGAGGTACGGCGCCAACTGCGTAGCGAGCTCGCGCGCGGCCTCATTCCTGGTGGATGCTGAAAGGGAGACGCTACCAATGAGAGGAAAGCCGAGGCGCCCGTCAGGCCCGAGCACAAAGCGACCACTGAGGCCCGGATGCCCAGCGACGAACACCGCAAGCTCATCCCCCGGCCCAAGCTGGTACTCCGTCGTGGAGGGCGCAGGGCGAGAGGTGCGGAGTGCCTCATAATCGAGCAGTGATGAATCCGTAAGCGGCGGCGCGGGAGGCGCGACGCGGGGTAGTTCCAAAATGGCATCTCGAACTGGAACCCCATCGGGAGAGGCGATCCCGGCGCAGCCGGCCAGGGCAGCCAAAGCGGCTCCCAGGACGATTAGCAGTCTTGATTGGGTAATTTGCATGGTCATTAATGAAGGACGTCGGCGTCCTACATCCGGTCCCAATGCAAACGGCGGACCAACCCAAAATCATTCCGTTTCGGTACTGGCACGGCATGTGCATTGCACTTGCCCTGCACGGGCTGCCGTACCGAATGCGAACCAACCAACACAACACCAAATCCTCAGCACGCGAGACTGTGTCTCGTTCTGACCATAGCTCACATGGAAGTGCGTTGTGGTCGTCTGTGCGGCGCGGCTCGAGTATCGGAGTCGCCGCGCAATCCGTTTACTTGGTCTCGCGCTTCCTGCTGACTCCGCTAATCGTGTCCAAGGCAGGGCTCGATGCTTACGGGTTCTGGTCGATCCTTTTCGTGGCTCTCGGGCTTCTCGGAATTCACCGGATGGGGCTCCTGTCCGCTTCGGTCGCCCATGCCGCCGCACACCTATCAGCCCAGCGCACCGACCGAGCAGAAGCCACTCTGCGGACGACGGCCACCGTCGCGTTGCTCTGCGCTGTTCCGGTGGGTTTTCTGCTTCTATTTTATGCGGACCGAGGAGCGCAGATCATCGGGATCTCCGCTGCCGATCTGGATTCCGCCACCCTCTGCATTCGGATCACCGGTTTCGCGACGCTAGTCGGACTCGTCTTCGGCGGCTGGCAGTCGGCCCTCGAAGCCCGTCAGCAACATGCCCGGGTCCGCATTACCGATGCGCTCGCCCAGCTGGTCGAAGCCGGCTTGCTTGTGCTGCTCCTCATCAGCGGCGCAGGGCTTGTAGGACTTGCGGTAGCCTACGCTGTACGAGTTCTCCTGCCGATTCCGTTTCACCGCCATGGTGCACTCCAGGGCGAGCACCCACTGCGCGCTTCGCCGGGCCTCTTGCGCAGGTCGGAAATCGGGCCTGTCCTACGGCTCGGTGGCGCAATCCAATTGCTAGGCACGGTTCACCTCGGCATTGCCGCGGTCCCACGGTTTGCTCTTGCCCACAGCGCTGGACTCGCAATGGCCGGCACCTACGAGGTCGCACGGAAACTCGTCGAGCTCGCGGCCGCCTTACCCGCCCACGGGCTCGCGCCCATCACCCCGGCCGCGGCCGCCCTCGGTGCACGCGGCCGCGCAGGTCATCGTGAACTCCTCAACGCCCTACGGACCGCTACGCGCCTCGTCGCTTTAGCTGGCGCAGTCCCGACCGCGATCTTCATGGTATCTGCGGACGACCTTGTCCAGGCCTGGCTTGGACACGCCGATCCACGCATCGCCCAAACCCTGATGCTCCTGGCACCAGCCGCATGGTTGCACCTTACGACGGGCGCTCTAACCGCGGCTCTCCGCGGGCTCGCAAGACCACGGGCCGAAGTGACCTACGCGGTCGTCTGGCTGGCTTTAGCCCTCGTCGTAGTGCCAACCTCTGGGGCCGCGTTCGGTCTTGCAGGCGTCGCCCTCGGCGTTGCCTGCACCCAGGCCATCTGCTGCCTCGGACTCTGGGCGTGGGCCCCACTCGCTCGCGAGATTCCCTGGACGGACCGCCTGCGCGACCTCAGCGTTCCAGCCCTCGGGCCTGTCCTCGCAGCCGCTTGCTGCGTGCCCGTTCTCACTGCGTTGGGTGTGCCAGCAACCCGAGGCGACGCAGCCATCAGGGTCCTCGTAGCTGGATCCAGCGTTGCCATCGGGGCCCTTCCATTCCTTATCCACGCACTACGTAAGCACCGCGGCACCCAACCACCTTCGACCACGGAACCCGTCGTCCATGCAGCCAGCATGAACACATCGCAGCAGACCCCAATCATCGACGCCGTCGTCGTGACCTACAACAGCCTTGCCGTCGTCGGCGATTGCCTGGAAAGCCTACGCCGTGCGCCGTTTGTTCGCACCTACGTCGTCGACTCGGCTAGCCAGGACAAAACGGCAGAATACGTTCGGCGCTCATACCGGGAGGTTGATGTGTCCGTCATGCCCACCAACCGCGGATTCGGGTCGGGCTGTAACGAAGGTATCGCGCGTGGTGTTGCTCCGTTGGTTCTGCTGCTAAATCCGGACGCGACGCTTGAGCCGGGTGAGCTTAGGAAATTAGTCGCGTACCTCGAACAGAACCCGGAGGTCGCAGCCGTCGGACCCGCCATTGTCAATTCTGATGGGGGTCCCGAAGCGGGCCTTCAGGCGCTGCCATCCACCGGAGGTGAGTTAGCCAGAACCTGTGAGATCCTCGCGCGCAAACTTGGGTTGCAGCGTGATGACGAGTGCCTGGTCGACGCGTCTGAATCAATCTGGATCTCAGGAGCTTGCATGCTCATTCGCCGTAGCGCGCTCGAAGACGTGGGTGCCTTCGATGAGAGCTTTTTTCTGTACTACGAAGAGACCGACTGGTGTCTCCGCGCGCAAGCCCTCGGCTGGTGGATTGCTCACTTGCCGGGCTCCGTCTGCACGCATATTGGTGGAGCGTCATCAGGGGATCCCACGGAGGAGTCGTCACAGGTGACGGCTAAGCACTTCCGTGCGAGCCGCCGGCGATACTTCAGGAAGCACCATGGAGTCCTCGCTCTCGCCGCAGTCGAAGGCCTCCACCTGGCGCGTCGTCTACGGGTCTGGGCGCGCCCGGTCCACGATTCGTTGACCCAGCCCGGCACCACTCCGTCTCCAACGAAAGAGTCCGGGGTGTCGGCGTGATAATCTCGCTGGTCCTCATCGGCCGGGACGAGGCGGCGCACCTAGGCGCAGCGTTGGACCACGCCCTGGCGGGCGCGCATGACATGGACGTGCTCGGCCACTCGACGGAGGTCCTCTTTGTGGACTGCGGTTCACGAGACACCAGTCTCGCCATCGCTTACGCCCGGCCTGGTGTCCGCGTTCTCTCGCTGACCGGGACCCCTCTCAATGCGGCTCGAGCCCGGAACCTAGGAATCGCAGAGGCACGTGGGGAGTTCGTCCAACTCCTCGACGGAGACATGTTCGTCCACCCGCAGTGGCTCCCCAACGCCTTGGAGGCCTTAGCCGACGAGGACCTCGCAGCAGTTGGCGGTCGGATCCACGAACGGCAGCTCCGCTCTTCGCCTTGGAATACGGCGTTCGGCATGGATTGGGCAGAGGAGCCAGCGCGACCTGCGATTCTCGGTGGCGCTGCTCTCTGGCGGACCGCGAGCCTCCGATCCCTGGATGGGTTCGACCCGACCCTACGCCTTGGTGAAGACCCAGATTTGTATCTGCGGGCCCGCGCCCAGGGGTTCGAGGTCGCACGCATCAACACCATGATGGCCAGCCACGACCTCGGCCTCAAGTCTGCACTGGCCTGGTGGCAACGCGCATGCAGCGTCGGTCGGTCGCGAGCTTGCGTGTTCCTCAAGCACTCAGAGGACACTGCGGTCCGTCGAAACCTACGGAGCCCCGTCCTGACTCTCACTGCCCTTGGCCTTGGTTTCGGGATCACACTCTTCGCGGGTCCTACTGCACTGGGGTTCTTGGCCCTCGGCGTCGCGGGCATCGTACTTCGCCACGCCGTCCGCGCAATGGCCCGCGGTACGCCGCTACGGCAGGCGTTCATCCACGCTGTCCACGTCTACGCCATCAAAATCCCGGTCGCACTCGCCGCACTCGTCGTCCTACTCTCGCCCTTCCGCCACGGAACGACCCAATGAGAATCACCTACCTTGCACCGGAGATCCCTTCGGTGTCGGCCACCTTCGTTTACCACGAAATGACCGCGCACACACAGGCCGGGCACGACGTCCAAGCCGTTGCTCTACGGCAACCGAATCCCATGCCGACGGGACCCGAAGCGGAGGCGCTGAGCAAGCGCACCAGGCTCCTCTACAGTGCGCCGTGGCGTATGCTGGCGGACGCCACTGTCGGGGCCGTGCAAGACCCCGTCCGCGCCTTATCCGCTATCGCGCTTGCGATCCGCGATATGGTCCGCGGCGATTTCCCGAAGGCAATCCAGCGCTGGAAGGTGCCGATGCAACTGACAGCGGCTTTCGCGATCGCCAGGCACCTTCGTAAACATCGGAGTGAGCACCTACATGTGCATTTCGCCCACGCGCCTGCAACCGTTGGCATGTACGCCGCCCGTGCAGCTGGGGTTCCATTCAGCGTGACCTCACACGCCAACGACCTGTTCGTCGAGGGATCGCTCCTGGCGGAGAAGATGCTTCGCGCGCAGTCGTTCCTGACCGTGACGGAAGAGAATAGGCGTGAACTGATCAGGAAGATCGGCCAGCCGGCCTGCCTCGTCCGCGTACATCGCTGCGGCGTGGACCTCGAACAATTCGCGATGCGCCGAGGCTCTTCTACCAGCGATGGCTACGTACTGGCCGTGGGGCGCCTCGTCGCCAAGAAAGGCTTCGACGACCTCATCCACGCGTTCGCGGCGGTCTCAAAGGAGCACCCAGACATCCGGCTCGTAATCGCTGGGGAGGGGCCAGAACGCCACAGCCTCGAACGACTGGCGCAATCACTTCACATGGACCATAAGGTCATCCTGCCTGGATCGATTGCCCCCACCAGGGTCCGCGCCCTCCTGGATGGAGCCCAAGTATTCTGCCTCCCCTGCCGTCCGACGGCGAACGGCGATCGGGACGCCTTGCCCGTGGCGCTTATGGAAGCGATGGCCTCCGGTGTTCCTGTGGTTACGACGACGCTGCCTGGTATTCCTGAGCTCGTGGATAACCACGTGAACGGGTTGACCGTCCCCCCGCAAGACCGCGTGGCCCTCGCCGGTGCCTTGCGGACCATCTTCAGCCAACCGCAGCACGCGGCGAAGATGGTGGGCACAGCGCGCACCACTGTCGAGGAGCGCTTCGATCTCCGGAGGAACGCCGAACAACTCGTAACGCGCTTCCGGCTGCGAGTCCAGCAACCTGCATTGGCGACCCTAGCCGTTCCGTTCGTGGAGGGTCCCGGATGATCATGCGACATCACTCGTCTACCACAGCACCCCTTACTCCCGTGGAGCTAGTGATCATCACGCCAGCGCGTAATGAAGCGGACCGCCTCCCCGGCCTCGCGAGATGCCTGCTGGCGCAGACGCGACTCCCGCGCCGCTGGGTGATCGTCGATGACGGCTCAACGGACGACACCGCTAAGGTCGCGTTTGCACTGGCGAAGAGCCACGATTGGATCTCCGTGATCCAGTGCAGCGACCGCGGGACACGGAAGTTGGGTGGAGGGGTCGTCGATACGTTCAACGTTGGCCTTGAATCCGTGGACTTGGACTGGGACTTCGTCGCCAAAGTCGACGCGGATCTGACCTTCGGTCCGCGCTACATCGAGCGTCTGCTTGAGCACTTTGCGAAGGACCCGCTGCTCGGGTCTGCCAGTGGCAAGGTCTTCCGGCCGGAGGATGGTCAACTCGTGGAGGAGTTCATGATCGACGACATGGTCGCGGGCCAATGGAAGTGTTGGCGGCGTGCATGTTTCGAGGAGATCGGTGGCCTCGTGCCCGAAATCATGTGGGACGGGATCGATTTTCATCAGGCCCGCCGCATGGGCTGGCGAACGAAGTCCATCCCTGAGGGCGACCTCAGGATCTTCCACCATCGCCTCATGGGGTCCTCGGATCGCAGCATCTACCGAGGCCGAGTGCGCCTCGGGGCCGGCCAGTGGTTCATGGGTACACACCCGCTCTACCTAATCGCAAGCGCGATCTTTCGCATGCACGAGCGGCCACGCGTCCTGGGCGGGATCTGCATGCTCTGGGGCTACTTCACCAGTGCTGTGCGCAGGAGACCTCGCTATGGCGATATCGACTTCCGCCGAGACCTCCGGCGCTGGCAGCTCGATCGACTAAGGGCCTTGGCCACCCGCGGGCAGGTACGTGGATGAGTGCCGCGCGGGTCCTACTCGTCGCCCACCACTGCAATCCGGAATGGGGCAGCGAACCCCTCATCGGCTGGCGATGGGCCAGCCACCTCGATCAGGCCATAAACATCGAACTGATCACCCACGTCCGCAACCAGCCGGCCATCGAGCGGGCCGGTGTACTGCGATGCAAGGTTCACTTCGTTGATACGGAGACCCTAGCGGCCAGGATCGACCGTTGGAATACGCGCATCTGGCGCCGATCGTCACCCGTGAATCGGCTGGCGCTGGAGGCTTTGGCCCAGCTGGCCTTTGACCGCGCCGCCTGCAGGATAGCCCGTCGATGCATCGCGTCCGGGACTGTAGATGTGATCCACCGCGTCTCTCCAATCTCGCCCAAGTTCCCAACCCGACTCGGTACTCTCGGCGTTCCCATGCTCCTCGGGCCGATCAACGGTGGGATGACCACCATGCCTGGGTTCGGCGAGATTCGCCGGCGTGAGGGTGAGGCCTTTCTCTGCGTCCGTCCGCTAGCGAGGTTATTGGATCCATTCCGGCGGACCTTTGCGTCGGCCTCCAAAATCCTGGTAGCCACGGAAGGAACGCGCAGGGCCCTGCCGAGGGTCCATCGCTCCCGCGCTATCACCATGTCCGAGAACGCCGTCGAGCTGGCGGCATTCACTCCAAGCTTCGCGAGGTGCGGTCCGCAACTGCGGGCCCTTTATCTTGGGCGATTGCTGCCCTGCAAGGGAGTCGAGACGGCCCTGCGGGCCCTCGCACAAGTGGGTGACACGGCGGACGTCACGCTTGATATCGTGGGTGACGGCCCCGACCGTGCGCGCCTCGAAGCACTGACGCAAACGCTCCAACTCGAGGGGCGCGTCGTTTTCCATGGAGCTGTGCATGTGACGGAAGTGCCTGCAAGGATGCAAGCCTGCGATGTCTACGTATTTCCGTCAGTGCGGGAGTCGGGTGGATCGACTGTCATGGAAGCCATGGCTGCGGGAAAGCCCGTCATCGTGGCGAACCACGGCGGACCAGCTGAGACGGTCACGGGGGGCACCGGCTTCGCGCTCGATGCCAACGGCCCCGACGCGCTCGTCAGCGCATTAGCGAGGACGCTGCACTCGCTCGCGGACGACGAAGAGCTTCGCTCTTCGATGGGTCGATCAGCAAGGAGGCACGTGGAAGACCGCTACACCTGGAACAAGAAGGTCGCGAGTGTTCTGCGCTACTACGACGAGGTTAGTTCCGGTTCGGTCTCCCCCGGCGCGGATTCGTCTCGCAACGGAATGATCATCACCCACCAATGAGCGCACAGCCCCCCCTGCTCGCTTGGCACGCTTCGTGCATTGCCCAAGACATCCACCCCACGAAGGATCTCTTGCGATGACCCAAACCTCCAAAGCCTCCCCCCCTGCCGTTCAGACAACCGAGCTCGCTGAAATCGACATCTCCGCCCTCAACTTCCACGATACGCTTGAATTGCTAGGCGACTGGATGACCGACCCGCGACCACGGCGAATTGCCACCGCCAATGTTGACTTCCTCCGGCTCGCCGCTGGTAACCCAGAGCTCCTCCTGGCGCTCCAAACGTGCGACCTTGTCACCGCCGACGGGCAACCCTTAGTCTGGCTCTCAAGGCTCCTCCGCGCGCCTTTGCCGGAACGCGTGGCAGGCTCGGACCTCGCCTGGCCCCTATTGAAAGAGGCCGCTTCCCGTGGGGCGAGTGTCTACTTCCTCGGCGGCGGGTACGGCGTCGCCCAGGTGGCCGCCAAGGCCGCCATCGAACGTATCCCCGACTTGAGGGTCGCGGGCACCGCAGCCCCGTTCATCGACTGGAGGGACGAGGCCCAAGCTGCTGCCGTTGCCGATGATATCCGTGCGACCGGCACCAGCCTCCTTCTGGTCGGCCTTGGCTGCCCCAAGCAGGAGCTCTTCCTGGAGCGTCACCTAGAACGAACAGGGGCCAACCTTGGAATCGGCGTTGGCGCAACCCTGGACTTCCTGGCGGGCAAGTCACGCCGCGCCCCCGGTTGGATGCAAGACAACGGGCTCGAGTGGGTGCACCGCCTCGCCCAAGAGCCGATGCGGCTCGCTAGCCGCTACCTAGCCGATGCGACCTTCCTTACCCAACTCACCACAACAGCCCTGCGAGAACGAATTAGCTCGGCCTATTCCAACTAGTTCCTCGCCATGAAGGCGCGGACCGAGAATGGCAACATGTGTCGGTCTCTCTCTCAGGCCCCGTCGATCCTGAGGGAGGACGAGGCACGGGCTGAGGCAAAGACCGGAGGCTTGCACAGCCCGGACTATTAGAAAAAGGCAATCGTCTACGCGACTGGCAGGAGCTAGACGAGCCTTCTGGGGAACCTCTCTCTCCCCCGGCGGGGGGGGGGGGGGGGGGGGGGGGGGGGGCGGGGGCCGGGGGGGGGGGGGGGGGGGGGGGGGGGGGGGGGGGGGGGGGGGGGGGGGGGGGGGGGGGGGGGGGGGGGG
>JBLIOL010000229.1:0-9278 GCA_047639615.1 Planctomycetota bacterium | reverse complement strand
GTGCAGGGATTGGCCAAGGCACTCACGCCCGGATCAAACAACGCTAAGTCGGCTGCGGCCGAGGTCCGCAACGGGGAGTTCGCGGTCGGCCTCGGCTTCCGTGGAGCTTGCCAGGTGCTCGAGTTGTCAGACCTGATCGGTATGGTGCGCAACCAGGGGCTGACGAGACGCCTACTGTTTAGCAACGACTCGGAAGCGGTGCACTTGCACTTCCGTGATGGTGACCTGCTCCACGCCCACAGCGAGAACACGCCCAAGGGGTTGCGTCTCGGTGAGATCACCCGTGACCCACGCTTGGATAGCATGCTGTTGGACGGCCTTTTCATGCTGACGCGCCTCGTGTTTTTGGGTCCCGATGGCAAGCCCGTGAACACGCCGCGTGTGAGTGTCATCACTCAGGATGGGCGTACGCTGCTGGGATCCGTGGCGCGTTCCAGCCCTTGCGAATTGACCTTGCCGCGAGGGCAGCGGCTGAACATTTGGGCGGACGATACGGGATGCATGCCGGCCCATGCGGTGGTGCTGGATGCGCGCGACGTGACCCTTCAACTCGAGCGCGTAATTTCGGCCTACCTGCAGGTCAGTGAGCCCCGCGATTGGAGTGGGCCCCTAGGTGACTTCGCCCTCTCGCTTCGTCACGCTGAAAGGGACCCTGATGCGCTAGGGAAGGTGCACTTTTCGACAATGTTCTGGGCTGGGTTCGAGCACTCCGTGTCTTTCCCAGGGCCTGGGCGCTATGACCTTTGGGTGTCGGCTCGAAGTGGCTCGCACGGGAGCCGGCACGAGGAACAGGGGCCTCCGGGTGCGGGGACTGTCAGAATGCCGTTACGGAGTGCGCGCAAGCTTGATTCCTTCTTGATCGTTACCGATTCCGACGAGGGTGCGCACTTACGGCTTGAGCTACCGCTAGATCCGCCTAGCCTGAGTAGATGAAGATCCAAGTCCTCGTGCTCGCGGCGGCCTTGTTGCTGGTTGGCTTGCTCTATTGGGAGCGGCCTGCGGAGTCCGAGGAGGTGTTGGGGGCAGCGCCAGTGAGCAGTTCCAGCGCAGCGCCTGCGCGAGTGGTGTTGCAGGAAACTCTGTCCGATCCCGTGGCGGAAGTGGTTCGTGTGCCGGCGAAAGGTCAAGCGGAGCTGTCCGCGGAACCCGAGCAGGCCGTGACGACTGCACCTCTCCTTGCGCCCGCGAAGAAGGAAGGCCCTGCGGTTTCGGGACGCGTGCTCACCGCGGAGGGCGTTCCGGTTCCCGCTGCGCTGGTACGCTATGCGCTGGACGCCGGTGGCAGCAGCGCTGTTACCACCACCGATCGATTCGGCGGCTTTCAATTGGCGGCGCATCCTGGTGGGAGCGTTGAGCTGCGAGTGGTTCCGGCGCGCAATGGAAGCCGGCGCGGGTCTGCGGGAACGGCGCCTTTGATGCGCGGCACCATGGGCATGGAGCACAATATGGTGCAGCTCGAACGTGTCTTCGTGGAGGCGGGTGGGCCGCCGGTGACCATTCGTGTTGGGTCGGCTGGGGCCATCGCTGGGCGCGTCCTCTTGCATCCCGAGCACGGAGACATGGGCCTCGCCGTGGTGGTTACTTCGGGTAAGGCCGGCCAGTGGAACCAACCCGCCACGCTCAAGGAGGACGGTAGTTTTCTAATCGAAGGCCTCTTGGGGGGGAGCTATGGCTTCCTGCTGAAAGGGAGTGCGGGTGTTCTGTTCGAGGTCCCAGGTATTTCAGTGAGCCTTGGCGAGGTGACCCGCGATCCGCGCTTGAGGGGAATTCATCTCGACAGCCTCTTTGTGCAAACGCTGCTGATCGGGGTAGACCCCAACGGCAATCGGCTGGACGGGCTCAATATCACCGCTCTCAACGGGGACGGGCAGCTGCTCTCTTCCATCAACACGATCAAGCAGAATGGCCGCTTGACCCTACCCCGGGCAGAGGCCGTCACCATCAGGGTCGGGAAGAGCGGCTTTCGGCCGCGGAGCGTAGTGATCACTGGCGAGAAAGAGGTACGCGTGACACTCGAGCTAGGCATTCGCGTGCGGCTTCGCGCACTAGAGGCGCGGCCGTGGGCGCATGCTAAGGAACATGCGGTCGCCTCTTGGCTCGCTGATAGCGAGAGCACACCTGGGGTCACAGATGAATTTGGAGATGTGGCTTTCGGCTTGGCGGGTATTCAACAGGCCGAACTGGAGGTCATTTTTCCAGGTCCCGGGCGCTACGAGTTGGGCATCGTCAAGTGGAGCTGGACTGGAGGCACTCAGCGTGGCGAGCCGACAAACTTTACGCGGACTGCCAGGAGACTCGGTGTGTCGCTGGTCATTGCGGAGTCCGATGAGGGCTCGCTCAAGGTTATTGATCTGCCTGTGGACTTGCCTTCGGATGAGTAGGCTGCACGCTCGATGAAGATCCAAGTCCTAGGGCTCGCGGCGGTTGGCTTGGTGCTGGGGCTATTCCTGTGGGGCGGATCTGGCGCGAGTGAGGCCCCGGCGCGCTTAGAGGATGCGGGCGGCGTTCAACCCGAGCTGCCCGATGCCGAGCTGCGGGGGCTTGCGGCCGAAGGTGCTGATCGCGTGTCTGCTAGTAAGAGCGCGGACGCGGAAGTGAGGCAGTCGGATGTGCCCGAAGCAGACGAATTGCTGCCAGCGCGCCAAGTGAGTTTGGTCACTGGCCAGGTGCAGGACTTGGATGGGCGCGGGGTGCCCCGTGTGAGGGTTCATGGTTCCCGTGTGATGCTGGGGAACCGCGGAACGGGGACCATCGGTGGTGCCCGAACAGACTCCTTGGGGAACTTTCGGATCGAAGCGCCGGAGGGCATGTTGCTCGAGCTGCGGGCGATCGCGCCGAGTTCCAAGGGCCGGCGCTTTGGAGCGCTGCCCACGGCCTTGGAACTGGAGAGCATGCAAGCGGACTGGGTGCAGCGTGACCTGGTCCATGCGCGCGGGGGGGACGCGCCGGCCGTGCTCGTGATCGGGCCTGGGGGGCAGATAGCCGGGCGCTTGCTGCTGCACCCGGAGTACGGGAATATGGGGCTGTCGATTCGCTTGCTGGGCGAAGGACCGCAGCGCTTCGCCACCGAAACCAGGTGCGATGCGCAGGGGCGCTTTCTCTTCGATGGCCTTGAGGACGGTTTCTACGCTGTCCAATTGGTCACAGGGCCGTCCACACTCCTGGCTGTGCACGGCGTTCGGGCGGTCATGGGGGAGCTCACTCGGGATCCGCGCTTGGATGGCATGCAGCTGGATAGTCTCTTCGTGCGAACCGGGCTGCTGGTCACAGATTCAGAGGGGCGTTCGATCGGTTCGGTGGAGCTTTGTGTGTTTACCGAGCAGGGCGAAGTCTTGATACGTCCGACCATGCATCGGGACGTTGGCATTTTGACCCTGCCCAGGGGAGTTCCGCTGAGGATCTGGGCACATGCGCCGGGCTATCGCCCAGGCCAGGTTCGGGTGCTTGATTCCAGGAAGGTCAGGCTGCAGCTGGAGCGTGGGATTCGAGCGCACTTGCGCGTGGAGCAAGTACGTGAATGGACGCCGCAGGGCCTTGGGCTGAAGCTGCAGCTGAGGCGGTCGTCGAAGCTCGGGGGCGTGCCTGAGTTCGGGGTCGTGCGTTTGGATGACAGTCTGGCGGAGGGGAAGGAGTTGGAGCTCCGCTTTCCGGGGCCCGGACGCTATGAGTTGTGGGCCGTGGCCATCAGCAGCCGGGTGTACTTCAACGACACGCGCGCTGGCTGGCAGTCCGGCAAGTCTGGATTACGCGAGTTGAATCTCGGCCAGACCGTGGTGATCGAAGATTCCGATGGGGGCGGGCACTTCGTCGTCGACTTGCCCATCGACAACCCGAAGGGCGGCTAGAGCGGCCCTTGGGAGCGATCTGGGTAGTTCTCGAGAGAATCCGAAGAACGTGTTCCCGTGGCGGGCGTCCCTGGGGACAGAGCATGTGAAACGTGGAACCGCAACCGATCACTCCTGAGCAGCTCTTCGCCGACACCGCCTGGCTACGGCAGGTGGCGCGTAGCTTGGTGAGTGATCCGGAGGCGGCTGAGGATCTGGTGCAGGAGACCTGGCTGGCGCGTTTGCGTAGTTCGGCGGGCGAGCCAGAGGAGCCGTGAAGGAAGTCTCCATGCACTTGGGCGCCGGCGGGCAGCTGCGCGTGCTCAAGGCTGAGCGCGCGAACTGGGTGGCCTTCGGTGTCTTCTGCGAGGGAGCCTTCTTGGACTACGGGTCCTTGGGGGAAGAAGCGCCGGACGTGCTGCTCACGCTCCCGCTGGGGATGATTGAGATTCGCACGGTGGACGCCGATTGGCGCATGGACAGTCGGTTCGTGGACCTGCGTGCGGGGCAGGTGGCCGAAGTCATGATCGGGGACTAGGCGCCCTCGCCGAACATGATCAGGAAGCCTTCGGCGCCTTCCTCGGCGTCCTCGGCGATCCAGAATTAGTGGCTAACGCCTGGGCTGATCACGATCGCCTCGCCCGCTTGCAGTTGGCACTCCACATCGCCCAGCAGGGCCATGACGCTGCCGCGAGTCATGATGAATAGACTCGGGAGGGGGTTGGTCTTCGAGTTATTGTCCGCGTTCACGTGCTGGCCGGGTTCGATCTGGAAGTAGCCGGAGCGGAAGCCCTTCTGGTAGTAGAAGAGCGTGCCGTCGGCACCGTGCAAGAAGCGCGTGCTCTCCTTGGCACCGAAGTTGATCACCTCAGGGAAGCCACGCGTCCAGAAGTGGAAGGCGAGCCGAGTCATGTGATCTTGCTCTTCGGCGTTCGGGGAATAGCCGCCTGTGTCGAGCATGTCGAGTGGCGCAAAGTCCGTGCTGAAGGCCTTGCCCATGACGGTCAGGCTGGCGAGCTCGCCGCTATGGAGGAGGCCTAGGGTTTCCATGTCGGTGGTGAACTAGGCCATGGGGGCTTCGGGGATGCCGGGCAGTAGGCTGATCTCGCGGCCGTCCAGAGCCGCACCTGCATCGCCTACGACCACGTGCCACTTGGAGGGCTTAGCGTCGCGCACCTCGATGCCGAAGGTGACCGCTGCGGCGGTGGGGTCAAAGCGGTAGTCCTCGACGAACTCCTGCAGCATGGCTTCGACTTCTTCCACCTTAGGCGCGCGTGTGTGGGGTTGCTAAGAGGCGGTCAGACTTGCGGACAGTGCGCTGACCGAGGCGCCGCAGAGGAAGGTTAGGACGATGGATCGGTATATGGTGGGTTTAGGGCCTGAGGCCGCGGAGGAAGATCGACTTAACCACTTGCAGATGATCGGAACTGGCGAGGGGTGCTAGGCCGAGGTCGGTCTCGCGACGCTCGCGCACGGGACGGGAGACTTGGAAGAAGACCAGGCTGCCCACGAGGGCAAGGTGAGCGGAGTGCGTGTCGAGGGCGCGGAACTCGCCGCTGGCACTGCCTTGTTCGAGGATGGCGCTGTCGGCTTGGAAGAAGCCGAGCAGGGCAGCCATTACCTCGGGCTCCATGTGTGCGCCGCCGGACATCCATTCGCGCGTGATGATCGGGCCGAAGTGGGGGCGCCGGTCGAGGAGCTCGCCGAGGGCGTCGATGAAAGCGGAGAGGCGCCTTGCGGCGCAGTCGCTGCTCTGTTGCACGGGCGCGAGCAAAGTCATGCCTAGCTCGATGGCCTCGCGCAGGATGGCGCTGTAGAGGCCTTGCTTGTGCTTGAAGTGGTAGCGCACCAGGGCCCGGTGGCTGTCGCCCGCGGCCGCGATGGCGTCGAGGGTGGTGCCCTTGTAGCCGCGCTCGGCGAAGAGGCTCGCGGCCGCTTCCAGGAGCTTCGCGCGGGTGGCTTCCGAGCGCTCGTGTCTTCCGTCTTGGGTGTCCGTCATCGACTTGCTGGGGCCTGCGGGGCAGCTGTGAATCTATTTATCCAGTTGTATGAAAAGTGGCCCTGCTGGTGACGATTTCTTCCAATAACGGCCCTGGCGGACCCCTGGTGGCGGTTAGGCATTCTGGCGGGGCGCTGAACTGGAAGGCCGGCGCTGCTCTGAGCCCCAAGGGACAGAGCTACCGCTAGCACCTGCCTCAGCGGAAAGTGAGCGTGGGTTCATCCGGGCTGCTGCCGCGCGCAAGCGTGATCGACAGATCCGACGTGTATGGGCTCTGGTACCTGACTGGGTTTCTAGTGCCTCCAATCTCGTCGGTGCCTTAGCCTGCGGCCGCATGACAGTTCGTACTCGATCCCTGTGGGCGCTGGTGAGCGCTCTCCTGCTAAGTAGTGGTCTACTGGCTCTGCGCGGCATCGTTCCGGCGGAGGTGGCTCCCTCGGAGCGCGCCTATTGGGATGCCATTGCCGAGATCCTCAAGCAGGAGCAGGCGGGCCTCGAGCGCCGCACGGACCTGTGGGAAGATCACTCCACTTGGGATGACGCGTGGATTGTGGAGGGCGAGAACTTCAGCGTGCGCACGACCCACAGCCGCAGCCTGGGTCTCGAGATCCTCGAAGGGCAGGAGAGCATGCGCGGCTTCATAAAGGAGCTGCTGGAGGGTCCCGACCGTCAGGGCGATGCTTGTCCGATCTTTCTGCTAGCGGATCGCGCGGCCTACAACACCTTCGGCAACGATCACGGCGAGCACCACTCCTCGATTCTCGGAGGCTTCTACGCCACCGGCCATCCGGAGCAGCCGATCGCCACCTACCTGGACGCCAGTCGTACGCGCACGCAGATGTGGATCACGCACAACGTCGTTCACCACTACCTGGGCCAGAACTTCCGCGGCCAGGTACCGGTCTGGGTGAGCGAGGGCCTCGCCAGCTACTTCGCACTCTTCTGGGACTTCGGCTACGGGGTGCGCGAGCTCGCGACTCTCAAGCAGGAGGGCCGCTTGGTGCCCTTCGATAAATTGACTTCGGAGTCGCTCAGCGCCTACCCGAGCGATCCCCACGCGCGCTTCATTCAGCTCGGCATGCTCTTCAGCTACCTACTGCGTTTCAACGAAGACACGCGCCGCCTGGAAGGGGAGTCGCTACCCCTCGCACCCTTCGACGAATTCCTGCGTGCCTCCGTGCGCGGGACCTCCGTGGACAGTCTGCCCTTTAGCCTCTACTTGGATGAGCAGAGCGAAGCCCTCTTGGAGGGTTTCCTCGAGTGCGAATTCGAGTAGCCACCGTCGCGCGCGAGAGTCCTTGGGGAACTAGAAGGCTCCGACCGTGGGCACTAGCGCTTAGCCCTCGAGGCGCGCGATCCAGCCGGGTACCCGGCTGTCGTCGCCGCCTAGGGCGGTGTAGGCCTTGAGGTGGTCGAGGGCTTTGGCGTCGCCACCGATGAAATCCATGTAGAGGATGCCGAGGGAGAGGCGCAGGTAGCCGTCATCCGGCTGCAGCTGTGCGGCGCGCTCTAGCTCGGTGGCGGCGTCCACGTATTGGAAGCCCGCGGCTAGGGCTAGGCCAAGGTCCTTGTGGGCGTTGGCGTTGGTGTCGTCGAGGGCGATGGCTGCGCGGAATTGCCTGATGGCGTCGGTGTTGCGGCCGAGTTTCATGAGCTGCAGGCCGAGCAGTTGGTGGAGGGAAGTGTCCGCGGCTCCGAAGCCGACTCCGGCCTCGAGGTACTCGATGACGGTCTCCGCCGGCTCATCGGCTTCGGCCGCTACGAGTGCCTTGAGGATGTGCAGCTGTCCATCCTTCGGCTGGCGGGTGAGTCCCGCCTCCACGTGCTCCTTGGCGTCCGCGTGCCGGCCCAAGTTGACCAGCATCGAGGCCAGGCTGCGCTCCAGCTCCCAGGCGCCGGGCCTGAGACTGATAGCTTCGAGCCATTGGGCTTCGGCGTCCTCGGTGCGCTCCAAGGCAAGGTAAGCCTCGCCCAGTCCGGCGTAGGAGCGCCAGGAGCGTGCGTCCTCGCGCTTGGCCTGAGTGAAGGCGGCTACGGCGGCGTCATAGTCTTCGAGTGCTAGGAGCGTTCGGCCCAGATACTCCTGGCCGCGCGGCAGGGGCAGGCCCATGGCGCAGGCCCGTTGCAGTTGTTCCGCGGCGGCGGCGAAGTCGCCCTCTTCGAAGTTCAGTGCGCCGGAGCCGGCCAGGGCGTGCGGTGAGTCTGCGTTGACGGCGACGGCTTGCTCGAACTGCTCGGTGGCAGCGCTGATGTCGTCACGCTCGAGTGCGATCCAGCCCAGGGCACAGTGCGCCTCGACGTAGTTAGGGTCGAGCACCAGCGCTTCCAGGTAGTCGGCCTGCGCCGTGTCGAGATCACCTTTGGCGCTGTAGACAAAGGCGCGCAGCAGATAGGCCTCGGAGTCGCGGCAGGGGAGTGCGAGTGCGTCGCCGATACGCACCAAGGCCACCTCCAATTCGCGGTTGCGCAGGGAGCGGCGGGTCTCGGCTAGGAGTCCGAGGTAGTGGCTCTCCTCGTTGGTCAGAAGCTCGGCGTCCTGCAGGCTGAGGCGCGCTAGCTCGGGACGCGGCCCCGGACCGGAGAAGTACCAAACGCTACCGGCGGCTAGAAGCAGCAGACCGATGACGCCAGCCGCAAGCTTGGTCTTGGAAGAGCCAGCCTCTGCAACGGCGTGGCCCATGGCGGTCTTGCCGAAGCCCGTACGACCAAGGGAAGTGCGGCGCGCCTTGCCCATGCGCTCGAGATCGACGTCCTCGAGAGCGTCGAGCATTTGCGTCGCGCTGGCGAAGCGTTGATCGGGATTCTTCGCGAGCGCTTGCTCGAGGAAACCCTCCATGCCCGCAGGGATCATGAGATCCGGGTTTGAGGCGTAGAGCGAGGGCGCTTCCTCATTGAGGTGCTTGACCAGCAACTCGGTCAGGTTCTCGGCCTGGAAGGGCGTGCTACCCGTCAGCAGCTCGAAGAGGATCAGGCCGGCCGAGTAGAGATCCGAGCGGTGATCCACCTCGCGCCCGGAGCACTGCTCGGGCGACATGTACATGGGCGTGCCCATGATGCGCCCGGTCTGGGTCATCATGCCCGAGTTCTCGGGCTGATCGAGTAGCTTGGACAGGCCAAAGTCGAGCACCTTGACCGTGGCTTCCTCCGTGGCGGAGGTGCTGATCATGATGTTCTCGGGCTTCAGATCGCGGTGCACGATGCCCTGGCGGTGGGCCTCCGCGAGCACGCTCAAGATCTGCGCCACGAGGTCCATGGCGTCGGGCGCGTCGAGCGCGCCCTTGTCCAGGAGGTACTGCTTGAGCGTGCGCCCCTCCACGTACTCCATGGCCAGGTACCAGGTGTCCTTGCCCTCCACGTCGAAGTCGAAGATCTGAATCGCACCGGGGTGGTTGAACTTGCCGGCGGCGATGCCCTCACGTTGGAAGCGTACGAGGGCTTCCTGGCCAATCTGCAGA
>JBLIOL010000228.1:0-9432 GCA_047639615.1 Planctomycetota bacterium | reverse complement strand
ATGCTCTGGATCATGGGCTCGAGCAGCCTGCGCCAAGCCGCCGCCGCGGCCGGCCTAGCCATAGCTTGCGCACTGGTGTTACCCGCTGCCGCATGGTTCCGCCTGCACGCCGATTTGCCCGCGCAGGAAGCCCTGCAAGGAGTCCTCGGAGCATGGCCGCACCTCATGAACGAAGAGGTGCGCGCCCTACCCTTCTACAGCGCCATGTCGGGTTTCGCCGCGCCGGATATTTACCTGCAGGCCATGCTGCGTGCGGTCGGACGCTACGCCGTGTACTTCGGCGCCTGGTATGCGTTCATCCGGCTGATCACGCGCGCGAACATCCCGAACCCCTATGGCCGCAAGGCAACCCAAGTCGCCTACGCCGGCCTGAGCATGCTCGCCCACGCGCTCTTCCTCTTGAACGTGCCCTGGACAAGCCTAGCGCGACCGCTGCCCCTACTGGCGCTGCTCTTCGGAGCCGTAGCCCTGCTGCGCGGACTGCCGCGCCGCAACGCTGACACCCCGCGCCTAGCCCTACGCGCAGGTCTCGCCACCTTCGCCGGTGCAATGCTCTTCAAGGTGCTGCTCAACGTGCACTTCTATCACTACGGCTTCGTGCTCGCCTTGCCCGCGACGCTCCTAGCCGTAGGCTTCAGCACCTGCGACCTGCCCGCCTGGCTCAGCCGCAAGTCCCTGCGCGATGCGCGCCGCCTGCGCACCCTGGCCATCGGCTTCTGGGTCGTACTGGCCAGCTCCTACCTGCTGCGCTCCGCACGCAACCTGCGCGTGCAAGCAACAACCGTCGGCTTCGATGCCGACCGCCTACAGGCCATCCCCGAGCTAGGCGAGCCCTTGCAGCAGAGCCTCGAGTGGCTGCGCACAAATATGGACGCCGAGCACACCCTGCTGGTCATGCCCGAAGGCGTGATGCTCAACTACCAGCTGCGGCGCGTGAACCCAACGCCCTACATCAACTTCATGCCGCCCGAGCTACTGCTCTTCGGAGAGTCAGCCATGCTCGCTAGCCTCAAGAGCAGCGCCCCCGACTTCATCGCCATCGTGCACAAGGACACGAGCGAGTACGGCTTCCCCTACTTCGGCACCCACTACGGCGAGCAGCTCTACGACTGGGTGCGCAAGAACTACCAACGCGAAGCTGTCTTCGGCGCCCTACCGCTCACCAGCTCCAACTTCGGCGTGGCGATCTACAAGCGCTAGTCCTGCTCTAGCTCCGGCAGCACGACCCGCAAGGGACCGTCCCCCGCAGCCCAGTCGAAGGCGGTTTCCCCCTTCGACTCGAGGGAGCGGCGGAACAGCCCGTAGCTGCCTCCAGGTAGGCGCAGGGTGGCCTTACCATCCTGGTCCGTGCGGGCCTTGCAGCCGGGCAAGCTGAAGCCGTACGAGGCCCAACCGAACTTCGTGCGCGGTAGGGGCTCGCCAGCAGCGTTGAGCAGCAACAACTCACGCTCCACCATCTCCAGCTCGATTGGACACTCGATCAGCTCACGGCGCGTGGGAGTGAAAACCTCCGGAAGGCCAAATAGCCATGTGTCCTCCGGCCCGTACAAGAAAACGCGAGTGGGCCGGTTCAAGGAGATTTCCTCCAGGGTGAAACTCCCGGCGGCATCCAAGGCCTGACGCTGGCCGTTTGGTATTCGGCGCTTGGCCCCGGGTCGGAATCCGGCCATGGAACCACCAAAGCTGGAAGACACGCCAACGCCCTCTATCGCTTTCCCCGAGACGAGCACCGTGACGTGAATACTGGCCGGCAGGATCTCTTCCAGGTCCAACTCCACGGGTGGAGTCCCGAGTTCGAACTCAATCCGACTCACATAGATCTGCTGGGTAGAAGAGTACCCATTGCCGCTGTCACGCTGAGAGTGAACCGTGACCTGAACCTGTCCGAAGGGCAAACCCACCACGTGGAAACTGCCGTCTGCCTTCACCGTGGTGGGATCAGGCCTGTAGCCGTTCAAGAGAACACGCTCTGCCTGAGGGAGGTCGGCGGGAGCGGCACGCACAATCAATTTCGTGGGATCAAAACCGGGTTGGAAGAGCAACACCCCACGCAGCTCCCCCATGACCGGCAACACCAGCTGCACCGGGGCACTCTCGGCCACATTCTTGGTGGTCACCGTCGCCCACGCCAAAGGCGATCCTAGGGCGCGCAGGGTCCAGGGCCCAGCGTCCAGATTCTCGATGCGAAAGGCACCCTGCTCGTCGGTTTGCAAGGATCCCTCGATTCCGCCGATGCGGATCACGCCCTCCGATGAACCGATCGAGGCACTGCCACCATTAGCCAGGCCGGCGTAGGCCCCGCGCGTGTACTCCACGGTAATCCCAGCCGCTGGCTTTCCGGCGGCGTCGCGCACTTGCCCCAGCAGAGGCACACTCGCTCCAAAGCGCAGGCTAACTTCGCGCGTTTCGCCCGCAGCCACCTCGCCCACGGCGTGCCGCAACTTGGTGCCACCGGGACCGTGCAGCTCGACCAGGATGTTGCCGGGAACGACCCCCGTCACGAGTCCATCCACGGGAGCCCGAGTGCCATCCGATCGCACCCGATACTCGTTGGGGCTGAAGTTCACGCCCTCGTACCCCACCCACAGACCATAGGCCTCGAGGGGGCTGCCTTCCTGATCGAGCACCGTTAGCTGCAGGCTCGCGGACCCCACCAGGTTCAGGCGATAGGACTGACTTGCCACCACCGCATCGAAGCGTTTGGAGAGGAAACGAGGATCGCGCAGCTCGACCACGTGCTCGCCCGGCCCCACATCGGTGAACTCCCAGTCTTGGCTCGTACCCTGCACATGCTTGGCGTGCTGCAGAACCACGCCATCGGGATCCAGCAGGACCAGATTGGAATTCTCGGCCTCCCGGATTCCATAGGACTGGCCTTTGAGATCAAACCCGTAGTACGGCGAGGCGTAGGTGCTGAAGACCACCCGCTTGCGCATGTCCGGCCCCTCGTACTTCAGCACCACACTGACGGGCTCACCGGGCTTGGCTTGTACCTTGAGCTTCCCGGTTCGAGCCTTGATGGTCGAGCGGGTGTAGAACTCCACCGACCCAGGAGGGAAGGGGCCGATACGAAACTCGCCGCTGGCCTTGTCGGGAACGGCATGCAGGGTCGACGCACTACGCTCGCGACCATCGCGAACGAGACTGCGCCCCATCACCCGCCAGCCGTCCACCAGGATCTCGCCATCCCGGCCTTCGATGTGCCCGACCACAAAGCAGGGTTCCCGGAAGCTCACCGTTCCCAAATCCTTGGTACCGCCGGGCTCCAGGCTGCTCCAACGCCAACCCTCCGTGGGGTACTCCCCAAGGTCCGCATCCAACACAAACTGGTAGGCCCGCGGAGCGAGGAAGCTAAAGGTGAAGGCCCCGTGCTCGTCCGCAGTCACGGGATCGGGATCCTTCCAATTCTTCGGGGCGCCGAAGGCCTGGGTACGTTGGCTGTTGGCGCCCCAGCCCTTGATCGTGAGCGTTGCACCAGCCGCCGGAGTGCCATCCGGCAACTCCAGCATTCCGCTGAGCGTAGTGGGCTCGTCCGCCTGAGCTGCAGCGGGCATGGCGAGAATAGCGAAGGCGGTCCAGGAGCAGAGCAAGGAATGAAGCATTGGATTGTCTTAGCGAGGGGTGAATGGCAACTCAGCGCGGAGCCGGCCAGCGAATGATGAGGGGCCCGTCGCCGCGCCCCCACTCAAAGCTGGTTTCGAGTTCGGAATTGGGGGGACTCCCGAAGAGCTCGTAGTCCCCCCGCGGCATGCGCAGGGTGGCTTTGCCATTCGAATCCGTTCGTCCCCGGCAGCCGGGCGAGGTATAGCCGCACGAGGCCCACCCGAATCCCGTGTTCGGCAGAGGTTCGCCGGCTGCGCTGATCAGCAAGAGCTCACGCTCCACCAGCTCCAGCTCAACACGACACTCGAGCAGCCCGTAGTGCTTGGGAGTGAAGACTTGTGGGATGCCAAATAACCACGTGTAGCCTGGCCCGTGCAAGAAAACACGATTGGGCTGGTTCAAGTCTACTCCCTCCAGTGTGAAGCTCCCGACGGCATCCAAGGTAGGGAACAGCCCGAGTAGAGCCGGGCGATTGCTACCTGATCGAGATCTAGACAGTAAGCCGCCATAGGAAAAAGACACGCCGGCGCCCTGCAGAGGCTTGCCTGAGGCGAGCACCGTGACGTGGATACTGGCCGGCAGGCTCTCCTTCAGGTCCAGCTCCACGGGTGGAGTCCCGAACTTGTGCTCAATCCGGCTCGAATGAACCTGCTGTCTAGATCTGGACCCGTCGCCATTGTCCCGATGGAATTGAATCGTCAGTTGAATCTCCCCGTAGGGCAGCCCCACCACACGGAAACTGCCGTCCGCCTCGACCTTGGTGGAATCCAGCGAGTAGTCGTTCACGTGAATGCGCTCCCCTCTTGTGAGGTCGGCTGGAACAGCACGCAGAATCAGGTTCGCGGTGTCGTAGTCGGTGGGGAGACGCAGTACGCCCGCTAACTCTCCCATGGCAGGCAACACCAGCTGCACAGGACCACTCTCGGCCAGGTTCTTGGTGGTTAGCGTAGCCCACGCCAGAGGCGACCTTATGGCGCGCAGGGTCCAGGGGCCCGCGTCCAGGTTTTCGATTCGAAAGGCACCCTGCTCATCGGCTTGTAGGGAACCCTCGATTCCGCCGATGCGGATCGTGCCGTTCTGAGTTCTGATCGAGGTTGAGATACCGAGAGCTGATCCTGCATAGGCCCCGCGGGTGAACTCCACAGTAATTCCAGCCGCCGGCTTACCCGCGGCGTCGAGCACTCGCCCCAGCAGAGGCACACTCGCGCCAAAGCGCACGCTGACATGGCGCGTTTCACCCGCAACCACCTCGCCCACAGCTTGCCGCAACGCGAGGCCGCCGGGTCCGCGCACCTCGATCAGAATGTTGCCGGGAACAACCCCCGTCACCATTCCATCTGCTGGGGCGGGAGTGCCGTCCGATCGCACCTGATACTCGCTGGGGCTGAACTTCACGCCCTCGTACCCAACCCACAGACCATAGGCTTGGAGGGGCTTGCCCTGCTGGTCGAGCACCGTCAGCTGCAGACTCGCAGCCCCCACCAGGGGCAGGCTGTAGGCCTGCCCCGCGATCACCGTATCGAGGCGTTCGGGGAGGAAACGGGAATCGCGTAGCTCAACCACGTGCTCGCCCGGCCCCACCCCGGTGAACTCCCAGTCTCGACTCGACCTCTCTACCTTCTTGGCGTGCTGCAGGACCTCGCCGTCGGAATCCATCAGGACCAGAGTGGATTCCCCGGAAGCCTGAACTCCATTGGGCAGACCTTCGAGTTTGAAACCCTGGTAGGGCGAGGAGGAGCACGTGAACACCACCCTCCGGCGCATGTCCGGCCCCGTGTATTTGAGCACCACCCTCACAGGATCACCGGGCATGGCCCGCACCTGGACTTGCTCCGTTCGAGCCATGATCGTCGAGCGGGTGTAGAGCGCCACCAGTCCTGGGGGAAAGGGACCGATACGAAACTCTCCGCTCGCGGCGTCGGGTACGCAGCTCTGACTGGCCGGACTGCGCTCCCGACCGCGGTCTACTCGGCTGCTTCCCGAGACACCCCAGCCATCCACCAGAATCTCGCCGTTCCCCCCCTCGATGTGCCCGACCACAAAACATGGCTCCTGGAAGCTCACCGTCTCCAGGTCCTTGGTGCCCCCGGGACGCAGGCTGCTAAAGCGCCAACGCTCCGTGGGGAATCCCGTCAGTGTCGCGTCCAACATGAAGTGGTAGGACCGCGGCACGGGGAAGCTAATCGTGAAGGCCCCCTGCTCGTCCGCAGTAACTGGATCGGGGCTCTTCCAATTCATCAGAGCGGCTTGGAGCTGAGTACGTCGGTTATAAGTACTCCAACCCCTGATCGCGATGGTCGCACCCGCCGCCGGAGTCCCATCCGGCAGTTCCAGCGTCCCGCAGACCGTGGTGGCTTCGTTCGACTGAGCTGCAGCGGGTAGAGCTAGGAGAACAAGGGCGGTCCCGAAGCAGAGCAAGGAGCGAAGCATGGGATTGTCTTGGCGAGGGGTGAGTTGCGAATTAGCGCGGATAGGGCCAGCGAACGGCGAGGGAGCCAGCGCCGGGCTCCCATAGGAATGGTGTTTCGCGCGGGGACTTGGAGGAGCCGAGGAACAGCCCGTAGCTGCCCCGCGGGATGCGCAGGGTGGCCTTGCCGTCCTGGTCGGTTCGGGCCCGGCAACCGGGCAAGCTGTAGCCGAAACAGGCCCAGCCGAACGCCGTGTTGGCTAGAGGCTGGCCGCCAGCGTCGAGCAACAACAACTCGCGCTCCAACAGTTCAAGCTCCAAGCTCAAGACACCCTGCTCGTTTCCCTTGGGTGTGATCTCGATGGGAGCGGCCGCCAACCAAGCACCCGCTGGATCTTTCACGAGCACGCGCAAGGCCGTGCCGGGAGCCAGGTGCCAGAACTTTGCCATGCCCAGTGAATCGGTCGTGGCCCGGTGTCCCATAGGTGCGGAATGAGAGCCGACAGGGCCCATGCCCGGGAGGGGGGTCACGCGAGTCAGAACGACACGTCCTCCCTCCATAACTTCGGCCCCAAGACGAACGTTGATCGCGTAGCTGGCTGGCATGAAGTCCGCCAGCTCGATCACGAGGGTTTGAGCCCCCGGAACGAGTTCGAAGCTAGTTGAGCAAAGTGAGGTTAGGGTCAGATCCTTGCGCCCGTAATCCACCTCTTGCATGAAGGAGAACTGATTGCGTCCAGCCCAGAGCCCCGGCAGGGAGAAGCTGCCATCCGGTTGGACCCTGACCGCCAGCGGGGCACGACCGCCAGTGCCCGCGTCCGTGCCCCTGGCCGTCACCGAGATTGTCCCTGCATCCATATCGGGTGGACACACCAGCCGGCCATGCACCTCAGCGTTAGCGGGCAAGTCCAAGCGCAGGGGCCCAGCATCGGAAGCATGCTGGATGGTGATCTGGTCCAGGAGGGCACCCCTAACCACCGCGCCCAGGGTCCATTGGCCGAATTGGAGGTTCTTCAGCTGGAAGCGGCCTTGGTTATCCGTGAGCAGCGCGCCCTCGATCGGGCCGATCTGCACAATGCCAATGGAGGTCCGGAACGTTCTCCTGCTCCCCGCCGACAGCCCGGGGTAGGCGCCGCGCGTGTACTCCACCCGGACTCCCGCCGCCGGCTCCCCGGCGGCGTCAAACACCCGGCCCTGCAACGGTCCCCACTCTTCAAAGCGCACGCTGACCGCGCGCGTCTCGCCCGCCGCCAGGTCTCCGACCAGGTGCTGCAGCTTGGCGCCACCCGGCTCGCGGACCTCAATTTGAATCCGCCCGGGAACGATGCCGCCCACGCGCCCATCAACGGGAGCGGGCGTACCATCGGGCCGCAACTCGAACTCCCTCGGATAGGCTTCGACCTGCTGGTAATCCAGCCGAAGGCCGTAAGCATCCAGAGGCTTCCCCTGCGGATCGAGCACCGTCAGTTGGAGCGCAGCAGAACCCCGCAACTGCATGCTGTAGGCCCGACCGGGTTCAACGCCAGTCAGGCGCTGCGGCAAGTAGCGTGTGTCCCGCAGCTCGACTTCGTACTCCCCCGTGGGAACATCCAAGAAGTTAGCGATCCAACCCCCGGAAACGGTCCATTGCCCCACCCGCAACACCGCCCGATCGGAATCCAGCAGCACCAACTCCAATCGAGGATCCGTCCCGGCCCGATAGGCGGGCTTGGAGTGCAGCTCCACCTTGACCCGCCGGAACGGGTCAAGGCCTACGTACTTCAGGACACGCCGCGCGGGCCCGTCAGGCTTCGCTTCAACCAGGAAGGACGCCGCATTGGCCTCGATAGAATTACCCATGATGAGCTCCACCATCCCGGGCGGAAACGGTCCCAGCCGATACTCCCCGCTAGCGGGATCCGGCACGGAACTCAGCTTGGCGGGCCGATTCTCTGAACCATCAGCCTCCAAACTGCAGCCGGTCACAAACCAACCATCCACCAGGATTTGCCCGTGTTCGTCCTCCAAGTGCCCCACAACAAAGCAAGGCTCTTGGAAAGCCACGATGCCCAAGTCCACGTGGCTCGGGGGGAGCTTCGACCACCGCCAACCCTCCACGGGATACACCCCGAGGATGGCGTCCATCTGAAATTGATAAGCCTCCGGCGCGAAGAAGGTGATCGAGTAGCGGCCCTCGTGGTCGGTCTGGACCGGAGCCGGATTGCGCCAGCCCTGCGGCGCACCAGAGAGCCTCGAACGGCCGCCGGGACTACCGCGAACCTCCACCCGCGCTCCAACCGCCGCTGATCCATCCGGGAGTTCCAGCATCCCGGCAAGGGTGGTCGCCTCGCCACGCTGGCCGCTGGCCGGCATGACGAGTGCGAGGATTAAGGGCCACGAGCGAGCGAGCGAGCTGAGCATGTTGGCTAGGTATTGGGTTTACGCGAGAGGACCAGCTAACGCTTCGACCACGCTTCCTGCAACTTGGTAGTGGTCAAGAAACTATCGATCAGGCTCTTGGCAGCGCCAAGGCGCTGCAGACGCTCCGCACAGGCCAGGGCTTCCTGCACCCCACCGGCGCGAGCGAAGAACAAGCCCAAGCGGTGGGTACTCACCACCGTGGGGCCATCCAGGGCTTCGAGCCTTTCGAATACCGAGATTCCGAACTCTGGATTGTCCAGGTAGCGGTGCATCGTGGCCAGCAGTCGAACCAACTCGGGCTGCGACTCCAGACCGCGTTCCTGCACAGCTCCTCGCATCAGATCGAGGGCACGTTGCTGGTGGCCCTGGCGCACCAAGCGATCACCTAGCGCCGCCGCGTTCAGGGTCAGCGCCCCTAGATCCCACACTCCCGCACTGCCGCCACTGGCCTGAACTTCGGGCACGAGTTCGAACACGAGTTCATCGGCGTCAGCGCCCAACTCCACCAGCAGGCGCACGGTTTTCAAGGCTGCTTCCACCTCCCCCAGACGCAAATCCGCGCGGGCCTGCACGTGCAAGAATTCCAGATCCCGCGGGCGGCGCCGGAGCTGTTCAGTGGCGAGCTCCCAGCTCAACTCCGGGCGCTTCGCGCGCAGGGCTAACTGGCTGGAGAGCAAGCTCAGGCCACGGTCGTAGATCCGCTTGCGGGCGCGCCCAACCATATCTAGTAGGACTCGATCGGTCTGCACAGCGTCGCCGAGGGTCGCGAACAACTCCTCCGCGATCGACATGCGATCCGCCGCTGGCGCCGCTCGCCAAGCCCGCTCTAGTTGCACCCGCGCGCGTTCGCTCTGGTCCACTTGCAGGAGCAGGTTGCCCAAGCTACGGGCGCTGGTCACATCTTCGGAGTCGAGCCGCAGGACCCTATCCAAGGCCGCAATCGCGGCCTCCGGCTGCCCGAAAACCCCGTACCAACGCGCCACCCTGCGCAGCACATCCGGCTGCTTCCAACCCAGCTTGCT
>JBLIOL010000227.1:0-9522 GCA_047639615.1 Planctomycetota bacterium | reverse complement strand
CCCCTCATTGCACAGATCGCCAAGCGCGCCCAACTCACGGATGACCATATGCAGGTTCGTCTGCACGCGTCCGAGCCGGTCATCGTAGGCCAAGCGGTGGATCTCCTCCACCAACCGCTCCTGGCGCCTGGACAGGAACTTCGAGATCAAGGCGCCGAAGGCGCCTGCTGAGTTCGGGCGGTTTGTGCCTGACCCCGTGCGCATGAACTCGCAAGCTCAAGAAATCACTGGATAACTCCATGAGCGATCACGTATCGAGTACGCTTCCAACCATGAACAGCCACTACGCCCTCGCCCTAACCTTAGCCGATGCCTGGGGTCGACTTGAGCACACCCTCGACGCTAATCTCTCTGGCATCCGCGGCGTTAGCTTTGCGGAGTACCGCCTGCTCGAGTCCCTGGCTAGCTCCCCCAGCGGGGCCCTCTCGCGCGTGGACCTAGCCGAGCAGGTTGGCCTGACGCCCTCCGGTGTCACGCGCGCCCTGCGCCCGCTTGAGAAGCTGCACATGGTCGAGACTCACAAGGCTGAACGTGACGCGCGCCTCTCCCTGGCCACTCTCACCGACGCCGGCGAGGAGCTAGTCGAGGACTGTGGCCAAGTGATCGAGGACGTGCTCGGATCCCTGCTCAAGGGCACCGGCCGGCGCCGCGCCACCGTGACCGATCTAGTGGACCGCCTCGGTAGCTGAATCCATGACATCCATCACGACCCGCCGCGTCGCAGGCCTCGCGCTGCTCTTGCTATTGGGCGCCTTCGCGGTCTCTTCGATGCAGGAAGATCTGAGACCGCGTGTTGAGGAGCTGCTGAGCGAGCTTCATGTAGAGCTCACGGCACGGCCGGAGCCGCGCGAGCCTGTGGGCGGGCCAGGCGAGACGGGCCGGGCTTGGGAGAGCTACTGGAAAGCGGCGGACATGTTGAAGACGCGGCCTACCAGCCTGTTCAACGGTATCAGCGATGACGCCATGGCCGCTTGTCTGGCCGGAGCTGTCGAGCGCAGTAAGGAGAGCCGACGCCTGGCGTTGTCGGTCCAAGTGGAACTCGCACTCATCCGTGAGGGCGCGCGCAGGCGCGACATCAGTCCCTTCCAATCGTCCGAGCATGTCGACCTGACCCAGACGCTCTCAGTATTCCACACCGGGGCCATGTCGAATCTGCTGGGCTTGCTCGGCGTAGCTGACCTGGATGCGGGCAAGCAAGCCGAAGGTGTCGCCACCCTGCTGGATGCCATGCAAATTTCGCAGGACCACTCTCACTCGCCTTCTATCATCAATCAGATGGTCGGTGCTGCGGACGTCATCCCCGATTCACTCCTGGCGGTGCTGGAGCACGAGGGCTTTGGCCTGTTTATGCCGGAGGCGCTGAATGCACTAGATGCCGGCCTAGAGCGGCTGATTGCTCGCGCGCCGAGGAGGCCGAATTTCGTCGCCAGGTTGGAGCTTGTGGCTATCACCGCCTTGGAGGGCCCACAACCAGGCCCGTCCATGTCCCAGAACTTCGTGTCCAGGATTCTGAGACCCCGGCCTGCGCCCGAAAAGTTGTTCATCGAAGCGTATGAGCTGGCTCAGGAGTTCGATCAGGTCTCACCGTACGAGGCCATCGGCCTGTACTGGGCGACTCGCAAGCCATCACCCCGTGACAGGCGGCTCACAGACACATGGCTGAGCATGTTCCAATCCATGCGCCGGGCAGTCGTACGCCTACAGATGCTGCACCACGCCATTCGCCTAGCGCAAGGCCGCGAGCCCGCGCCCTTCGCGGATCCCTTTGAGATGCCGCTCAAGGTCACCGAGCAAGCGGATGGCTGGCTGCTCGAGGTCGGTGCAGTAGGCGATGCCAACGCCATCAGCCTGTCCTTCCACCGCTAGCCATATGAAGCTCAACATGAACCGACGCATCGCAGGCGCTGCGCTGCTCTTGCTCTTGGCTACCTTCGGGATCCTCAGTACCCAGGAGGACCTGAGCCCGCGCTTGGAGGAGCTAGTGCGCGAGCTACAGGCGGAGCGTGAGGCGCGGCCCACATCCAGAGTGCCCGTTGGTGGACCGTCGCAGCCAGGCCTGGCTTGGGAGAGTTATTGGGCGGCAGCGGAGAAGTTCAAGGCGCAGCCAAAGGGTGTGCTGGCAAGTATCAACGGCGAGAGCATGGCAGCTTGCGAAGCCGGGCCCGAGCAGCGCAGGACGGAGAGCGTTCGCCTGGCGGCACTGATCTCAGAGGAACTGGCTCTCCTGCGCGAGGGTGCGCGCAGGAGCAACATCAGCCCTGTGTACTTCCCGGACAAGCCCATTGCGGACCTGACGATCACGCTGCGGGACTCCCAGGGGGTAGTACACCTATTCGGTCTACTGGCCGTGGCCGAGCTCGAAGCCGGCAACCAGGCGGAAGGCGTCGCGCTGCTGCTGGACTCCATGCAAATCGCGCAGGACTACATGCACTCGCCGGTCTTCATCAACCAGATGATCGGCGCATCGGAGGTCTGCTCAAGGACACTCGAGCGGGTGCTCGCCGCGGAGGGCTTTGGCATGTTCTCCGCCGAATCGCTCAGCGCGCTCGACGCAGGTGTTGCACAGCTGCTCGAGCGTATGCCGACTCGGCCGTACTTTGGCGGCGAGTTGGAGCACGCGGCCCGCCAGGCCATGAAGGACCCCATGCAACTGGTAGATCAGAGCCAGAGCCTCTTCTCTAGGCTCTTCGGCAGGAGCCCGAGCTGGGCCCAGGCGGTCATCCGCGCTGACGAACTGAACCATGTGCTCGCGGAATCCGAACTCAGCGAGTTCATGGGCTTGTTGCGCAGGGTTTGGTCCGAACGAGAGCCAGTTCTCTACATAGCGCACCACTGGTGGAACATGAACCAAATCACGCGCCACGCAGTCGTTCGCCTGCAGATATTTCACCACGCTCTACGCCTGGCCCAAGGCCTCGAACCTGCCCCATTTGCAGATCCCTTTGGGATGCCCCTATCGCTTACGGAGAGCGACGATTCGTGGGTCTTGGAAGTCGACGCTGTGTACCGCGCGGAGCCCATCATCAAGACCTTCCGGAAGGGGTTATCAGAAGATTGAACCGGATATCGCAACCGCTGTTATAGCGCTGCCCGGATATAGGGGCAGTGGCCTGGAGAGGCACTAATCGAATGACCCCAGTCAGTCCAAACGGAGGTAGCACAACCTGATCAAGATTTCCGTCGTGAAAGCAATCGAAGGACACCCAGACCGAGAGGTGTCCGATACCTTAAGCAGCGTTCGAGCCCCATTCGGCTCGAACGCTGCGTTCATTCCTGACTTCATCACCCATGCTCCAAACACTCTCTCTCCGCCGTCTTGCGCTCCTCGCACTCTGGTTCGTCTCGTTTGCATTGGGACCGGCGTCTAGCACCGCACTCGCATTCCAGGGGGAAGGGGAAGAAGTCGCCAGGGAAGAGCCCATCATTCAAGACGTCGAACCCGCCGAGCCCGAGCCCGAGAACGGCGTCGTCGGCGCAAGTGAAGCACTGTCCAACGCTGCCCAACAAGCCATGGACAACCCCGTAGGCTTCGTCGAGGATTGGGTCAACAAGGGCAAGGATTGGGCCACCGACAAAGGCCCCGGCATCCTCGGCAAGCTGGCGCTCTTCCTCGTCATCATCATGGTCTCGCGCATCGCCGGGCGCATCGCTAGCAACATCCTCGGACGCACTATGCGCTCCCAGCGCGTCAACGCGCCGAGCATGCTGACCGACTTCGCCGTGGGCATGGCGCGCAAGGTGGTCGGCTTCATCGGCATCCTGTTTGCCATGGTCTCGGTGGGTATCGACATCGGTCCCTTCCTGGCCGCCTTTGGTGTGGTCGGCTTCGTGGTTGGCTTCGCCCTGCAGGACACTATGAGCAACTTTGCTTCCGGTGTGATGCTGCTGCTCTACCGGCCTTTCGATCTGGGTAACGTGGTCGAGGTCTCCGGCGTGAAGGGCTCGGTGGAGTCCATGAGCATCGTCTCCACGACGCTCAAGACCCCCGACAACCAGACAATCGTCGTGCCCAACAGCAGCGTCTGGGGCAACACCATCACCAACATCACCTCCAACCCTACGCGACGCGTGGACCTCTCCGTGGGCATCAGCTACGACGACGACATCGAGCTGGCGGAGAAGGTGCTCGACAAGATTCTGGCCGACCACGAGCTGGTACTGCAGGACCCCGAGCCGGTGGCCAAGCTCAACGAGCTCGGCGACAGCTCCGTGAATTTTGTGGTCCGTGCCTGGGTCAAGACCGGCGACTGGGGCAGCGTGCGCTGGGACCTGCTGCGCTCCTTCAAGGTGGAGTTCGACAAGGCCGGGCTGAACATGCCCTACCCGCAGCAGGACGTGCACTTGCACGGGCTCGAGAAGGGCGCCTAGGCGAAGGGTGGCAAGGGTTCGTATTAGTACGAGCGTGTATAATACGAACCCTTGAGGATCCCCCCTCCGCTGCGACAACCCGCCCCTGGGGGCCACAGAGCCATATACTTGCAATTATACTACTGCCGCGTATAAGCCTATCCGATAGACTCCCCCATCAAACTGGTCTACGGCATCACGAACAGGCCGGAACGCCCGCTCGAAGTGGAGCGCGTGCCCGAGGGAGAGCTGCTATGAGCGAAGGCAACCTTGGCGAAGACTTCGGTCACTACTTCGAGGCCATGGACAAGAGCGGCGGCAAGGATCGCTGCTATGTCTGCAGGCGCACGCCTGCGGAGGTGAAGTCATTCTTCGGCTTCGATGAAGATGGCGTGCCCACCCATGCCACCGAGTATGGCATCGAGGATGTGGTGCTCGAGGCCAGCGACATCATGAGTTACCGCGGCCTGCGCCCCGTTTGCGCCGTGTGCCAGCTGAACGTGGACGCCATCGCCATGCTCGGCGAGGAGCAGCTCATGACTGCCGTGCTGAACCAGATGCGCGACGAACGCCCCATGCTCTGGCCCAGCGCCGATGCCGATGCGGGGCCCGAAAAAGAGCTCGATCCGCAATCGGATCCGGACACCCAATCCGAACCGGAATCGGAGTAGCTAGGCCATGTCCGAGACGTCAACTCCGCCGAGCTGGATGAAACGCGCGACTCAGTCAGCCCGCTTCGGTCACTTCACCAAGTGGATCGTGCTAGCTGCCCTCGTCGGTGTTGCGGGAGGGCTCGTGGGCTGGCTATTCCACGGCATCACGGACCTGCTCAAGCACTACGCCTTCTTTGTGCCCACGGGACTTACGGGTGAGGACGCGAGCGGCGGACGCGCATGGTTGGTAGTGCTGCTGCCAGCCCTCGGCGGACTGGCCGTGGGCTTCCTAGTGGAGACCTTCGCACCGGAGGCCGAAGGCCACGGTACAGACGCGGTCATTCGCTCTTTCCACCGCTTGAAAGGCCGCGTGCGTTTCCGCGTGATTCCGATCAAGGCCATCGCGAGTGCGATAACTATCGGCACCGGCGGCTCCGCCGGGCAGGAAGGCCCCATCGCTCAAGTGGGCTCGGGCCTCGGCAGTACGCTGGCCCAGAAGCTGGGCCTATCCGACCGAGATCGGCGCCTATTCCTACTTTCCGGTGCCTCCGCCGGCATCGGCGCCATGTTCGGATCGCCCCTCGGTGGCGCGCTCTTCATGCCCGAGGTGCTCTACAAGAAGCCCGAATTTGAAGGTGAGGCCATCGTGCCTTGCATCATCGCCTCGATCTTTGGCTATACCACCTTCTCCACCATCACCGGTCGCGAACGCGTGATCGACATCGACGCGGCCCTCTTGGAGCAGCTCTCCTTCGAACCGCGGCACCTGATCATCTACCTGGGCCTCGGCATTGTCTGCGCCCTGGTGGGTTGGCTCTTCGTGCGTTGCTTCTACGGCACAGCCAGTGTCTTCGGTTGGATGAAGAAGGTGCCGCGTACCTATCGACCCGCCATCGGCGGGCTGCTCCTAGGTTTGCTGGCCCTAGCCCTCGCGCCCTACGGCCAAGGGCACGGCGTGATGTTCGGCGGCTATGGCTTGATCGATGGAGCGATCCACGGGGAGCTCGCCTTCGGCGCCCTGATCGCGTTGGCCTTGGGCAAGATCCTAGCCACCTCGCTCTCGGTTTCCTCCGGCGGTTCGGGTGGTGTCTTCGCGCCAGCTCTCGCCATCGGCGCGCTGGTGGGCGCGCTGATTGGCCAGCTCGCAAACCAGGCCTTCCCCGGTCTCGGCATTCAACCGGGCGCCTTCGCCCTG
Source organism: Planctomycetota bacterium (assembly GCA_047639615.1). Lineage (GTDB taxonomy): Bacteria > Planctomycetota > UBA1135 > UBA1135 > CAYWNK01. Next base: position 3,327 of record JBLIOL010000227.1, on the reverse strand, counting down.
GTGGGTATGGGCGGCTTCTTCGCCGGCGTAGCCAAGGTGCCCGTGGCCTCCGTGGTCATGGTGACGGAGATGACCGGCGGCTACGCGCTGCTGGCGCCGCTGCTCTTGGTGGCTGTGGTGCACATCCTGATCTCTTCGCGCTGGACCTTGTACCAGGCGCAGGTCGGGAGCCCCGTGCAGTCCCCCGCGCACGTGGGCGACTTTGTCATCGATGTGCTGCAATCCGTGCGCGTGGCGGATGTGCTCTCCGAAGTTCGCACGCCGCGCATGATCCACGAGGAGGTCACCCTACGTGGCGCCATGAAGATCGTGGCCGACTCGCACGAGACGCACTTCCCCGTGGTGGACGATCAGGAGAAGCTGGTGGGCATCTTCTCCCTCACGGACCTGCGCCGCATCTTCCTGGAGGATGTGGTCGGCGACATGATCATTGTGCGCGACTTCATGAATGAAGGCGTAGTCACGGTCAAGCTCACCGACAGCCTGCACGATGTGCAACGCATCATGACCCGCCGGGGCGTCAGTGCCGTGCCCGTGGTCGATGCGGAGGACGACCACAAGGTGATCGCCCTGCTCGAACGCAACGCCCTGGGCCGTGCCTATGGCGAAAAGCTGGCTCAAATGAGGCAGCAGAGCTAACCCTGCCGCCAACGGTAGATTTTAGACACACTCGGGGCTAGAGTCCCCGGCACGCCCCCCTCTCTCGGAACCAACTAGAACTATGTACGATCCCCAAATGGTCCAGCCCATGCGTGATGAACTCACGACCCTGGGCGTCAAGGAACTCCAAACCCCCGCCGACGTTGACGCAGCCATGAAGACCGAGGGCACGACCCTCATCTTTGTGAACTCCGTCTGCGGCTGCGCCGCTGGCAGCGCCCGTCCGGGCCTGCGCCTGGCCATGCTCTCCGACAAGAAACCCGGCCAGTTCGTGACCGTCTTCGCCGGCATGGAGACCGAAGCCACCGCCCGCGCGCGTGAGTACTTCAAGCCCTACCGCCCGAGCTCCCCGCAGATCGCCCTCATGAAGGACGGCCAGCTGGTGAAGATGATCGGCCGCCAGGACATCGAGGGCAAGCAGCCCGACCAAATCGCCACCGAGCTGACGGCTGCTTTTAACGAGCACTGCTAGTCAGCTCTCCACGTCCCATGCCCAGCAACGCCACCGAAGAACGCCTCGTTCTTGCGGAGGCGTACCTCATGGAAGCGGTCTTCCGCTCCCGTGGGGCGCAGGCTGGGGAGGGACTGTGGAGCGCCGCGGATCCGGGTGCCGCCAACTGCGGTCTCGGCGGCGAGCCCGCCGTGGAGCTAGACCTCACGCCCAAGGCGGCCGAGCTCTTCGACCAGATCTGGTTGGACGCCGCACCCGAGCTAGCCCACCTGCGAGCCGTGACCGGCACCTGGGTCGAGCGCCAGGACGCCCTAGACCGCGACCGCAACCACTTCCTCAAGGCCTTCCGCCACAAGCACGGCTTCGACCGCGCCGACTACAGTGAGGAGCAAGCCAGCGCCTACCGCAGCGGCCTGGACGAGGTCAACGCCCGCACGGACGCGGAGCGCCGCTCTGCCGCCACAGAACTGCTCGGCTAGTAGGGCTCCGGTAGCCCTCTTGCCAGCCGGCAGCTCTCTGCTACACTCCCCGCCTCACGCGGGAATGGCGGAACTGGTAGACGCGCAGGATTTAGGATCCTGTAGGGCAACCTGTGGGGGTTCGATTCCCCCTTCCCGCACCATCACAGCTCAGTCCTACTTGGACTGTTCCTCGGCCGGCTCCCCCGCGATCAGCTCGAGCACTTTGTGGACCTCGGCATCCACACCCGCCAGGGCCTGCTCGATGCTGGGCCGTACGGGGTAGTCCGCGGGCGCCAAACGGGCATCCACAAACGCATCCAAGCGCGCGCGGCCCGCAGGCCTCTGTTGAGGAGCTCGAACCCTGCGTGGGCACCTATGCGGTCAGCGTAGCCGGATCCACTGATGTCATGCTGCGCCTCGATCGGCAGCAGGACAACTTGGTCATGAAGCTCGAAGGCAGCGACCATGAGCAAGCGCTCATCTGCGAAGCCCCCGGCAAGTTCTTCTGCATCGACCTCGAGGGCGAGAAGAGCCTGCACTTCCAAGGCGTGGACGACGCAGCCTACGAGCGCTGCATCTCCCACTCGATCATGGGCACCAACTACGAAGCGCGACGCATCGACTAGCCCGGCTCGCGGGGCGTGCTTGCCTGATTACTAGCATCGTACGCAGCAAGTGCGGCACGTGAACGCGCGCATGGCCTACCACCCGTAGCATGCAGGAGTCCCAGCAGTCCCCTATTGCCTCGATACGACGCCCATGCGAACCTTTTTCTACGGTCTGCTTCTCACTCTCTCTTTGCTTAGCGTGGCCCCCGCCCAGGAGCTAGGCACCGACGTCGAGAGCGGCATGCAAGCGCGCATCGGGGTGATCAATCAACTGGTCGCAGGCGAGACGGCCGATGACTTCTTCGCCCAGGGCGAGGCGGCGCGGGATCGGAATCAAATTGCGCCGGCCTTGATCGCTTTCCTGACCGCGTATCGCATGGATCATGAGCGCTTCGATGCAGCCTTCGAGGTCGCGCGCCTGTTCACGGCTTGGGATGAGGCCGAGCTGGGTTGGACCTGGCTCGGGAAGTCGGTGGATGCGGGTTATTGGAGTGAGTCAGAGCTCGGGCGCGATGGCCTGATCGCCTCGCACCGAACGCGCGCTGGCTTTGGTGCCATGGTGGCGCGCGTGCGCGCCAACTACACAGCGATTCTGCCGAGCTTGATCGGCCTGACCGAGGTGCGTGTGCCCGAGGGCGAGGCGCCGGCTGGGGGCTGGCCCATGCTCCTGTGCTTGCACGGCTACGGCACGGACCAGCGCGACCTGCTCAACCTGGCGGAGGTGGGCGCTTCCAAAGGCTTCTACAGCGTGACGATCTGCGGCTTCAAGCCCGTATCCCCCGGCCGTTACTCATGGCCCAACGAAGGGCCGGCTATCGCGGAATACATCCACAAGACCCTCGCACCCTACCGCGAGAATCCCGCCTGCAACGCCGAGACGATCTACACCACAGGCTTCAGCCAAGGCGGCCTCGTAGCCACGTATCTGGTGGCCTCGGATCCTGAACGCTACCGCGGCGCGATCCCCATCTCACCCGCCGGGCCCCTGATCGTTCCCCTGCCCAAGGAGGGCGCACCGGCGCGTCCGCTATTCATGCTGTACGGCTTGGCGGAAGGCAGTGGCGTGAAGAACAACGTGACACGCTTCCAGGGCGGCTTCGAACAGACAGGCAGTCGCGTTCAGCTAGTTACCCACCCCGCTGGCCAC
>JBLIOL010000226.1:0-9548 GCA_047639615.1 Planctomycetota bacterium | reverse complement strand
CAAGGCGCCCAGGAGCGGGGCCTCGAAGGCGAGCGCAGTGCCCTGGCTGGCGCCACCGAGCTGCGCGCCGACCCCCACCTGGAGATGCACACCCGCGGCGGCTGACCCGTAATGGTAGGGTGAGAACACCACCCGCCAACGATGACGCCCCGCCGCCGTACCTGGGTCATGCTCAGCCTGACCGTTCTAGCCTGTGTCGCAGCACTGCAGCTGCCCCAGGAGCCCGCCACCCAATCCCCGGCGCCCCCGAATCCTGCGGACGCCCATTGGCCCAGCTGGCGTGGCCCCCTCGGCACGGGCGAAGCCCCGGACGCCAAGCCGCCTACGGAGTGGAGCGAGGAGCAAAACCTGCGCTGGAAGGTGGCCTTGCCCGGGCTCGGCCATTCGACGCCCGTGGTCTGGGGCGAGCGCCTGTTCGTGACCTGGGCCCTGCCCATCGGCGACGAGGTGGTGCCCGCACCGGAGACCGCACCGGGCGCCCACGACAACCCGCCCGTGGTGCGCGCGCGGCGCTTTGAGGTCGCTGCCTACGCGCGCACGGACGGAGCGCTGCTCTGGCGTCGCGCCCTGCACGAGGAGCTGCCCCACGAGCGCACGCACTCCACCGGCAGCTTCGCCTCCGCCTCGCCGGTGACCGATGGCGAGCACGTGTTCGCCTTCTTCGGATCGCGCGGACTGTTCTGCTTGGACATGGACGGCTACGTGATCTGGGAAAAGCAGCTCGGCCACATGCTCACCAAGCACCACCACGGCGAGGGCAGCACCCCCGCCCTGCACGGTGACTCCTTGGTGATCAACTGGGATCACGAACAGGACTCCTTCACCGTCTGCCTCGACAAGTCCACCGGCGAGGAGCGCTGGCGCGTCACGCGCGACGAGGTCACCTCCTGGTCTAGCCCGATCATCGCCGTGGTCGACGGCAAGCCCCAGACCATCGTCAGCGCCACCGGTCGCATGCGCGGCTATGACCTGGCCGACGGCAAGGAGATCTGGAACTGCCCAGGCATGGCCCACAACGTGGTGGCCACCCCGGTCTTCGGGGACGGCATCCTGATGGCGGGCTCGAGCTACGAGAAGCAAGCCCTCATCGGACTGCGCCTGGCCGGCGCCGAAGGCAGCCTGACCGGCACCAAACACTTCCTCTGGTACCGCCGCCGGGGCGCGCCCTACGTGCCCTCGCCCATGCTGCTGAACGGCTGGCTCTACCTGCTCAATCACAACCAGGGCTTCCTCTCGCGCATCCGCGCCGAGAGCGGCGACGAGCCCGAGCGCCCCCTGCGCCTGGCTCACCTGGACACGGTCTTCGCCTCCCCCATGGCCGCCGACGGCCGTATCTATATCCCGGATCGCTCGGGCCTGACGGTGGTGTTGGCCCACGAGGACCCGCCCCGGATCCTGGCTTGGAACAGCCTGGACGACTCCTTCAGCGCCTCGCCCGTGGCCGTAGAGGACCAACTCTTCCTGCGCGGGGAACACTTCCTGTACTGCCTCGCCCAGGATCCCGATCCGGCCGAGGATCAATAGCGCAATCCCTCTGGGGATTCCCCTAGCACCTCCGGGGCCTCCCGGCGATCCTGTGGCCCCCATGCCGATTCCCGACCCCCAGACGCCCACCGCTGAGAGCAAACGTAAGCCCAAGGCGCACCCGTGGCGGGACAACATCGAGGCCATCACGGTCTCGATCGTGATCATCGTGCTCTTCAAGTACTTCGTGCTGGAGGCCTACAAGATCCCGACCCCTTCCATGCAGCCGACGCTCATGGGTTGGGAAAACCCGGAGGGCGGGGGCATCTTCGATCGAGTCTTGGTGGACAAGCTCTCCTTCCACTATCGCGACCCCGAGCGCTTCGAGATCGCCGTCTTCAAGTACCCGCTCGACCGCTCCAAGAACTTCATCAAGCGCATCTGGGGACTGCCCGGTGAAGAGCTCGAAGTGAGGGATGGCGACGTGTGGGTCAGGGAAACGGAAGCCGAGGAATGGCACATCCCGCGCCGCCCGGAACCCATGCTGGAAGGCGTGCTCAAGCGCCTCGACAGCGACGGCGAGTGGCGCAAGCTCGCCGGTGACTGGGATGTGGAAGGCGACCACATCAAAGCCAACGGACCCGGCAGCGTGCGCTTCCCGCGCAGCAACTCCTCGGTCATGGATGGCTACGCGGACGGCTACCCGGAAGGCATCCGCGAGATCATCGCGAAGAACCCCGCGCGCACGCCGAACGGCACCAATCACGTGGGCGACCTGCGTTTCGACAGCGAACTCGAAGCGCGCGCAAACTGCTCCATTGTCCAAGTAACCCTGCACGAAGGCACGCGCAGCTACAGCCTCCGCATCCCTGGCCCCGCTGCCGAACCGGACGCCAAGCCCGAACTACTGATTCGCGAGAGCTCCCCCAAGGTGGGCTCGAGCGCGAACCGCATCGACGACAGCGACCTGCAAGCAAGCGAGCCCTTCGCGCTCAAGGCCGGTGACAGCGTGCACCTGCGCGCCGAGAACCTGGATGACCGCGTCAGCCTGTGGCTCGATGACGAAGAGATCTTCAGCGTCGAAATCGATGCCATTCGACAGGTAGTACTCAACCGCACCGGCGTCAGCCTCGAGACCGAAGGCGGCGGCGCCGACTTCGGAGAGGTCGAGCTGCACCGGGACATCTACTACACATCCAACGTACGCCGGGCGAAGTGGAAGCTGCCCGAGGACGGCTATGTAGTCCTCGGCGACAACACGCAGAACTCCTCGGACAGCCGCGATTGGTCCCTGACCCGCTGGCAGCTGACCGGCGGCGAGGAGCAGGGCCATGTGATCCAGGGCAACGAGCGCGACAAGGAGAACCCGCGCTTCGGCAAGGACCCCGACCGCGGCACCCTGGTCTTCCTGCACGACGAACAGGGCGAACGCCACGTCTTCCCCCAGACCCAGGCCCGGCGCCTAGCCCCCGAACTGATGTCCTACGTGCCCCGCAGCCTGATCCGCGGCCGAGCGGTGCTGGTGGTCTGGCCGATCTCGCCTAGCCTGGGCGTCTATCGCCTCAAGTGGGTGCGCTAAAGGCGTTTAGGGCGACCGCCCTAGGAAGTATCAACAAGTTCAACCGCGCCCCGCAGATTGGGCGCGGTACATGAACCGGCACCAAGTGAGCAAAGCAAGTGCAAGTCCGGGAGACCGAAAGAGCCCGCTGACCACGCGTAAGCCATTACTTTCAAGCCGCTTATGGAGCAGCCATTTTTCGATTTGGCTTTCGTAGCGGCCAATATCAACACTTATCGCTCCTCAATCCATTCGGCGCTGGCCCTTTTCCGGACGAGCAGTCCACAAGTTATCCACAAGTCGTTGCCCAGATGGCACCCGCCCCAGTTCGGGGATGGTCCCCATAGCGACGAGCCCTAGCCTGATCCAATGACGAGGAAGCGCTCCGGGGGTTGCAAGTCGTTCCCTAGCGGACATGTGGGATGCCCCCTCCCGGGGTGGATTTCGTGACTGCAGACGGCCCCGTAGGGCCGTCGAGGACGCCAAGTTTTGACCCCTGAAGAAACATTGCCTATCCCCGCTAGGGGGCGAGAGGGCGGCCTTGCCGCCCGTTTGCGGAGTCTGGTGCGCGTCCTGGTGAATAGATCAGGTTAGACTCCTCCCCCGTGTCAGAACCCCTCCTGCAAGTTGAAGGCCTGGTCAAGAGCTACACCGGCCGCCGCGTGGTCGATGGGGTGAGCTTCGAGGTCTGCGCCGGCGAGATTGTCGGCCTGCTGGGCCCCAACGGCGCCGGCAAGACCACCAGCTTCCGCATGACCGTGGGCTTGGTCGAGCCCGACGCCGGCACGGTCACCCTAGGTGGGAACATCTGCACCAAACTGCCCATGTTCCGCCGGGCGCGCCTGGGAATGGGCTATCTGCCCCAGGAGACCAGCGTTTTCCGCCAGATGAACGTGGAAGACAATCTGCTGGCCGTGCTGGAGGCCATGCCCCTCTCGCGTAAGGAGCGCAAGCGGGAGGCCGCGCGCCTGATGGAGGAGCTGGAGCTTTCCCACCTGCACGCCAACCGCGCTGACACCCTCTCCGGTGGCGAGCGCCGGCGCCTGGAGTTAGCCCGCGCCCTAGCCACCAAGCCCAAAATCCTGCTGCTGGACGAGCCCTTCGCCGGAGTCGACCCGATCAACGTGGAGGAGATCCAGAGCCTGATAGCCAGCCTGCGCCAGCAGGGCCTGGGGGTGCTGATTACGGACCACAACGTGCGCGAGACCCTGCAGAGCACGGACCGTGCGTACATCATCCACCAGGGCCAGATCCTGCGTGAGGGTGATGCGGAGACCCTGATTTCAGACCCGCGCGTGCGCGAGGTCTACCTGGGCCGCAACTTCGATGTGCCCCTGCGGGGCGTGTCGGCCGAGGAAGAGCGCGAACTGGTGGAATAGGCCTCACATCTGGCCCTTCCGGTTGCTGGAGGATGAGCGTGCGGATATCCTGTTCGCCCCGTATCCCGCCCCTCTCCCCCACCCCACCCCACCATGAACATCGTCGCCTGCGTTAAGCGCGTCCCGACGACCGAAGCTGAAGCCAAGGTTGCGGCCGACGGCAAAGCGCTTGAGTCCCAAGGCCTGGCCCACATGATCTCGTTCTACGACGAGATCGCTGTTGAAGAAGCGGTCAAGACCAAGGAGGCCCTGGGCGGTGAAGTCACGGTGCTGACCATCGGGTCCGCCAGCGGCACCAAGGAGATCCGCGAGTGTCTCGCCAAGGGCGGCGACAAGGCCGTGGTCGTCAGCGACGAAGGCTGGGCCGATCGCGATGCGCGCGCCACCTCGAAGGTGCTCGCGGCACAACTTACCAGCCTCGGCGCCGAAGTGGCCTTCATGGGCCGCGTGGCCACCGACCGCGACAACGCAGCCGTCGGTCCCATGACCGCCGTCTTCCTCGGCTGGGCTTGCGTCACCGACGTGATCGAGCTGACCCTCGAAGCTGGCAAGGGCGTCGCTAAGCGCGAAACCGAAGCCGGCATCGAGACCGTCGAGTTCTCCCTGCCCGCTGTGATCACTTGCGACAAGGGCCTCAACGAGCCGCGCTACGCAGGCCTCAAAGGCATCATGGCAGCCAAGAAGAAGCCCCTCGAAAACGTCGAGGTGGAGTTCGAAGCCAACCAAGCCCAAGTCCAAAGCGTGGTGCTACCCGCCGCACGTGCGGAAGGCCGCATCATCGGCGAAGGCGTCGAAGCTGTCCCCGCACTCATCGAAGCACTGCAGAACGAGGCCAAGGTCCTCTAGTCCTATGAGCACCCTCGTCATATTCGTCGAACACGTCGCCGGCGCCGCCCGCCGCGCGAGTCTGGAAGCCATCGGCGCCGCACGCGCCGCCGGCGCTGAAGTGATTGCATGCTTGGCCGGCGACGGCGCTGCCGACGCAGCTGCCGGCGCCCTTGGCGCCTCCCGTGCCGTAGTACTAACCGGGGGCTCGAACAGCCCCGATGCTACCGCCGCAGCCATGGCCGAACTGGTCGGCTCCGCCGGTGCCCAAGGTTTCCTGGCCGCCGCCACCCCCGCCGGTCGCGACCTGGCCCCGCGCGTGGCCGCGCACCTGGACTCGACCCTCTTCAGCGACTGCGTTGGCCTGAGCGCGGCCGATGGCAGCTTCCAGATTGAGCGCCCGTGGCTAGCCGGCAAGTGCCTGGCCACCGTCACCAGTAATGGCCCGGCCTTTTGCGCCACCACTCGCCTGAATGTCTTCTCCGCCGCCGATGGGGACGCTCCCGCAGTCAGCGAGCAGGCCATCACCGCCGAACCCAAGGCCCGAGTTGTCTCACTTGAAGCCAAGAGCGAAAGTAAACTCGACGTTATGGAGGCGCCCATCGTGGTCTCCGGCGGCCGGGGCCTCAAGGAGCCCGAAAACTTCAGCCTACTCGAGGACCTAGCCTCCGCCTTCGGCAATGCCGCCGTCGGTGCTAGTCGTGCCGTCGTGGACGCCGGTTGGCGCCCGCACGGTGAGCAAGTTGGGCAGACCGGCAAGACCGTCTCACCCCAGCTCTACTTCGCTGTGGGCATCTCAGGCGCGATTCAGCACCTTGCGGGCATGCGTACCTCGAAGGTCATCGTGGCCATCAACAAGGACGCGGATGCCCCCATCTTCAAGGTTGCGGACTACGGCATTGTGGGCGACGCCCTCGTAATTTTACCAGCCCTCACAGCGGCTGTAAAAGCCGCCAAGTAGCTCCATTCACTGGAGTTATTTTCCCGAGCTTCCCCCTTCTCATTCGGGTCGAGGTGAAGCTTCGTTAACTTCAAGAGACAGCATTTGTGATTCGTGAGGCACCGATTCTAATCACTTCCCGGCGGAGGCTACCGCTGGCGAAATGGATCCTTACACTCGTCGGAGTCGAGGCAACTCCAACAGGTGATGCACCCACGCTCCTGGGTATGTCCATCACAACCTTGCGGCGTCCCAACTCGCGCCTCGACAAGATACCTTTCTCTAGCGATCAGACCTTTGCTCCTGCCGGGGATGCACGCCGTCACCTCGTCGCTTTCTTTCCGCTTCCGTAATCGTGCTAGAACCTGCCGAGGAGCCCATGCCTACATCCGAATCCCCCGCCCCCACCGCCGTAAGAAGCGCTGGCCGTCCCCGTGACCGCCGCGCTCACCACAAGATCCTTGAGGCCACGCGAAGCTTGGCCACCGAACAAGGCTATGGCGGCGTCACCATCGAAGGCGTTGCCCGCGCCGCCGGTGTTGCCAAGACAACCATCTACCGTTGGTGGAGCAGTAAGTCCGCCCTCGTGTACGAAGCCTGCTTCGACCCCGAGCTACGCGATCCGCTGCCCGACACGGGTAGCCTCAAGGGTGACCTTGAAGCACTCGTGCGCCAAGAGGTCGAGCGCCAGACCGGCGAGGTCGCTTCACGCGTACTGCCCGGTCTGATCGCCGAGCAAGCCCAGGCAGGCGGCAAGGCTTCGATCCTCGATCCGATCCTGCGCCCCGAGCGCAAGCGCGCTGCCGCCATCCTGGAGCGTGCTGCCCGCCGCGGTGACCTGACCGGTTCCCAAGACGGCGAACTGCTCTTCGACCAGGTCGCAGGTGCGGTCTTCCATCGCACTTTCGTCGCCGGCAACCCCGCCGACACCCAGTTCCAAGCGGACCTGGCTCGAGCCTTGCTCTCCGGCCTGAAGGGCTAGTAGCCCGCGGGCTGAGCTTCGGCTCGGCCCGTTCCAGTCCTCTCCCGCATGCAGACGGTTCTGGATCTCAAGCAACGACTGAGCGAGCTCACCCTCGCCCCGGCACCCAAAGCAGAGCGACACGCAGCTGTCGCTCTGCTTTTACGTTTCGACCCTGACCCCAGCGTATTGCTCATGCGCCGGGCCGAGCGCGCGGGCGATCGCTGGTCCGGCCAAATCGGATTGCCCGGCGGACACGCGGAAGAGCAGGACGCAGACCTCTCCGCCACCGCCGTGCGCGAGACCCACGAGGAGCTCGGCCTAGAGCTCGATGTCTGCGCGCAGCCGCTCGGACAACTGCCATACCTTCAAGCGCGCTCGCAGCACAAGCGCCTGCCGCTCTACGTAACGCCCTTCGTATTCCTAGAGGTCGAACCTGCGGAACCCGTACTCGGACCAGAAGCGACGCGCGCCTTTTGGCTGCCCCTCGCCGGCGCTCACGCGGGCGAGCTAGATGGCCAGCACGAACTACCCTCAAGCGAGGCCGGCGAACTCCTGCGCTTCCCCAGTTGGAACTTCGACGGCGAAGTGATCTGGGGCATGACCCACCACATCATCGGTGGCCTGCTTGACATATTGCACCCGGCCGACGAGGGGCGTCGGCCCCCCAGCGGACCAGCCTAGCCCGTCCTACTTATCGGCTTTCTGGTCGACCGTCGCCGCCAGGGTTTCGATGCCGTTGAGCAGGCGCTCGATGCGCTCGTCCACCGCGTCCGGTTCCGGAGTGCGCCCGCCTTGCACGCGATCCACGAGGATCGCCATGTTGCGCTCGATCGCGTCTAGGCGCGCCTCGATGCCGGCGAGGTCGCGCTTGGCGGCGCGCCGCGGCACCCACCAGGAGACGAGGAAGTAGCCGCCCACCGCGAGGAGGACCAGCAGGGTTATGCGTGTGACGAACTTCACATAGAGAGATTACTGGCCCGGACCCAGCAGCACTATCCCCAGCAAGCCGATCGCCGGTGGAGGTATGGATCCGCACACAACCCTTGCGCCACTGGGTCGATCCCGAGGCTAGCCTCAGGAGCAACCTGCCTGGCCCCAGTACCGACAACCATGACCCTACGCACGCTAGCCCTCCTCGCCTTCGCCCTCCCCCTGCAAGCCGCCCCGCAACAGGAGAGCGGCACGGCCCCGACGGTGGTCAGGACCCAAGACCCGGCTCCGGCTCCGGTCCCGGTCCCCACCCGAGCCGAGGCCCGCGCCCTGATCAATGCCGGCGACTTTGCGGGCGCCACCACGGCCTACAGCCTGCGCCGCGCTGCCGACAACAATGACGGCGAGGCCGCCTTCATGCTCGGCTATTGCCTGCACGCCAGCGGCAAGCTGCAGGAGGCCCACGACATGCACCTGGAGGCCACCGCCTTCGCCAACTTCTCAGCTCTCGCCAACTACAACCACGCTTGCATCCACTCCATGTGGGGCCAAGCGGACGCAGCCTTCAAAGCCCTCGACGAAGCGCATGCAGCAGGCTTCAACAACGCTAATCAACTGCGGACAGACACGGACATGGACGGCATCCGCGCAGACCCGCGCTTCGCCGCCTTCATCGCCAAAGTAGAGGGGCGTCCGGCACCCGCTGTCGAGGTTGCACCCGAAGAGCCGGCTGAGCCCCAGCCCGCGCCTCTGGCGAGCTTGGCCAATGCTCAGCGCTTCGACTTCCTCAAGGGTCATTGGAACGTGAACCCTGTCGGTGACGAGGAGCGCGTCTCCGTGGCCAACGTCGAATCAATCTTCGATGGAGGCGCACTGCGCGTCACCCTGACGAATACGGCTGACGGCAAGGTGCGCACCGAGAGTACCTACTACCCCATCGACGGTGGCTGGCGCATGGTCTGGATGAACCCGAGCGGCAACAGCGCCGTGCTCGAGGGCGGCCTGGTCAACGGCCAGATGGTCATGACCATGGTCAGCGCCGACGGCGCCTCCTACACCACCGGCCGCGCGGTCTTCTCAAACATCAGCGCCGACGGCTTCGACTACCACTGGTGGTCCCAAGACGAAGAAGGCAACTGGGCCAACACCAACCAGTGGCGCTACGCCAGCGCGAACTAGTTCGCAAGCACGGCGACGATCCTGGCCGGCCCATAAGGAGGCGCAGGGTCTTCGCCAGTAACATTAAGGCAGATGCTCCGAGGCCTTGGACTTTGCCCGATAGGGACAGTTAGGCGTGGTTGGCGCGGGAGTGCAGCTCTTAACCGACGGCGCCAGGCCGCTGGCCGGCTCCGACGCGTCCGAGCCTCAGCACCGGCGGACCTCCCTCCCACTCCCCAGCAACCCCGACCCTCCCATCGCCAGCAACCGGCCTGCGGCCGGGCGCCGCCGGCTTCGACCTGCCTCTTCCTCTCACACCTCGCCTCCACT
>JBLIOL010000225.1:0-9575 GCA_047639615.1 Planctomycetota bacterium | reverse complement strand
TGTCGGCCTCGTAGCGCACCTGCCAAGTGGCGCCCCCGTCCTCGGTGGCGATGACCTGGGCCGGCTCCGTGATGCGGATGGCGTAGGCGCGCTGGGCATCGAGTGCTTCGACGTCGCGGTAGTCGCCCTCGGTGTCGCTCGGTCCGACCGCGAGCCAAGTAGCGCCTTGATCCTCGCTGCGCAGCACGCTGCCGCCGGAGCCGCTAATCCACACACTGCCGTCGGCAGCCACGGTGACACCGCGCAAGCTAGCCTCCGATCCCGTGTTGAGCGGCGTCCACCGGGGAACAAGAGGCTGGCGCACGGCGCAGCTAGCGAGCAGCAGAACGAGAAGGAGTAATTTCATTGGTGGATGTTGAACCAGCGGTCACAGAAGGTGCATTTCACATCGCCGCTCGGAGAGACGTCGGCGCCTGACTCGAGGCCGCCCTGGCAGTGGGGACAGGTGTAGCCGCCGGCGGAGGATGGAGCGCTGCGACGGTTGCGCTTGCCCCGGCGACGGCCTTCCCCTGGGCGTCCGCTATTCAAGCGGTCGGGCCCGTGGATGGCGGCACCGAAACCGGTGAGGCAAAACACCGACGCGATCAGGGTCCCGAAGAGCTTGAAGAAAAGCGGCGGGGCGCCAAAGCCCTCCATAGTCCACAAGGAGACGATGACCAGCACGCCAATCAAGCCAAAGACGAACGGTACGAAGCGGGCGACGAACTGCATGCCCGCCATGCTAACGAACCGGGCTAATCACACACGTGCTAGGCTTTGAGCCATGCTGATTTTCATGCTGGCCTGCGTCGGACTGGTGGGTGGCGCTGCCGCCACACCGGCCGAATCCGAAGCCACGGCTCGCCCCAACGTGCTCTTCTTCTTCGCTGATGACCAGCGCGCTGACACCGTCGGGGCTTGGGGCAATGAGCACATCTCCACGCCGGTGATCGACAGCCTGGTAGCCAAGGGCACCAGCTTCCGCCAGGCCTACTGCATGGGCTCGCCACACGGCGCCGTGTGTGTGCCTAGCCGCGCCATGCTGCACACGGGGCAACCCTACTTCCGGGTCATGCAGGCCGACTTCGCCGGACGTCCGACCCTGGGCGGACTGCTGGGCGAGGCGGGCTACACCACCTTCGGCACGGGCAAGTGGCACAACGGCCAGCCGAGCTTCCTACGCAGCTTCCAAAGCGGCAAGGCTGTCTTCTTCGGGGGCATGGGCAATCACCACGCCATGAACCTGGTGGACACCGAGGGCGAGGCGGTCTCGAACGCGCGCCTGGAGAGCCGGCACTCGTCGGAGCTCTTCGCCGACGCTGCGGTCGGTTTCCTTGAGAGCTACGAGGACGAGGCGCCCTTCTTCCTCTACGCCGCCTTCACAGCCCCCCATGACCCGCGCGATCCCCCGCCCGCCATACGCGAGCGCGACGCCGAGCGCCGGCCACCCCTACCCGCCAACTGGAAAGGCCAGCACGCCTTCGACAACGGCTTCATGACCGTGCGCGATGAGAAGCTCGGGCCTTGGCCGCGCACGGCGGACTTGTTGCACGACCAATTGGCCGAGTACTACGGCTTGATCGAGCACCTCGACAGCCAGATTGGGCGCGTGCTCGACGCGCTGGAGAAGAGCGGTAAAGCCAAGAACACGCTGATCGTCTACGCGGCGGATCACGGACTAGGCATGGGTAGTCACGGGCTACTCGGCAAGCAGAGCCTGTACGAGGAGAGTACGCGCGCGCCCGTTGTGATCGTCGGACCTGGCCTGCCCGTGGGCGGCGAGACCTACGCTAGCACCTACCTCTTCGATCTCTTCCCGACCTTGCTAGTGCGCTGTGGAGTGGCGCCGCCGGCAGACACCTTCGGGCACGATCTGCTGCCCTTGCTGGCGGGCGAGACCGATGCGAACTGGCCCTCGGTCTTCACCTCCATGGGCAAGACCCAGCGCGCCCTGCGCGACGGCGACTGGAAGCTGATCCTCTACCCCAAGGTCGGGCGCACGCAGCTCTTCAACCTGGCTAGCGATCCGCTCGAGCTAGTGAATCTTGCGCAGCAGGCGGAGCAGCTAAACCGCATCACCTGGATGAGCCTCGAGATCGCTAACTGGCAAGCGCGCGTGGATGACGGTCAGTCGATCGAGATGACGACGCCGGCGGCACCCGATGTCGACCTCACCGGCCGCGAGCGCAAACCCGACCGCTGGCAACCCGAGTGGATCGTCGAGAAGTACTTCGGGGACTGAGCTATGGCGCTTGGTGGTACGCTGCCAAAGGCGCCTTCGGCGCCTGCGGAGTTCGGCTGGTTTGTGCCTGACCCCATGCGCCCGAACTCACTTGCGGCGGCGGCGCGCTTTGCGCTTGGCCGGGGTAGCCTCCGGGGCTTCCGCGGCGGCGGCTTCCGCGGCGGCGATTAGGGCTGTGGCGAAGTCGTCCTCGAAGAGTTCCGTGCCCTGCTTCGGGTCGACGATGCCGTCTACCACGCCGTCCACCACGCGCTGCTTTTGAACCAGGGTGCGCACCATGCGCGCGTCGAGGGAATCCTCGAGCACTAGGTGCTGGACCAGGACGGAGTTCTCTTGGCCGAGGCGGTGGGTGCGGTCTTCGGCCTGGGTCAGGTAGGCCGGCACCCAGTCGAGCTCGGCGAAGACCACGTGCGAGGCAGCCGTCAGGGTCAGGCCGAAGCCGGCGGCGGTGATCGAGCCGATGAAGACGCGGCAGTTTTCGTCCTCCTGGAAGCGGTCGACCGCGGCCTGGCGCGAGGTGAGTGATTGGCCGCCCATGAGCGTGACGCTGTCGTCGCCGAAGGCTTCGGCTAGCTCCCCCACCACGGCGCGGTGGTGGGCGAAGAGCACGACCTTGGGCGTGGCCTCGAGCACCTCGCGCACGTGCGCAACGACCAGCGGCACCTTGGCGAGCGCAGTTTCCTGGCGCAGCTTGGCCATCTCGCCGAAGGCGGCGTTGATCCCCTGGCGCATGGCCGTGAGCTCCTCCTCGCTGACGCCTGCGCCGCCCTCGGTGCGCGTCTTACGACGCAGCTCCTTGAGCCGACTCTGGTGCTCTTCCCAGGCGCCGGCCTCGCGTTTGACTAGGGACCCCAAGCCGTCGGCGGAGAGCTCAATCACCTGCCGGCGCTTGGGCGGCAGATCGGTCAGCACATCAGCCTTGGTGCGGCGCACCATGATCGTGCTGCGCAGGCGCGTGTGCAGTTCTTCCAGGTTGGTGGCGCCGGTAAAATCCCAGCCATAGGGACCTTTCTGCGGCTTGCAGTAGCGCTTGGCGAAGTCCCAGAAGTGTCCGAACTCCTCCGGCGCCAGAGAGGCGGCCACGGTTTGAATCTCCATGGGGCGATTCAGGATCGGCGTACCGGTGAGCATCAGGCGCCGGCCGGCTTTGAGCGCGAAGAGTCGCTTCGAACGCTTGGCGTGACGGTTCTTCACGTAGTGACACTCGTCCGCCACGAGCATGTCCCAGTTGCCCTTGAGCTGCTTGGCCCACTTGCCAAGTACCTCGTAGTTGGTGATGACCACGTCGGCATCCTTGGGCCAGCGCTTGGTGGTGATGCCGCAGACCAAGTCCCCCACCAGCCAACGCTCGCACTCGCGCAGCCAGTTGAGCTTGAGACTCGCTGGGCAGACGATCAGTACCTTGCGCAGGCTCGGGTCGGAGTTCATCAGGCCAAGCGCCTGGATGGTCTTGCCCAGGCCCATCTCGTCCGCCAGCAGTGCCTGGGGATGGGATTGCAGGTAAGCGATTCCCGCGCGCTGGTAAGGCAAGTAGGCCAGTCCCTCCGGCGCGGGCACTGACAGCTCCGCGTCCTTGGCCATGGATAGCAGCAGGCTCTCGCCGTAGTGGCTCTGACGCTCCTTGGCCTCGTCCGCCAGGCGCAGGACCTCCTCCAGGTGCTCGGCGTGCTCCTCGCCGCCGCGCTCAACCAGGGTCGTGGCTAGCTCCGGCGCGGCGTACTCCATGAGCTCAATAGCCGCCACCACGTCGTAGCTGACCCAGGCCTGGCCTAGATCGGCGGCGCAGGCCGGGCAGCTATTGATGCGGCAGCGATCGCCGCGGTGCCAGCGGAAGCCAGCGTCCTTCGGGATCTGCTTCTGCTCGCGTTCGCAGTGGAAACGAAAAAGCCCCGGAGAGACTTCCAGCAATTCCAAGCTGGCGTGCTCCGGGGCCATGTTTGTCTGCCGCCCGAAGGCGGCAAAGCGAACTAGCGCTGGTCCATGGGAACGTAGCTCACGTCGTGCTTGCCGACGTAGATCTGTCCCGGACGGAAGAGGCGGTTGTTGGCCATCTGCTCGCGCCAGTGGGCGAGCCAGCCAGGCATGCGTGCCAGGGCGAAGATGGGCGTGAACATGTCGGTGGCGATGCCGAGCTTCTGGTAGACGATGCCACTGAAGAAGTCGACGTTGGGGTGGATGCCCTTGCCGCCGAGCTTGGCGACCACAGCTTTCTCGAGAGCCAGTGCCGTGTCGTAGAGCGGCGTGGTGCCGTGCTTGTCGAACAGGCCAGACACCAGCTTCTGCAGGTTCTTGGCGCGCGGGTCCTTGGTCTTGTAGACGCGGTGTCCGAAGCCCATGACCTTGCCCTTGTTGGCGGTCTTCTCTTCGAGCCAAGCCTCGACCTTATCGGCGCCGCCGATGGCCTCAAGCTGGCGCAGCACGCGCTCGTTGGCGCCACCGTGCAGCGGGCCGAAGAGGGTGCCGACCGCGCCCGAAGTGGAGGTGTAGGGATCGTTCTCCGTGGAGGCCACCACGCGGCAAGCGAAGGTGGAGGCGTTCATGGTGTGCTCCGCGTGGAGCACGAGCGCGCAGTCCAGGATGCCTTCCTTGACGTCGTCCGGCTGCTCGCCGTTGAGACAGGTCAGGAAGTTGGCAGCGGTGGAGAGCTCGGGGTTGGGCTCGACATACTCCTGTCCGCGGCGATGACGCTCGAAAGCGGCGATCAGCACGGGGGTCTGAGCCACCAAGCGCAAGCAGGCTTCCATGCAGGCCTGGTCATCGGCCAGGTCGAGGCGGCCGTAGGCCATGCCGAGACCGGCGACGGAGGCTTGCAAGGCCTGCATCGGGTGGCCGGTAGTTGGCAGGCCGCGCACCATGTCGACCACGGAGCCGGGCAAGGTCTGCTGGGCAGCCAGGCTGGCGCGGAAGGCGCTCAGCTGGTCGGCGGTCGGCAATTCGCCGTACCAGAGCAGGTAGACGGTCTCCTCGAAGGTGGAGTGCTCCGCCAATTCCTCGATCCGGATCCCGCGATAAGCGAGAATGCCTTTCTGGCCGTCGATGAAGCTGACGGCGGATTCTGCGGCAGGGATGCCGGCGAGGCCGGGCACGAGTTCGATCTTAGTCACGATGCAGTCATCGCCCGGTTTGGGCGGGACACAGAAGGGATCGGTCGGAAAAAATTAGGGGGTACCGGCGCTGGGGCCCGTATTTAGCGGCGTAGAAGGTACTCCAGGAGCAGCCGGGTTCCTACGCCCGAGCCCTGAGGACCACCTACCCAATCGCGGTTGCGCGTGTTCCAAGCGCTCCCGGCTATATCCAGGTGGCACCAGGCGGTGCCCTCCGGAACAAAGTTGGAAAGGAAAGCGGCGGCGGTGCTCGAGCCCGCGCCCACGGCCGGGGAGCCCAGGTTGGTCAGATCGGCCGATGTGCCCTTCATGGCGGCCTTGTGGGCCTCCAGTAGCGGCATGGGCCAGCAGCCCTCGCCAACGGCCTCGCCGGCCTCGTAGAGGCTCTCCTGCAGCTCCTTCGAGTTCCCGAAGAGGCCCGTGAGCTCGTGGCCCAGGGCCACGATGATGGCGCCGGTCAGGGTGGCGAGGTCCAGGATCGTGTCGGGCTTGACCTTTTGGGCCACGTAGCAGAGACAGTCCGCCAGCAGCAGGCGGCCTTCCGCGTCGGTGTTCAGAATCTCGACCGTGGTGCCGTTCATGGCGGCGTGGATGTCGCCGGGCTTGGTGGCTGCCGGGCCGATCACGTTTTCGGAGGCGCCCACGATGCCGTGCACCTCGAAAGGCACGTCGAGCTTGGCCAGGCCCTCGAAGACGCCGATGACGGCGGCTCCACCGGACATGTCGTAGCGCATCTCGTCCATCTTGGAGGAGGGCTTGATCGACAGGCCGCCGGCGTCGAAGGTCAGACCCTTGCCCACTAAGGCGATTCTGCCGCGGCTCTTGCCCTTGGGCTTGTAGGTCAAGTGAATCATGCGCGCAGGCTCAACGCTGCCGGCGCTGACGCCGAGGAGCAGGTTCATGCCGAGCTTGGCCATGGCCGGCTCGTCGAGCACCTTAATGCTGATCTTGGGGCTGCCCGCAGCCACCTTGCGCGCAGCACTCGCCAGGGCGCGCGGGGTGATCGTGTTGCCGGCGCCGTTCTGCAGATCGCGGGCGAGCGCGCTGGCTTGGGCGCAGGCCAGGCCGACCTTCACGCCGCGCTTGATGCCCGCGTCGCCGGTGGCGATAACGGTTTGCTTGCACGTGGCAGCCTCGGGCTTGCTCTTGCCAACGGTGTAGCGGTAGGCACCGAGATAGGCGCCTTCTGCAAGACTACGACCGATCCAGCTGGACTCCACCGAGGTGCCCTTCCAGGAAGCGCCGGCCCAGATGGTGAGCTTGGCGAGCTGATTGCCTTCGGCGAATTTGACCGCCAAGGCGCCGGCGCGACGCAGCATCTCTTCGTCGAGCTTCTCCGGCGAGCCGAGGCCGATCAGCAGCACGCGCGTAGCGGGGCCGCTGACGCAGAAGGTGCTACGGGTAGCGCGCTCCTTAGCTTCGAAGCCGGCGTCGAATCCAGCGGGAGCCTTCACTCCGCTGGGCAACTTGACGGCTTGGCCCTCGAGTACGGGGACGACGAGGAGCGGGGTCTTGGCGACGGTCTTGATGTCGCTAGTTGTGATTTTCATGCAGTCGTAGATGTTCTACAGGTCGGTGTACTTAGGTCCGCCGCCGCCTTCGGGCACGACCCACTCAATGTTCTCGTAAGGGTCTGCGATGTCGCAGGTCTTGCAGTGCACGCAGTTGCTGGCGTTGATTACGACGCCGGAGGAATCCTCGGGCCATTCGTAAACGGCCGCCGGGCAGAAGTGCTGGCAAGGATTACCGTATTCGCGCGTGCAGCGCTCCACGCAGATGCTGGGATCGGGGATCAACAGATGCGCGGGCTGGTCCTCTTCGTGCACGGCACCCGAGTGATAGACGTCGGTCAGCTTGTCCATCGAGCAACCATCGTCGAAGCTCGGCTTCTGCAGCTTAGACGCGGCCACGGGGGCCATAGTCGTGTGATCCTCGTGGGAGCCGCGACGCGCCACCAGGCCGCGCCCGCCGGTGACCATCTGCACGCCGAAGTCCACGGACCCGGCGAACATGCCCTTGGCGAAGGCTTGGCGGTAGTTGCGGTATTTCCAGAGCTCGGCGCGCGCTTCGGAGGCTTCGAAGAGCTCCGTGTACTTGGACAGCTTCTCGCCGCTTGTGTCGCCCGCAGCCAAGGCATCGGCGATGGCCTCGCCGGCCATGACGCCGGATTCGAAGGCCAGGTGCAGGCCCTTCAAGGTGGCGATGTTCAGGAAGCCGCCGGCTTCCCCCACCATCACGAAGCCGTCGCCTTGCAGCTTGGGCATCGAGAAGTATCCGCCCTCGATCATGGTCTTCGCGCCGTAGCGCAAAACCTTGCCGCCTTCGAGTAGGCGCGCGATGCGCGGGTGCTGCTTCCACTGCACGAAGAGTGCATGCGGGTCGAGCTTGGCGTCAGTGTGATCGAGCGCCACCACGAAACCGATCGAGAGCTTGTCCTCTTCGAAGCCGTAGACCCAGGAGCCGCCGTAGGCCGAGGTGTCGAGGGGATAGCCGCCCGTGTGGAAGACCTTGCCGAGCATCTCCTTGCCGATTTCGGGCGTGACCTGCCAGAGTTCCTTGATGCCGGTGCCGTAGGCCTGCGGGTTCTTGCCCTCCATCAGACCCAGGCGCGTGTCCTTATAGAGCTGCTTGGCCAGGCTGCCGCGCGTGCCTTCGGCGAAGACGGTCACGTCGGCCAAGATGCGCATGCCCGGTTCGAAGCTGCTCTTCTGCGAGCCGTCCTTGGCGATGCCGCTGTCGCGCGTCACGACGCCGAGCACGCGACCGGACTCGTCCTGCAAGGTCTCCGCAGCGGGGAAGCCAGCGTAGATCTCAATGCCCATAGCCTCGGCCTGCTCGGACAGCCAACGCACCATGCGGTTGAGGCTGACGATCTGGTTGCCGTGGTTCTTGAGCGTCGGCGGGCAGAGGATTCCGCGCAGGGCCGTGGACTTGCCGCCGGCTCGCAAAATCTCAGCCCAGTCGTCCTCGATCACCGTGCCACTGGGAAAACCCAAGCTCTCGAAATCGGGGAAGAGATCTGCGGGGAAGAGTGCCTTCAACCCGCGCGGGTTCATGACCGCGCCGGAGAGCGAGTGATGGCCGATCTCCTCGGCCTTGTCGATCACCAGGATCGTCTTCTCGTTCTCGCCCGCGGCCTGCAGACGGCGCTGCACCTGGATGGCGGTGGCCAAGCCCGCAGGACCTGCGCCGACAACGAGCACGTCGACGGGAAGCTCTTCCCGTTCCACGTCTGCCGAGTTGAGTGAGGTGATGCGCGCTGTCATAAGCCGAAGCTTGAAGGGAATTCGGCGCTGCAGCCTGCCCCCAAAGGGGCGAAATCCGCGAGCTGGCGCCTGATGGGCCGAGTGGGTGCGATCTTTTGCGGGCCGAGCAGGATAGCAGCCGGAGCCCCGCGTTACGAGCCCTGGGCCCTACCTACGACCGATCCCCGATCCAATGGTGGCCATCTGCGTAGACCTCTTTCTTCCAGACCGGCAGGCGCTCCTTGAGCGTGTCGATCAGGTAGCGCGCAGCCTGGAAAGCCGCATCCCGGTGGGGACTGGCCACGGCGATCACCACCGAGGGCTCGCCGACCCCCACCACGCCCGTGCGGTGGGCGCAGAGCATGCGCAGAGCGCGCTCCGCAGGCTCCGCCTCAGGATCAGCTGCCGGCCCGTGCAGCGCCAGGCAGTCGCTGAAGATGCGCTGCATCTCGGGCCCGGTCATGGCCTCGAAGGCCTCGTAATCCAGGCGCGCCACGTCCTGCTCACGGTTGCGCTCGCGGGTCAGGCCCGTGAAGGTCACCACGGCCCCGCAGCTGTCGTGCTGGACCGCCATGGAGAGGGCACCTGCGTCGAGCGGCTCGGCGCTGAGCAGGAACTCCCCGCGCTCGTAATCCGGCGCGCCACCTGAGACGGGCGGCAGGAAGGCCACCTCATCGCCCTCGGCGATGGTGCGCGAATCCGGGGCGTAGCTGGTGCCTAATACGCCGGCCACGTACTCGAGGGAACCCAACTCGGGATGCCGGCGAGCGAGCTCGAGTTTGAGTTCCCCCACGCTGAGGCCCGCGTCGAGGTCCTCTAGAACGAGACTCGCCGCCCCGGCCCGTTCGGCCAAGACGGCGAAGAGTTTGACTTCGAGTCGCACTCGTTGCTCCAACTAGAAGGGCGTGTCGTCGGCGCCGACGAAGTCGGCACCGGGGGCAGCACCGTAGCCGCCGCCTCCACCACCGCCGCCAGCATTGCCGCCGCCGCCGCCGCCGCCGCCGC
>JBLIOL010000224.1:0-9638 GCA_047639615.1 Planctomycetota bacterium | reverse complement strand
GGCCTCGAAGCCGCCTGGCAACACCGCGGCTGGACCCTCGGTGCCGAGTTCCAAGGCAGCGAAATTCAGCCGGATGACGCCGGCTCCGCCACCTTCAACGGCGCCGCCTTCGAAGCCACCTGGCGACCCGCTGGCGAGAACCGTCGCTACTCCATGGGCAAGGCAAGCTTCAGCGGCTTCACCCCCAAAGACCCCCGCGGCGCCATCGAATTCGCCCTGCGCGCAGCTCACACGGACCTGAGCAGCGGCACCCTCCGGGGCGGCAGTCAAACCGATCTAGGCTTTGGAATGAACCTACAACTCAGCAAGCGCTCGCGCTGGATGCTGCACTTCCAAGAGAGTCGCGCCGGCGATGCCCGCGTGCAGTCCGTACTGCTACGCCTGCAACTCGGTTACTAGCTCGACATCAAACACCGAGCCCGTGCCCAGGGTGCTGCGCACGGTAACCTCGCCGCCCATGGCACCAACCAAGTGCTTGACGATGGAGAGCCCCAGCCCGGTCCCACCTAGAGACCGACTGCGCGCCTTGTCGACCCGATAAAAGCGCTCGAAGATGCGATCAAGGTCCTCCGCAGGGATGCCGACGCCCGTATCGCTGACCGTAATGTGGGTCTTGGCTTCGATCAGCTCCACGCAGATGCGCACGCTGCCGCCCTGAGGCGTGTAATGAATGGCATTGCCCAGCAGGTTATCGAGCACCTGCAACATGGCATCCTCGTCCGCCTGTACGACGCAGCTCTCCGCGGACATCTCCACACTGACAGTGATGTCCTTTTGTTGGGCCGCTTCTTCGCTGCGCCTGACGGCACCGTCCACCAACGGACGCAACTCGACCGTCGTGAGCACGAGCTCATCCTCGCGCTCTTCGATGCGCGCCAAGCTCAAGAGGTCCGATACCAATGCACCCAAACGCTGGACATTGGTGTCGATCTTGCCCAAGAAGCGCATGTTGTTCTGCGCGTCGTGCAAGGCACCATCCATGAGCGTCTCCACGTAGCCACGGATGGACGTGAGTGGAGTCTTGAGTTCATGGCTCACATTAGCCACGAAGTCACGGCGTACGCGCTCTAGGTGACGCAGTTCAGTCACGTCCGAGAAGACGAGCACGACTCCGATCTGCTCCTGGGTCACAAAGCGATTCGCCTTGGACAACAAGGTGCGTTCAATTCCATCACGTGCCAGCACCAGTTCCGCACGGGCAGCCGCATCCGTACTACGCGCTTGGTCCAAGAGGGCCTGCAAGCCCGGAACGCGCACCAGCTCCCAGATTCGTTGACCATCTGGGTGGTCGTGGTTCAGATTGAAGAGCTCCCGCGCAGCCGCATTGGTGAAGCTCACACGATCCTCCACGTCCACCGCCAGCACGCCCTCGCGCATGCCCGCAAGCATGGCGCGCAGCTGCCCTTCGTCCTTCTCCAGGAGGCGCACACGGCTGCTTGTTTCGGAACCCATACGATTGAAGGTGCGCGCCAAAGTGCCCAAATCGCCCTTTGGTACCGGATTGATGCGGAACTCAAAGTCGCCGCCCTCGTAGGCCAAGGCGGCCTTCGTGATCTCGGCCAGGGGTCGCGTCAGGCGTCGTGCCACGAAGGAACCTAGGGCAAGAGCAATGAGTGCCACGAGACCCGTCCCGCGCAGAGTCGTACCCACCGCGCGCTGAATGCGACGCTCGGCAGCAGCCGTCGACTGGGACACGCGCACCACGCCGGAACGATCCGCATCCTGCACGTAGGCTTTGTATATATGCGGCAGACCGATGGTCACGCTCTCGCGTTCATTTCTGTCGTAGCCACCACGCAGCGCGCCTTGCACCTCAGGCCGGCCCAGATGATTCTGCATCTCGCCAGCCGGATGATCCGTGTCGAGCAACACTTCGCCGTCACGCCGAATCAAGGTCAAGCGCACACCGTTGGCCGCGGCGATCGTAGCTAGGTCCGGTCCAACTTGCTCCAGGTCCAGACCAGCAAAGTCATTCTTAGCCAGCGGTGCCAGCAGCGCGCACTGGGCCTCCAGATAACGGTCGGTCTGCTCGTCTAGGGTCCGGTGCAGTTCCCGCACGGACAAAGTCCCCAGTGTTGACGCAGCCAAGAGCACCAACACCGCGTAACTGCCGAAGAGACTCCAAAATGAGTGTGAGCGAAGCATGTCGTGTCTGGGCCTACGCTCAGCCCTTGATCTTGTATCCCACACCGCGCACGGTGCAGACTAGGTCACCCTCAGCGCCCAGCTTCTTGCGTACGGCGCTCACATGCACATCGATGTTGCGCTCGGAGATGAAGGTCTCCCCTGCGGTCAGGTACTCCACCAGCTCATCACGCTGGAAGACCCGGCCGGGGTGACTCGCCAATGCCCACAGCAAGCGGAACTCGGCGCGCGTGAATTCCACCACCTCGCCGGCTACGGAAACCTCATGCCGCTCGCGGTCCAGAGACACCGTTCCGATCTCCAACTGCACGGCGGCGCCCCCGCTCTGCGTCTCCCCGCGTCGCAGCACGGCCTTCACCCGAGCCAAGACCTCACGCGGGCTGAAAGGCTTGGCCATATAGTCGTCGGCTCCTAGCTCCAGGCCCAGGATCACGTCGATCTCCTCGGTCTTGGCCGTGATCATGATCACGCGAATAGCCTCGGTGTCAGCCTGCGCCTTGAGCTGCTTGCAAACCTCAAGGCCATCCATCCCCGGCATCATCAAGTCCAAGAGCACCAGCTGCGGCTGATAGCGCCTGGCAGCTTCTAAACCGGTTTCGCCATCCAAGGCGGTGCGCACGGCATAGCCGTCCTTTTCCAGGTTGTACTGGAGCAGCTCAACGATATCCGCGTCGTCTTCGATGATCAGGATCAGTGTTTTGGACATGGGATGGTCCCGCTCTGGCGGGTGCCAGGTCGCTACCCTGGGGATTGAATGTGAAGACTACGCTAAGAGCGGGTCAACCTCTTCCAAGTCCCTGGTCACGCTCTGAGCCCGCCCCTCGAATAGGATGCGCAACACCATCTAGCTATGAAACACATCCTTGCCTGCCTCGCCCTGGTGCTCTGCGCACCTTTCGCCGGGGCCCAGAAGTTCGACCACGACCACGCCGCCCTGACCGAGCTGCTCGAAGCCCACGTAAAGGGCGACCGAGTCGACTACAAGGCCCTCGACAAGCAGCGCAGCAAGCTCGGGGCCTACCTGCAGAGCCTCTCCGCCGTACAGCCCAAGGCCTTCGAAGCCTGGACCCGCGAGCAGCGCTTCGCCTTCTGGATCAATGCGTACAACGCCTACACGCTCGAGCTGATCCTCGACGAGCTCCCGCTCAAGAGCATCAAGGACATCGGGGGCTGGTTCAGCGCCGGACCCTGGGAGAAGCGCTTCATCCCTCTGCAGAAGCTCGCCGGACTCGGTAGCAGCAAGGATCTGAACCTGGAGACCATCGAACACAAGATCCTGCGCCCGCGCTTCAAGGACGCGCGCATGCACGCTGCGATCAACTGCGCCTCCATCGGCTGCCCGCCCATCCGCGCCGAGGCCTACGTGGCCACGAAGCTCGACAAGCAACTGGCCGAGCAAGTTTCCGTCTGGCTGGGCGACGCCCTGCGCAACCAGTACGACGCCGCCGCCAAGAAGGTCAAGATCTCAAAGATCTTCGACTGGTTCGAGAAGGACTTCGGCAAGAACGACGCCGCCGTACTCGCATGGATTGCCAAGCACGGTCCAGCCGCCACGGTCGCCTGGATGAAAGACGGCCGCGGCATCAAGCTCAGCTACCTCAAGTACGACTGGAAGCTAAACGACGTTAAGCGCTAGGGATTATCAGTAATGCTCAGTCCTGGCTGCGAAACCCGTAGAACTCGGGATTCGTCAGTTCGGGGCTAGCCGCCTGCTTGACCATGACCGTGCGGATGGCCCACAGGTCACGGAAGATGCGATAGCGCAGGGCGGTCTCGTCCAAGTAGGCAACACCCGCGCTACCGCCCGTTCCCGTGCGGCGACCGATAGTGCGCTCGACCATGCGCGCGTGGCGCTGTCGGAAGACAAGGAAACTCTGCTCGACCTCGATCAGGCTGGCCAAGATCTGGCGCGGCCATGCGAGCAGCGGCAGATCGCTATAGGTCTCGATGAAGAGCATGGCCGCGCGCACTCGTCGGGTGCGCGCACCGCCCTCCTCCACGCTCGGATTGAGGAAGGCATGCACGCTGGCGCGCTCCTTCTCATAGAGCTTGTGCACATGCTCGCCATCCGCCCCACGGCCTGCCACCGAAAGGGCGTGAGCTTCATCCTCACCCACCTCGGCCGCATGACAGTTCAGGTAGGACTCGAGAAAGCCGTCCAAGCGTTCCTGCGCGCGCGGATCGTCGAAGGCCACGCCATCGATGGGCGTGCGCAGCAGCCAACTATCGATGGCATCCTTGAAGGTCGGCGTGTCCTTGAGCTGAGCTTGCACGCGCTCGTAGGCCGGGGTCGACTTGCCACCCGGGCCTTGAAGCGCCGAGAGGTGTGAGCCCGGAGCACCCAGGGGAATGCGGTCCTCCTCGCGCAGGCCGAAGAGGATCTCCACGCGCCGCAGCTGGTCGCTCTGGAATCCGCTCGCGGGCATCAGCTTGCGACGGAACTCCAGGTACTCGTGGCACCCCAGGGTCTCCACCAACTCGAAGTGCGAGACCCCCGTGCGGAAGATGGTCGCCACCCGCCGCAGGCGTTCCACGGCGCCGGACAATTCCTGCTCCGCCACCAGCTTCCCGGTGAACAAATTCCGGGCGCTGCGCAGCTCGCGTAGCACCAACTGGAACCAAAGCTCGAAGATCTGGTGCACTGTGATGAACAGCACCTCGTCATTGGACAGCTCCTCGGCTGCGTCCGGGCCCTCTCCGGACAGGCCGCCCTGGAGGGATAGGAGCTGCTCCAGACGCAAATACTCCCAATAAACGGTGGGTTTCGGCTCGCTCATAACAGCTGAAGATAACGCGAGCTATCATCCGCGCCCATGACTGCTGCCCCTTCCCTTGCAGATGCCTTCGCCCAAGCCGAAGAGCTACTCACTAAGCCCCTCCTCGAACTGGTCTTCCAGGCCGCGACAATCCACCGCGAACACCACGACCCCCAGGCCGTTGAGTGCGCCCAGCTGCTCTCGATCAAGACCGGTGGCTGCCCCGAGGACTGCGGCTACTGCTCCCAGAGCGCGCACCATGGAACCGGCCTCGCCAAGGAAAGCCTGTTGCCCATCGAGCAGGTCGTAGCCGAGGCCCAGCGCGCCAAGGACTCCGGCGCAGACCGCTTCTGCATGGGCGCCGCCTGGCGCGAGGTGCGTGACGGCGCCGAGTTTGACGCTGTCTGCGAGATGGTCAGCCAGGTCAAGTCCATGGGCCTCGACACCTGCGTGACCCTGGGCATGGTCGAGCCCCACCAGGCCAGCGCACTCAAGACCGCCGGCCTCGACTTCTACAATCACAACCTCGACACGGGCCGCAGTCACTACGACAAGGTCGTCAGCACGCGCAGCTACGACACGCGCCTCGACACCGTTCAGAACGTGCGCGACGCCGGCATCTCCGTGTGCTGCGGCGGCATCCTGGGTCTGGGCGAAGACCGCAAGGCGCGCGCCGAGCTACTCGCCGAACTGGCGAGCCTCGAGCCCCAGCCCGAGTCGGTGCCGATCAACACCCTGGTCGCCGTGGAAGGCACGCCGCTTGAGGAGCAGCCCCCCGTGGAGTGGGGCGAGCTCGTGCGCATGGTCGCCGCCGCGCGCATCCTGATGCCCAAGGCCGCCGTGCGTCTCTCCGCGGGTCGCACCGAGCTCTCCGACGAAGCCCAAGCCATGTGTTTCCTGGCCGGCGCCAACTCGATCTTCGTGGGCGACACCCTGCTCACCACGCCGAACCCTGAACCCGGTTCCGACGCGAGTCTTCTGCAAAGCCTGGGCCTCTACCCCCAGCGCGTCTGAGTTCCCCGTGGCAGACAGCGCCTTGGACGAGGAGCTGCGGTCCGCTCTCAAGGATCGTGAGACGCGCCATCTGCTGCGCGCGGAGCCCGCTGAGCCCAGCGGTATCGACTTCACCTCGAACGACTACCTGGGACTCGCGCGCCATCCGCGCCTGGTGGAAGCGATGTGTGCCGCCGCCCAGGAGTACGGCGCCGGCAGCCGCGCATCGCGCCTTCTCGGCGGCTCTGCCGCCGTGGCACGCACAGCGGAGAAAGCCGCTAATGCCTGGATAGGTACAGAGGAAGCACTTCTATTCCAAACCGGCTACCAGGCCAACCTGGGGTTGATCGGCAGCCTCGTGGGTCGCGGCGACACGATCGTTTCGGATCGACTGAGTCACGCCTCACTTATCGACGCAGCGCGCCTCTCGCGCGCCACGGTCAAGATCTTCGATCACAACGACGCCGCCCACGCGGAGGAATTGCTAGCCAGCTCGCAGGGTTCCGGCCGCCGCATCCTCGTCACCGAGGGCATCTTCTCCATGGACGGCGACCTGGCGCCTTTGGCCGCACTCGCGCGCGTATGCGAACGCCAGGATGCCTGGCTGGTGATCGACGAAGCGCACTCCGCCGGTATCCTCGGCAGGGCCGGCCGCGGCGCCTGGGCGGCGGCCGCGGAACAGCAGCCCCTACCTGAGCGCCTCGCGGCACGCGTCTTCCCCTGCGGCAAGGCCCTGGGACTCGGCGGCGCCTTCGTGGTCGGCAGCAGCGCCCTGCGCGACACCCTGCTCAACGGCGCCCGCTCTCTGATCTACAGCACCGCTCCCCCGCCGGCCCAATGCGCCGGCCTGAGCGCGGCCATCGCGCTCGTACAAGGCACCGAAGGCGACGCCGCCCGTACCAAGCTGCGCGCCAATGCAAAGCACCTCGCCAGCGCCCTGGACGTGACGCCCCCCACAGCGGCGATCCTGCCCATGCTCCTTGGCAGCTCCGAGCAGGCACTCGAGACCGCCGCCCGGCTCACCGCAGCGGGCCTCGACGTGCGCGCCCTGCGCCCGCCCACGGTTCCCGCCGGCAGCTCGCGCCTGCGCATTGTGCTGCGCGCGGATCACACCACAGCTGAGCTCGACAGCCTGGCCTCTGCCCTCCATAAGGAGCAGCTCAAGCCCAGCTCCGCACCCGTCGCGCGCCCGCGCCCCTTCCTGGTCTTCGGCACGGACACGGACGTGGGCAAGACCGTGGTCGCCGCCGCCTGCGTGCAAGCCGCCTCCCAATACCGCCCCACTCGCTACTGGAAGCCTGTCCAAACCGGCCCCGACTCGGACACCCAAGAGGTGGCCGACCTGGCGGTCAACACGGACTATGCCGAGGAGCAACCGGGCGTGGAATTCCCTCTGCCCGCCTCGCCCCACGAGGCCGCCGCAGCCGCCGGCTCCCATGTCGACATCGAGCACCTAAACCAGCGCCTAGCCGCCGCCCTACGCCCGGGCGAGACCCTGATCGTCGAACCCGCCGGCGGCCTGCTCGTACCGCTTACGGACGAGCTCCTGACCCTGGACTGGATCGCGGCCGCCCGCCCGCGCTGCTTGCTGGTGGCGCGCTCCGGTCTCGGCACCCTCAATCACACCCTGCTCTCCTTGGAAGCCCTCGCCGCGCGCGGCCTGCGCCCGGAGGCCCTAGTCCTCGTGGGCAAGCCCCACCCTTCCAACCGCGCCACCCTGGCCACCCATGTGGAGCGCGTCTTTGAGCTTCCCATCCTCACGCCCCTGCGCGCCGAGACCCTCTCACAGTGGATCCACGAGCAGGCCTTCGCCGAGCTCTTCCAAGCATGAGCCGTGAACTGATCCGCCGCGACGCCAAGCATTCCTGGCACCCCTACACCCAGCACGGCGCCGAGGCTGAGCCCTTGGCCGTGGCCAGCGCCCACGGCGCGCGCCTGGTACTGCACGACGGCACCGAGCTGATCGACGCCATCAGCTCCTGGTGGGCCATCCTGCACGGTCACGGCGAGGCGCGCCTGGTCGTCGCCGCCACTGAGCAGATGCAGCGCCTGGACCACGTGCTCTTCGCCGGCACCACCCACGAACCCGCCGTGCGCCTGGCCGAGCGCCTGTGCGAGAAGACCCCCGGCGATCTCACGCGCGCCTTCTTCTCCGACGACGGTTCGACCGCGGTCGAAGTGGCCTTAAAAATGGTGCTGCAACGCTGGGCCCAAACCGAAGAGCCCCAGCGCCGCGTCTTCGTCACCCTCAAGGGCAGCTACCACGGCGACACCTTCGGAGCCATGTCCGTGGGCGATCCGGATCCCTTCTTCCTGCCCTTCCAGAAGCTGCTCTTCGAGTCGCGCCCGGTACACGCAACGCCCGGTAGCGTCGCCGCCGCCCTCGCGGATCTCGGTCAGCGCGCCGCAGGCGTACTGGTCGAACCCTTGTTGCAAGGCGCCGCCGGCATGCTCACGCATCCCGAGCAGTGGCTGCGCGAAACCCGGGCCGCCTGCGACGCCGCCGGCGTACCGCTCATCGCGGACGAAGTCATGACCGGGTTCGGCCGCACGGGCGCACTCTTCGCCTGCGAGCGCGCGGGCGTCGCGCCGGATGTGCTGTGCCTGGCAAAAGGCCTTACGGGCGGCACCTTCCCGCTCTCCGTGACCCTGGCCACCGAAGAGATTTTCCAGAGCTTCGTCTCCGCCGACCGCCGACGCGCCTTCTTCCACGGCCACACCTTCACAGCTAACCCGGTGGGTTGCGCTATCGCCTTAGCCTCCCTCGACCTGTGCGAGGAGCGCGATGTACCCGCGCAACTCAGCGCTATCGGCGAGAGCATCCACAAGCGCCTAGTCCCCCTGGCCAGCGACCCGCGCGTGCTCAAGCTGCGTCATCTAGGCGGCATGGTTGCCATGGACCTGGACCCCGGCGAGGGCTCCGAAGGCGGCTACATGGCCAGCCTCGCCCCGCGCATCCGCAAGTTCGCCATCGAGCAGGGCGTGCTACTGCGCCCGCTTGGCAACGTGGTCTACGCCCTGCCGCCGGCCTGCACCACCGAGTCCGAGTGCGAGCGCATCGCCGCCGCCATGGCGGGCTGCTTGGACCTCGTCAGCTAATTGCTCTGGGCCACGACCCAGGCCAGATAGCGCTCGCGCAGCTCTTCCACACGAGCACGATTGGCGCCCAGATCCGAGTGACCAATGCGCGATGCAGAGCGCACTTCGACGCGCCCTTGCTCGGGCACCAAGTGCAACTCCAGGTCGTCCTTGTAGCGCATCAGCCCACTCGTGAATTGAAAGCGCAGGTAGTTCGGCGCCTCCTCCAGGAGCTTAGTGCGCGGCATCTCTGCGATGACCGCCTTGAGCGCAGCGGTGGTCGCCGCCGCATCCGCGTGCATGGGCAAGGCCTTGATGCCGTGCTCCTCATCGGTGTCCAAGCTGCACACACAGTTAGGACTCTCGGGACACGGCATGAGGCGCCCATCCTTCAGACCTAGCTCAGGCACCTGGCATCCAGCAACACCGATGGCTGCTCCACCTAGGCTGAGCAGGCCCAATGCGATCCATGCCTTGCGTCCCATAGCCCTACTGACGCCAGGCCAGAACCGACTCGCCTGGGACCAGGTCGAGCACCTCAGGCACGTCCATGGTCAAGGCCAAGCCATACTGCGGGACGCGCGCATCGCGCCAGAGTGCGGTCGGCAGGGGTCCGACTCCGCTAGCCACAGAGACCAAGGTTGCACTGGCCAGGGTGCGCGTATC
>JBLIOL010000223.1:0-9650 GCA_047639615.1 Planctomycetota bacterium | reverse complement strand
GGCTGCGACGAGTCCATTTTGGCTGGATAGGTTCCTTAATTTAGGTGCAGCTCAGATCCCAATCTTCCTGCTGCTCACCGCGGTGCTGTCCGCCTTTTCTTTGATGCCAACCCATGCGGCGTCTCTCCTGTGCGGCATGACTTTTGGCATTGGCCCTGGCACCGTCATGGCCCTGGTCGGAATCGCAATGGCCGCCGCCTTAGGCTTCGCCACCCTACGCTTCTTCCTGCGGGATAAGGCTGTAGAAGCGCTCTCCCACCACCCGCGCGCGGAAGCCATTCACCGTGAACTTAGCCAGGGCCATTACCTGCGAACTATTGCACTGCTAGCGCTAATCCGGCTTTCTCCCGCGATGCCCTTTGCCACTACAAACCTGCTGATGTCCACCACGGGAATTCACATCCTGCCGTTTGTGATCGGCTCCATACTAGGCCTGGCCCCGCGCGTCATCGCCGTCGTCTGGATCGGGTCAAGCCTTACGGAACTAGACCTGTCGCAAGCCGCCGACCGCCGTTTGCTGATCCTTGGCCTAGTAGCTACCGTCGTTGTTCTCGGGATCCTGCGCAAGGTCTCCAAACGCGGCCTAGCTCAACTTGAAGGGTGAGTAAATCGGGTCGAACATCTTGCGGAACGGGACGATACGGGATAGCTCGGAGACGGCTTGCAGGAAAGGGAGCGGACTAAATTGGGTCTTTCTAATCGGCATCACTTTGATGCGCGTCAGTGACCGTCGGTCACGGGGCCCCGCCAGGGTCGCATTTAGCCGACCATCTTCTCGCTGATGGGCCAAGCGCGTCATGCGGCCAACTCTCTCCTTCCCGATTGCGGCTCGGGCCAGTCCAACCCTGTCCGTACCGTGGTCGAGGGCCTGATCCGCCTCCATGGGCGCCCAGTCGCCACCGGTAGCGATCAGTGGCGTGTTGGCGCCGACGACTTCGCGGTACTAGGTGGTGAGCACCTTCTCGGACTCCGGATGATTGGCCTGTGGCTTGGATTTGTCCAAGTTGGAGACGTGGACGAAGTCGACGCATGCCCAGCGACAATTATAATTACCCATCGGGTTGGTGTGTGGCCGGGCGTAGCCCGGTGCTTCTTCTGGCCGAGCCGAGCCGCGCAGCGGCGTAAGCCATGCCCCCCGACGGCGCCGATCAATCACCTTAGCTCCCCCGTACTAGGGCAGCCAATTTGTTCGCCACGCGTTGGAGAAGTTGAACCCACTCGTGGTGCACGTCGATTTAGCATCGCGGTACCAGAACTGATAGTTCGTCGGGGTGCCGGCTCCGTAGCTCGATGCGCTGAAGGGTGCGCCTTGGAAGTCCGTGAAGGTTACGGCTCCCCCGGTGCTCAGTTGCACGTGGGACCGAGCCGTGCTGCCGGCTACGCAGAGCAAGCCCTCTCCCACCGGATTGCCCACCCCCCCATTCACGGTGTTGGCGCCCCGGAGAATCAAGCCTGGCTTGTTGATTGGCAGGCCCGTGACCGTAAGAGCCAGAGTGTCGCTTGCCAAACTGGCCGTTCCAGTTGCTCTCAACTTCGCACCAGGCCCCACCGAGTTGACACAACCAGAACCGACCGCGCCGGGAGAAAAGCAGGCGCATTGTCCGGCAGGAAGAGAGCCGGAACAAAAGGCAAACCCGAAACCGCCAGGACCAAGTGCAACGCCATGATGTGTTCCCACAGCGATCAAGGTGAAGCCGCTCTGCGTGGGCGTATCCGAAACTTCGTTGGCAGAATCGCCACCCCAGGCGACCATCGAACCGTCGGCACGCAGTGCGAGGGAAACGGCAGCTCCGGCTCTCACTTCAACGAAGCCCGTCTCCGTGGGCGTGTTCGTAACGACGCCCGCGGGATCGTTTCCCCAAGATACGATAGAGCCGTCGGTACGTAAGGCCACCGAATGAGCCCTACCTCCCGCGACCTGTATGAACCCCGTCCCTGTCGGCGTCATACTCACTTGTCCGGCATGGTCTCGGCCCCAAGAGACGATGGACCCATCGGAGCGCAAGGCCAAGCAGTGGTCCTCGCCTGCCGCGACCTGCAAGAATCCTTGACCGCTGGGCTTGTTGGTTACCTGGCCAAAGAAGTCATCACCCCATGCCGCGATGGAAGTATTGCCGCGCAAACCTAAAGAGTGGCCCCAGCCGGCGGCGAGCTGAGTGAATCCCGTGTTAAAGGGCTTGTTCGTGATGAGTCCCGTGGAGTTGTCCCCCCAGACTTCAATTGCCCCGTTGGAACGCAAAGCCATCGAATGGTAGTAACCCGCGGAGACGTGAATGAAACCGGTCGTCGTCGGCGTATTGGAGACTTGGCCGAAGTCCTCGAATAACCAACCCGCTCCCCAAGCAGCGATGGAACCATCAGTTCGCAGGGCGAGGGTCTGAGTGTAATTTGCCGACAGTTGCGTGAAGCCGCCTCCCTCGGGCGTCGTGGAAACCTGGCTATTCAGGTCCGATCCCCAGGCGGCGAGGTACTCCTGCCCAAAGACGGTTGACGGGAAACAACCGACAAAGGCCAAGACGAACGGGATCACGGAGTGGCGTGTCGAAAGAAACAATAGCAAGTGATTCATTGGGCATCCGAGAGGGTGGACAATGAGCAAAAAATGGAACCGCATAGATTCTGCAGCCCCTTCAAGCGGGTAGTGCCGAGTTCCACATCCTGTCGGCTAGACCTCTACGGGTGGGGCGCAAGGCGCCTGCAAGCGCTAGGTGTGTTCACTCGCCAGCAAGGTTCTGAACTTCTGGACTCTTTTGGGTCCACGACTTCGGTGGACAGGCGTCCTTGCCAATTGATACAGGGGGCTCTGTGAGGCGGCAGTTCAGATCGCCGTGCACGCCGGATTGGGGGGCGAAAACGGAAGAAATTCTGCGAGCTCGGGATCGCGGGGCATCTTCGTGCTCACGGTTGGCCGGGCCCGGTTTGTCCTTTCTATGCGGCGACGATTCTCTACGCCTCGATCCTGACCCAGCAGGTGGCGGCGCTCGTGATCGTGCCCCAATCCCCCAAACTCGTGCTCTTCAGCGTCTTCGCCATAGGCATCGTCTTCTTCTGGCGCATGGCGAAGCGCGGGGTACGGCGCTTGAGTTGGCTCTCGGAGGCGGAGAACCTGAACGAGACGGACTCCGGACCCTGATTACTCCGCTGATCCGGACAGCCTCGGGCCCGATAGACCTGGCGCTGCACACGATAGTCGTCATCGGCGCGCGTCAGAACCGAACAACGCTGTGCTACCCAGTTTCCACCAGGGGCTGATCGGGTTCGTCACCAGCTTCTCGGTCCTGCGCTCGGCACTGCAGGCGAGACCTGCGAGTGCTTAGGGCATCGACCGGCCTAGTAGTCGGTAGTGAAAGCGCTTTCAGCTCTAGTTGTTGCGCGGACTGAGGTCGACCGTTCCCAAGAACCAGGTGTCAGGATCTACTAGGACTGCCACGGGTTCCTGTGCGACCGTGATGGAGTGTTTTGCACTGGTGGTATCCAGCAGAAGCTTCTGCCGTTGGAAGGAGCCATCTGCGAACTGCAGTTCCAATTCAAGCGGAACGCGAAAGCGATAGGTTTTCTGTGTCTGTTCAAATTCAAGCTCCAGCTTTCCGCTCGAAAAACTCCAAGTCCCCCGAAGCTCGGGGACACCCCCTTGGATCAACCACTGATCAAAGAACCATTCAAGGCTCTGCCCGGAACGTTCCTCCATCACCCGTCGAAAGTCGGCCGTGCTTGCCGTCTTGTTGCGGTACAGCTTGTAGTAGTCGCGAATGCCCTGCCAAAAAACTTCCGTCCCTAGCTGCCGGCGCAGCATGTGCAGAGTCCAAGCTCCTTTCTGGTATTGCATGCCCGTAGTCACCCTGGACATGTCATCGAGATTGTTGTGCAGGATTCGATAGTCCGGGTGCTTCCGATAGAAGCGAAGCACGTCGTCCCGTGACTCTTTCAAACCCGCGACGAAGTCATCACGCCCATAGGCGTGCTCGCGAAAGAGCAAGGTGAAGTAGGTCGCGAAACCTTCGCTGAGCCAGACATCATCCCAATCAGATTCCGTGACGGCGTTGCCAAACCATTGGTGCGCAAGCTCGTGGATGATCACGTTACGCCAACGCACGCTGCGCGTGCCCGTCACGGAGTCTTCCCCGTAGAAGATGGAAGACGCGGACTCCATCCCACCGCCCACGCTGTAGCTTTGAATGTTCGCGATTTTCTCGTAGGAATAGGGACCGACCTGCTCCGAGTAAAAAGCCAGCACCGCGTGGGTCGGTTCGGCGAAATCGTAGAACCCCGCGTCGCGGTTTTGAGGGTAGACCCAAGTCTGCACGGGCTTGCCGTCGAAGTCCGCGAGACGTTGCACTGCGAAGCGTGCCACGCCCACGTTGTAGAGCCAGGTCGCGATCGGCACGGACTGACGCCAGTGGGTCAGCCGCTGGCCCTCCCCCATGTCGGTTTCTTCCACGAGCAGACCGTTCGACACGACTTGATAGTGCGCGGGTGCGACTACGATCATCTGGGACTTGGCTTTGTCGTAGGGATGGTCGATGGTAGGCATCCATTGGCGCGCGAGGTTCGGCCAGTTCTCCGAGAAGAAGCAACGGTCGCCGTACTTGGTCTCGCCGATTTCGAGCCCGGAGGCGGGGATTCCTGAGTAGCTAATAGTCACGTACAAACGTGTCCCTTGCTTCGAAGGTTCCGCCAAGTGAATGAGCAAACGATTTGCTTCATGCACATAACGCAAGGCCCCACCGCCTTCGCCACCTTCAATCCGCAGGGCGTTCAACGGGTGGACGCCAGCTCTCGGTCGCCCCCATACGCCGTTTACGTGCATGCCTTTTCCGGACGCTTGCACCACAGAGCTCAGGTCCAACTCGAAAGAACTCTCGCCCGATTCAAGCCAGCGCAAGTCGATGCTCGCAAGGCCGGCAATCGAATCACTCTTATCCGTCAGCGTGACTCGAAAGGTGTACTCGAGCACATCCAATTCCTTCGCGCGCGGATAAGTGTCCGCGGCGACGCGGCCTGTACAAAGAACGGCAAGCAGGAGAGAATTCTGAATCAGTAGGCGTAAAGACATGCTGATGAGAGTAGATGAGCCCATCCATGTGCGCCAATATCCATCTAGATACTGCAGAGCCGCACATCGCTGGCCTCAAAGCGCGTATCCTCGTTGCGTCCGACTCCCCCGTGCCCTAATCGACTGAGGTCCCACCATGATCATGATCCGCAAACCCGTGCGCGACGAGAACGGATCCACGCGCTTTCAGCCGGGAGACCTTGTTCGCCATCGCCGCTACGGTTATCGCGGTGTCGTCGTCGAGGCGGACACGCATTGTCAGGCCTCACAAGCTTGGTACGGGAATAACCAGACGCAACCCAGCCGGGAGCAGGCTTGGTACCACGTGCTCGTGCACGGCTCACACCAATCGACCTACGCCGCCGACTCGAGTCTGGAAGCCGACACGAGCCAAGAGTCGATCTCGCATCCGCTGCTCGGGATGTACTTCGAGAGCTTCCTTGCGGGCGTCTATCAACGCAACGACCGCGAGTGGGGCGTTTGAGAACTGGCGAAGCTCAGGATCCCGGTCAATCCCTCGGCAACGCCAACCCCCAAATATCTTTCGCGTACTCGTGCACCGCCCGATCGCTCGAGAAGAATCCCATGCGAGCCACGGTCAAAGCCGTGCGGCGGGTCCAGGCGTCCCGGTCGACGAAGTCTGTCGCCGCGCGTTCCTGGGCAGCCACGTACGCCTCGAAGTCCGCCAGAACGAAGAACGAGTCGCCGTGCTGCAAGAGAGCGTCAAGGATCGGGCGGAACTCGCCAGACTCGCGGGGCGAGAAACGGTCCTCCGCCACGGCGTCGAGGACGCGGCGGATGGCCTCGCTTTCCTCGTAGTGCTCCAGGGGGCTGTAGGCGCCGCGGGCGCGTAGATCGGCGATCTCATCGGTGCGCAGGCCGAAGATGTACATATTCTCTTCCCCTACGGCATCGAGGATTTCGACGTTCGCACCGTCGAGCGTGCCGATGGTCAACGCACCGTTGAGCGAGAGCTTCATGTTGCCGGTGCCGGAGGCCTCGGTTCCCGCGGTCGATATCTGCTCCGAGAGATCTGCGCCAGGTACGATGAGTTCTGCCAGGGAAACGCGGTAGTTCGGTAGGTACGCGACACGTAGGGCGCCGGCCGCACGTGGGTCCGCGTTGATCACCTCGGCCACGTTGCAGAGGAATCGAATGATGAGCTTCGCCATCCAATAGTCGGGCGCCGCCTTGCCCGCAAAAATCAAAGTCCTTGGGGTGGGAGGCGTCCAGCCGTCTTCGGTGATGCGTAGGTACAAGTGCACGGCGTGCAAGGCCGCCAGGAGCTGGCGCTTGTACTCGTGAATGCGCTTGATCTGGACGTCGAAGAGTCCCTGCGGATCGACGCTCACGCCAAGGCTCTCCCGGACGTGATTCGCGAGGCGCTCGCGGTTGGACTGCTTGACTTCTTGAAAGGCCGTGCAAAACTCCGGGTCATCGACGACGGCTTCGAGTTCCGCTATCCGCGAAAGGTCAAGGATCCATCCATCGCCGACGTGTTCCGTGACGAGCTGCGCGAGGGCCGGGTTGGCGCCCAGGAGCCAGCGGCGCGGGGATATACCGTTCGTCTTGTTCTGGAAGCGAGTCGGCCACAGCTCCGCGAAGTCCGGCACGAGGGAGGCCTTCATCAGCTCCGTGTGTAGCGCCGACACCCCGTTGACCGCGTGGCTGCCTACGATGGCCAAGTGCGCCATACGCACGTGCCGGGGCACGCCCTCCTCGATGATCGACATACGCCGCATGCGGTCGAGGTCCCCGGGCCAGCGCTCGACGACCTGGGCCAGGAACCTGGCGTTGATCTGCTCGATGAGGCGCAGGTGTCGCGGCAGGACGCGCAGAAGCATCGGCCGCGGCCAGCGTTCGAGGGCCTCGGGCATCAGAGTGTGATTGGTATACGCGAAGCACTGCTGGCACAGGTCCCACGCGTCCTCGAACGGGAGCTTGTGTTCGTCAATGAGCAGTCGCATGAGCTCGGCAACGGCCAGCGCGGGGTGCGTGTCGTTGAGCTGGATCGCGACGCGCTCGGGCAGCGCTTCGAGCTCGCAGCCGTCCAACTTGAGGTGCTGCTCGAGGATGTCCTGTAACGCGCAGGACACCAAGAAGTACTCCTGCACAAGGCGCAGCTCACGCCCGGCCTCGGTGGAATCGGACGGATAGAGCAGCTTCGTGATGCTCTCTGCGGCAACGGCCCGACGCACGGCGCCGGCGTGGTCCCCGGTCTGGAAGGTGCCCATGTCGAACGGCTCGGGCGCCCGGGCGCTGTAGAGCCGCAGCGGGTTCATCGTGCGACCGGTAAAGCCGACCACGGGCAGATCGCTGGGCACGCCCTCCAGCCACTCGCAGTCCAGCCAACCTCCGGGGCGCCGGCCTTCGCGACGAGCATCGACGCGGCCATAGATCGGAACCCGCCGCGCAGAGGAGCGCGATTCCAGGAGCCAGGGGGTTCCGTGTGCCCTCCAAGCATCCGGTGTTTCCCGCTGCACGCCGTCCTCCAGCTCTTGGCGAAAGAGGCCGTACTCGTAGTTCAGTCCGTAGCCCGCAGCCGGTAGATTTTGACTGGCGAGAGACTCGAGGTAACAGGCAGCGAGTCGGCCCAACCCTCCGCTCCCCAGTGCCGCGTCACGCTCAACCTCGAGCACGTCGCTGAGATCCGCTCCCAGCTCCGAAATTACGCCCGCCGCGGCCTCGAGGAGACCCAAATTCTGCAGGTTGTCGCGCAGGGAGCGCCCCACCAGGAACTCTGCGGATAGATAGTGCAGACGCTTGGCCCCCGATTGGCGGAAGCGTTCGTCGGTCTCTTTGAGGCCCGTGAGAAGGCGTCCGCGCAGCGCACGGCCTAGGGCGAAGAAGAGATCATCGGAAGTCGGAGTGGCGTGACTCTTGCGCAGCTCATTTCGCAAGGAGTCGAGCAGATGGAAGGCCGGGGTCGGGTCGGGGTCAATCATAGGGCCGTATCTTGCCCGAATCCCGTTCACGTTCCAGGGGCAATCACTCGGGCTCTTGGACCGACGACCTCACGATCGAGGACGAACGACTCGAGCGGCCGCGTCATGCGCCGGCTCCAGCTGCGGTGACGAGCGGTCGAAATGCCCGGGAGATTGATCGGTTCGCGCTCACCGGCCACGTCGTCCAAGCACAAAGCGAGGAGCGCAGCGGGGCACGGCGCAAGGAAGCGGTGCAAGCGTTCGGCGAACTCGCCCGGCGGTACGCCGGCCTCGTCAAGGGCGCGCTCGAGATGCCCCAGATCGTCTCGGCGCCCCGCTAGCGAGTGCTCCAGTGCCGCTTCGTCTTGGCCCTCGAGAGGCCCTCGCAAGCTGAGGTCGGAACCGTCCACATATCCGGCGAGGGGTACGAGGTCGTGGGTAGTGGCGCTCACGAAAGCCCGCGGCGAGTACGTTCGCGGAGCGCGGAAAGTGGGGCCATCGCGCTCGAACAGGAGCACGCGGGTGGAGAGCACTCCCCACGAAGCCAAGCGCTGCCCAAGGTCGACGGGTACCACGCCCAAATCCTCGCCGATCAAGAGGGCCGCGCTGCGCTGGGCCTCGAGGGCCAAGATGCCGAGTAACTCCTCGGTCGGCTGCAGCACGTAAGCCCCCTCGCTCCCTGGCCGACCGTCCGGGATCCAGAATGAACGCTGGAGCCCGATGGCATGGTCGATGCGCAACCCGCCGGCGTGCCGTAGCGAGGCGCGCACGAGACGCGTCCAGAAGCTGAAGCCGTCCTCTGCCAAACGGTTCGGGTCGAGCGGCGCGAGCCCCCAGTTCTGGCCTTCTGTGGAAAAGGCATCGGGCGGCGCGCCGAGTGAGACACCGCGGGCGAACAAATGCTTATTCGCCCACGCGTCGGCCGAGTGCGCAGGCGTGCCGACGGCCAAGTCGCCTATGAGCCCCAGCGCGAGCCCCGCATCGCGGCCGGCGCGCGCGGCCTCCTCGAGCTGGCGCTCGAGTTCGAATTGGATCCAGCAATGGAGGTCGACAGCTTCGGAATGCTCGCGTCGAAAAGCCAAGACCGCGGCGCCGCGCGGGTCTCGAAGGGACTCGGGCCAAAGGCGCCAGTCCGGGCCTTCCTTCCGAAGCGTAGCCAGGGTCTCGAAGGTGGCGAAGTCCACGAGTGCCGTCGAGCCGTCGTCGAGGAATTGAGCGTAGGCTCGCCCACGCTCGCTGCCGGAGCTGCGCTCACGCCCGGCGAAACTGCGGTGCAATTCGCGCAAGAGTTTCAGCTTCAACTCGAGCACGGCTTCCTGGTCAAGGCGTTCGGCCGCTCTCAGCTCTCGAACACTCTCGGCGGCTTGCGGGCTCTCGAGCAGGTCGCGCGCCCGTGCGCAACCTGCGAACTCCGGGATCGCCTCGATGTCGAGGTAGAGCAAGTTGCGCCAGAGTCGGCTGACTGGGCTGTACGGCGAGATGTCCTCGCCACGATTACGCAGAGCGTGCAGGGGATTGAGCGCCACGAAGTCGCCGCCCCAGCTGGCCACGAGTTCCTGCAATCGCCGCAAGTCACCGAGGTCGCCATAGCCCAAGCCGCCCTCGCCGCGCAGCGAGTAGAGGTTGGCCGTCACACCGAATACGCGCCGTCCCCCGAGACGCTCGTGGAAGAG
>JBLIOL010000222.1:0-9735 GCA_047639615.1 Planctomycetota bacterium | reverse complement strand
GGGGATGGCCCTTCTCATCCTCATAGCGGTGAGCAGCCCTCACAATCGGCTCCATGCGGACGATTGCTTCTTCGAAGGCCGTGTGCTTGATGCGACCGGCATACCCGCGTCCGTTCCAGATCCCGACCAGCAGGCCGAAGGTCAGAAGCGTATACACGATGGCCCCGCGGCGCAGGTACGAGACACTCAAGCTCAGCAGGCTGGCGAAGAAGCAAAGGAACGCGATGGTCCAGACAATCTCAGAAAAGAAGCCCGCACTCTCCCAGGACACCGCTCCCTCGAGCAGCAGCTGCTCCTCCACCACCGCAGCGAAGAATCCAAACGCAAGCCCGCCAACCAGCACAGAGGCACAGCAACCCAGCTTAGAAAGACCCACCTCTTCCTCGTCCACGGGTTCGTCCACGGGTTCGTCCATGACCCCAGGTGTAGCAGGTGCCCAGCGAGCAACATTCCGCCGCAACACCTACTCACTCTAGGGCATGGACCTTAGCTCAGACGGGATAGATGGACCGGACAATCCTAAGCACGCGGGTTACACCTAAGGCTCAAAACTCAAGCCGCGGTGCAGAGCCGCATAGGAAGCCGGTCCATCTATCCCGTCTGATAGGGGTTGGCTATCCCTCGGGCCAGTGCTTTGGTTGCGCCCGCTCTCTTTTCAGGTGCAATTTCAGTCGAGCGCGGTAGTTGGAGACATCCTCGCCAGCGACAGAGATCAGGGGAGTCTGATCGTACGAATCACTAGGCCAACCAGTGGCTGCTCCTAGCGCTCCCGCGCCGCCCCATACCGGGGCAGCGCGGGAGCGCAGTTTCGTGCCCGAGCCTGGAGCCAACCCAGAGGGCGAACTCGTCATCGACGTGGGCTGGGCCTTGATCCCGCTCACTCCTGCAGTGGCCATGCAGCCCGGTCAGACCCGGAGCCTCCAGCTTCGGTGCGGGAAAGTGAATCCCACCTTACCCAGCTACTCACCCCTACCG
The DNA here is from genome assembly GCA_047639615.1 of Planctomycetota bacterium. Lineage (GTDB taxonomy): Bacteria > Planctomycetota > UBA1135 > UBA1135 > CAYWNK01. The sequence continues at coordinate 8,760 of JBLIOL010000222.1, read as the reverse complement.
ACCTTCATTGCGATTCAATAACGGCGCGTCAATTATTCCATTGAGAGCACCCAAGCGGCCATCGGAACCGGCCCGGTTACAATTTAGTCAATCGACATTAAGAAGAAGTCCGAAGCAGGGCCGATAGCTGGGTATCCCCACCCCGAGCTCTCTCTCCACTTGTGATCGGAATTCCGCACTCTCATGCGTTCTGACTGCGTCCTAATCGAGCCCTCACTCGCCATCCGTGGTTTCTGTTCCCGCATGCTCGCGGAACGTGAGATCGATACCCGTATCGTGGGCTCCACGATCGATGCGTTGACAGCCGTGTGCGAGCGTCAACCTGCGGTCATCATCTCTTCCGTCGAGCTCCCGGACTTCCCTGGAACCTCGCTGCTCGCAGCCCTGCGCGAGAGCCCGGCCTACCGCGCCATTCCGGTAGTCATCCTCAGCGGAGACAAGGAGTCCTTCGAGCTCTCGAGCACCTATCAGCCCGACGTGCTGATCGCTAAGGACTCCGAGCTCGATACAAACCTCGACGCCTTCCTCGACAAGATAGGTCTCATCAAGCCAGCTGCCCTCAAGTCCGACGCTTCCTCCCTCCAACTCAGCCTCGCCGGCCGGCGCATCCTCCTGGCCGAAGACAGCCGCGTCAACCAGGTCCTCACCAGCCGCATGCTGCACGTTGCCGGTGCCGAAGTGGTCGTTGTCGAGAACGGACGCGACGCACTAGCAGCCACCGCAAGTTCCTCCTTCGACCTGGTCCTAATGGACATCGAAATGCCCATCATGGACGGCCGCGAAGCGACCCTGGCCCTACGCGACTCCGGCTCGGACCTGCCGATCCTGGCCATGACTGGCCACGAGGGCGACGAATTCATGGCCGAAGCAAAGATCCTCGGCTTCAACGAAGTACTGTCCAAGAAGCTTCCCCCGGGCGACCTCGTACGCGCCTGCCTGGTCCATATGGCGGCCTAGACGCAGGCCCCATCAGCCCCTCGGTCCGCCCGAGCGAAGGGGTATCTCGTTCCTTCTTCTAGCGCGACAGGGCAGCCGCCCAGACCCGTTGATCGCAAGTGCCTAAGGCACGCTCGTAGCGACCTTCTCCATGAGGTCCGCCACCAGCCCGAGTTGCCGCCGCTCGACCTTAGGCAAGCTCCCGATCAGCTCCTCAAGCAGCGCCAAGCGTGCATCCCGAGCGCGGCCCAGCACTCGCCGGCCCTTGGCGCTTACACGCAAGAGAGTGACCCGCCCATCGTTCAGATCGGCCGAACGTAGGACAAGCTCTTCAGCCTCCATTGCCGTCACCAAGCGGCTCATTGTCGGCGGCTTGACCTGCTCAATCTCGGCCAACTGCCCGAGGGTGCGCGCGCCTCCATAGGCCAACACCGAGAGGGCAGAGAGCCTAGCGGGGGTGATACCAGCAGCCACATCCACTTGGCGCAGACGCCTAAGCAGGTGGATCGCACCAGAGTGCAAGCGTTCCGCAGTGCCCGCCCTAGCTCTCCGAACCTTTGTATTGCTTGACATAGGGGGCACTTGTACTTAGTTAGCATAGCTAACCATCCTAAGCAAGCCCCAACTATCCGCCCCACCCATGAGCACTGCCAAACACGTCTCCGAGCTAATGAACGCCCTCTACCAGCGTGACCAAAGCCGCATCGAAGAGCTGCTCGCCGGTGACCCAGAACTAAGCTCCTTCGAGCGCGCCGCCCTGGGTCGCGCCTTAGACCCACCCACCAGCGGCGCACTCAAAGATCGCTCAGCGGATGGATTCAGCTGCCTGCACCTAGCCTGCTTCTTCGGCCACGTGGATTCCGCCCGCACCCTGATCACCCATGGCGCCGACGTCAACGCCCCCGCCGACAACCCCAGTCAAGTGCAGCCCCTGCACAGCGCCGCTGCCGCAAGGAGCGTTGCCATCGTCAGCTTGCTACTGGAGCATGGAGCACAACCCAACGCACGCCAGCACGGTGGCTGGACCGCCCTGCACGCCGCATGTATGCACGCGGATGAGCCGATGGTACGCACCCTACTCGAGCATGGAGCGGACCTCGACCAAGCCGCGGACGACGGGCAAACCGCTCGCAGCATGGCCGCAGACAAACCCAATCTGCTGCCAGCATAAACCCACCTGAGCGGAACAAGTCCATCCCTCAAGCTGACTGTTCTCGCACCTAGCCTGATCTAGTCATGGAGACACACACCAGACTTCGCAAGCGGGCGGCTGCACTGCCCTCTCGCACTCTGACGGCCCTCATGAATCGACCCGGCTAACCTTTGATCAGCAAGCGCATGACGGCTTGGCCAATGCCCGCCAGGTTGCTGCCTTCGGTATTGCACATGATCGCCACAGCGATCTGTGCATCGGGCGCGACCAGCAGGAAGGTCCGCGTGCGACGTTGGGCACCGCCGTGCGAGACGAGCAAGATCCCGTCCCGGCTACTAATGTTGAACCCGAGTCCGTAGCCCGTGCGCTGCCCTGCGTTGGTTGTCTGCCTAGTCCACAGCAACTCGCGCAACTCCTCATCCACGAAGTAGTCATCGCACATGCCGGCACCGAAGCGCGCAAGGTCCGCCACGGTGGACTGAAATCCGCCGCCGGCCAGCTTCCACGCAACATTGGAGTCGCCAGCATCGAAGACGCGCCCATCCTGCGTCAGGCGATAGCCCGTGGTACGCGCGGCATCGGGAGCGCTAGGGTCATCCGGCGCAAAACTACCCATAGCTAAGGGCTCGGAGACTAGCAAGCGCACTTGATCGAGATAGGTCATGCGCTCGTCAACACGGTCGAGCACAGCACCGGCCAAGGCGTAGCCATGGGTGCTGTAGGAATAGCTGGACCCTGGTTCATTAATCAGCGGCGCCTCACGAAACATGTCGATAGCCCGCACAGCATCCCGGAAGGGAAAGGGCACGCCATAGTCCACGCGCACAACCGGCGGAAAATGTCCGTAGTGCGCTAGACCACCTAAGTGTCCAAGCAGCAAACGCGTGGTCACCGTGTGCTTCTTCTCCGGATACTCAGGCACGTACTTGCGCACATCCAGGTCCAGGTCCAAGTCGCCCGCAAGCGCGAGCTTCCCCGCCGCCACTGCCGTCACCGGCTTGGAGATGGAACCCCAGCGAAAGAGCGTTGTCTCACCAACCGGTTTGGCTTGCGCTACATCAGCCCAGCCCCATGCGCGCGAATCTGCCAACTCACCATCGATGACCACAGCCATGGCCAAGCCGACGATGTTGCCTGAGTCCAGGCTGCCCCGCACCCTCGATTCAATCTGCGGAAGCAGGTGCTCGGGCAAGCCATCGAGAAACACCGTAGTAGGACGCTCCGCCGGTAGCTCCACTTCGAATTGCAGGTCATCGGCCCAGCCTTCCGCGGTGCGCGAATAGGTGACCATGATCGGCAGCCCGGAGTACATCAACGTGCCCCGCAAGGTCCCCTCTGACCCGCCGCGCAAGACGAGCGAAGTCGGTGCACCGCCCAGGTTGCACTCGACCCGCAGGCCGTCCTCCACCCGCTCCCCGCGCAGCAATCCAGTTCCCAAGAGATCGCCTTCGAATCCGCCCCGCCAGGTCCCGTCCGGAGCTTCCTCGATACCGAAGCGGAGCTTCAGAGGCTTCGGATCGAAGGGCGTGGTGAATTCGCCCTCCCAGCTCCCGGCGAACTCCTGCAGGGGACCAGCTTGAATCCCTGCGCTGAGCAAGGAGAGCGCGAAAAACGGGAGAGCGAGGAGCTTGGGCAAGCGTTGCATGGGAAGCTACGTCTGTCGGGGAACTGGGAGGAATGCGGACTACGCGCGACGCTACGGAACCACAGGCATGTCATTCCCTGTACTCACTCCGGAAAAAGCCGCTCCAGCAGGCGTCCGAAGGCCGTCTCGGGGTTGCGTGCCTCGGCGGCTCGGACGTCCCCAGCCAACATAGGGTCCCCCTGGATTAGCGCCAAGCCCTCCAAGGCATGCCCCACCCGTGACTCACTCCCAGTGGCCACCATTTCTAGGAGAGCGCTGCGCGCCTGCTTACCGCGCACGCTTCCCAGGGCCAGACAAACCACCTGCACATCACGGTCGATCACCGTCCGGCTGGCAAAGCCCAGGAGCAATTCCAAAGCGCCCGCCACCCGCGACTCACCCAAGGCCAACAACGCTCCATGGCAACCGGCGCCCGTACCCTCGAGCAAGCGCCTTGCCGCCACCAAACCCTGCGCCGCGTCCAAAGCCAAGAGAGCCTTAAGCGTGTCCGTAGTCACATCCGGTTCGGGTTCCGGCAACCCCAACTTGAGCCGCAGCAAGGCCGTACCCCGTTCGTCCCCGTGATAGGCCACCGAGCCCGCCGCGGCGCTGCGTACATTGACCTCGGTGTCGCACAGCAGGTCGGCCAAGATGTCGAGCACGCGCGGGTAGCGCAGACGCACCAGCGCCAAACCGCAGCGACTGCGCAAGGGTCCCGCACTATCCTCGGGCTTGCCCCAGCTAGCTTCCATTTGGCGGTGCACCACCCCCTGCAAGAAAGGCTCAGGATGCAGGCAGTCCAAAAAATCAAGAGCCTCCGCAAGCGCCAGCTTCAAACCGCAACCCGGATCGCCCTTAGCGCCCTTCCCCATGGCAGCCTCGAAGGCCTTGAGCAACAAGTCCTCGTAGCCCTCCAAACGTTGCTCGCCGATGATCTCCACCGCCTTGGTTTGCGCACGGGAGCTGTCGCTTCCAAGCGCACGCACCAGGAGCTCGCGCGCCTGCACGCCCGCTGACTCTTGATGCACTTGCACCAAGCTTCGAACCAGCTCCTCAAGCTCCGCGTTGGAAAGTCGGCCTGCCATGCCAAGACCCTAACCTGCCGTCCGCTACGCGCGTGCGAGAATGCACGCGCAAGTACTGCCGCAAGGCCTCACGCGAAGCTCTGAGCCATGGCGTAGAGCTCCATGGCGACGTCCTCTTGGAGCAGAGGTACAAGCTCGACCAAACGCAGGGCATCGTCCACTTCGATCTCCTCCTGCAGCGTGATGAACTGACCCAAGGTCATGGGGTTCTCCCGCAGAAAGTCCATAACCGGCTGCCTCCACACCCGACGATACGCTGCCTCTACCATGGGCCGACGCAGACGCTGCAGCAGTCTCTCGAACCAACCAAGCTTCGAGGCAAGCAAGAGCAACGCTATGACGCCAACGGGAAGGAACCCCATGGCCCCGGCCTCCTCGGGATCCCCCACGGCCATGCAGGGACCAATAATCGCCAGCACCGAGACCATCAGGCTTAGTTGGGTGAAGAGCGCCAAGAGCATGCCCGGCCAGCTGGTGCTGACGCGCCCCTCAAGCTCGGCGTAAAGCTCACGCACCTGAGACTTGGCCGCATCGATAGACGGCTGATCCTCGGAACGCTCGCGCAGGTCATCCGCCCAGTAGCGCAGGATCTCAAGCGCTTCTTCCGGAACGCCCGACTCGTAGCTACTCAGGCAAGCTTCGGGCTCCTGAATGAAGTCACCCATAGCTTCATAGAAGGCTAAGTCCGCGCGCGTCTCATCACCTTCAACAATTGCGCAGAGCGCCCTATCGAGCGTCTCTCGCTCGCCGTCGCCGCTTAAGAAGGCCGCGCGCACGCCCCGGTAGCGCAGCAACCAGTGAGCTAGGTCGTATTCCGATTGATCCTCATCATCGAGGTCTTCCACACGCTCGGCCAAATTCGTCTGGAGGGTTTCGTACCACTCCCGCTCGGCGACCCAGACCGAACGACGCAAGAGGTGCAAGTCCAGAGAGCTACGCCCCACGGCACCGCTGGGCCCTACCCGCTGGCCGCACTCTTCTAACAGGAGCGCGAATTCCTTGAACTCGATGCGGCCCAAAAGGTCAAGCCAAAGCGGCCCGCTCAAGAACCAGTAGGACGCAGCGCCCAGCTGCCCACCACGGGTCGCAATGTCATCACTCGGACCGAGCAAGCGCAGCAGCCCACGTAGGAAGGGAATGGACTCCTCAGCGCGCAGGGGTTTGCGACAGAGGCTACCCAACAAGTCCATGCGCTCCGAATGGCTATCCCCGGCGAAGGCACCGTCGATGAGTACGCGCGCGAACTCCCCACGCTCGCCACTTAGCTCCTCTTCGACCAAGGCTAACTTAACCCAGGCCAAATTCGTTCGATGGGCTGAGGTCTGCAGCGCATCCCGCAAACCCGTCGGGCCCAATTCCCTCAGGGCGAACTCAAAGTCAGGAACATCCGGCTCCGCTTCCGCTTCGGCCTCCGCCTCGGCCTCGGCCTCCGCCTCCGCCTCGGTCTCGGTCTCCGCCTCCGCCTCGGTCTCGGTCTCGGTCTCCGCTTCATCCCATTCAGAACTCGGCGCCGGTACGGCTACGCCGCCAAAGTGACGCAGCCACGAATCCAGCAGCTCATACGCTGAGCGGATACGCTTGAACGCCTCCGGTGAACGCTCCGGCTTGTGGACCTTGATCAGCCGTGTATAGGCCCGCTTCAGATCACGCCGATCGTACCCATCGGCGAGTCCAAAGAACTCCTGGGGCTCATCCGGCAATAGGTCCCACTGCGGCTCGGGCTTCTCCTGCGAATCACCCATCCGGAATCAGCATCCCCGTGAGGGCCACTCCAACAAGGAACATGATCACCATCATGCTGATATGAATGATGCGGTAGGCGCGGTACGTGCCCGCGTATCTAGCCCGGTCGAAGCCGCGCAGGTTGGCGAACCACGCAGCTTCCAACCCGTAGATGTCCGCATGGGCCGTGCGCAGAATCCCGACGCTACGAATGGCAGGCCTGCGCAAGCTGTTTTTAAGAATGGCCGCCTTGGCCAAGCGTTTGAGGTGTGCGCGCTCAGCATTGCTGGCCACGAGCGCCAGGCGCGTGGCTTCGAGGAAATGCTGATCCATCTTTTCATGTGCGCCCGCCCGCTCGAACTCCTCCGCCAGCTCGGCCACCTGCAGTAGGCGCTGCCGAACTCGCTCGAGGTCGCTAAACGCGGACCAATCCGCATCCGCTAGTTGCTGGCGCAAGTCATTGGGATTCAACTCCCAGAACTCCTTGCGCAACTGCGCCAGCTGCTCTTGCGCCGCAATTCGACCTGCAGCCGTCGGCACATCAGCGTCCAGATCCTGCTCGCCGCGACGCTCACGCCGCATGCCGAGCACCGCACCCAGCTCCACTCCGCTCTGCAACTCGACGACTTGCCTAAGGTAGGCATCGCGACCCTCAGGCCCCATCCTCAGCCCCCTCATAGCCCATATCCACCGACGAGAGTGCCACCAGCAACTCGCCGCGCCGGCGCTCGAACAGCTCGCGATCATTGGCGTGCATGGACTGCTCATAAGCCTCGACCGCGGCCTCCACGCTCTCGCGCTGAAAGCGATCGAGCTCCATCAAGCAGCGCTCCGCGTAACGCAGTAGGTGCTGATTGGCGGTGTCCTCCCGCGGGTAGAACTTGATCGACTGCATGCGCTTCTTGGCGGCAGCAATCTCCTTCTTGTCCAGACCGTTTAGCTCTTGCGTCAGGATCGCGGCCACCTTCTTACCGGTGCTCGGCACGTAGGCTTCCACCTCCAAGAGACCCGACAGGTCGTAGGTAAAGCGCACGCACACATCGAGGCCTGCCGGGCCCGGCGGCAGGCCCGGCACCTCCAACTTCCCGAGCAAGGTGTTGTCCTCCACGCGCCGGCTTTCGCCCTGGTACACGCGCAGCAGAATGCGATCCTGATTTTGATAGAGGGTGCCGACGGTCTCCTCTCGTGACACAGGAATGGTCGTATTGCGATGGATCACAGGCATGTAGTACCCGTCCACGAACTTGCTCCCCAGCTCCTTCGTGATCTCCACGCCCAAGGTGTGCGGACAAACATCCGTGGCCACCAAGTCGTCCACGGCCTCATCGTCTGCCACCAAGGCCGCCTGCACCGCCGCCCCCAGGGCGATCGCATGATCCGGATGCACCTCATCCCGCGGCGGACGGCCAAACAGGTCCGTCACCAGTCGCCGCACCACCGGCATGCGTGAAGCTCCACCCACCATCAGGATTTGATCCACCTGCTCGGGTCCAAGCTCCGCATCCCGCAGTGCGCGTAGAGTTGGGCGCCGCAAGCGTTCCAGCAGGGGCTCCACCAGCTCTTCGAACTCCCCGCCGCCGAGTTCCCAAGTGGCACAGGTCGAATCAACGCGGCCGGTTTCATCCGGCAAGCGCAGGGTCGCCGTGTCCTCCGTTCCGAAGGCCCGCTTCGCGCGCTCGGCCTCCAAGCGCAAACGCGCCACGAGCAGGGGCTCGCGGAACTCGGCCAACTCCAGGTCGCGCCCCATGTGCTTGAGCGCGCGCCCCAGGATTTTGTCCGTGAAATCTTCGCCCCCAAGCCGGCTCTCCCCCGCCGTGGCCTGGATCTCCAACGCGCCCTCGAAGATCTCCATCACGGTCACATCGAAGGTGCCCCCGCCCAGATCAAAGACCAAGAGCCGCCGGTCCGCACCGCGCTTATGAAAACCATAGGTCAGCGCCGCCGCCGTCGGCTCGTTCACGATGCGCGAGACCGTCAGCCCCGCCAACTCAGCCGCGCGCTGGGTAGCCTCGCGCTGGGGCTGATTGAAATACGCCGGCACGGTCACCACCGCCTCCGTCACCGCAGACCCAAGCGCCGCTTCCGCATCAGCCTTCAAGCTGCGCAAGACCATGGCCGAGAGCTCGATCGCGCTGAACTCACGCTCCGCCAGTTCCAAGCTTCGGTCGGACCCTATCCAGCGCTTGAAGCAAGCCGCCGTACGCTCCGGATGCGTCACCGCCAACTCAGCGGCCGCCGCT
>JBLIOL010000221.1:0-9750 GCA_047639615.1 Planctomycetota bacterium | reverse complement strand
GCAAGCACCAGGTAGACATCCGGAAGGGCGAGTGGGACATCTACTGCTCCGCGCGCTTCTCGAAGCGCCTCGTGGACGTCCCCATCGGCGACTGGCCCGTGGTCCTGGTGAACTACTTCTACGGCCTAGCCAAGGTCGCCCTACGCCAGGCTCACCCAGACATCTACCCAGGCTGCTACCTCCGCGCCTAAGCCCCGTGCGCCCGTGAGCCCGTGTGTGCCCCCCGGCCAGAGGCCGGCTCCGGCGCGCTCAACCCTCAGCTCCAGCGAACCGCCCCTGCGCTCCCCTCCACCCCCGACCCTCCCATCGCCAGCATCCGGCCTTCGGCCGGGCGCCGTCGGTCTCCTGGCGCCTTCGCCCTTCGCCCTTCGCCCTTCGCCCCCGCGTCTGCTCCCCCTAGCCAGAGGCCGGCTCCGGCGCGTCCGAGCCTCAGCAGCAGCGAAGATCCCTTACGCTCCTCTGCAACCCCGACCTTCCCCTCGCCAGCCTCCGGCCTGCCCGTGCGCGGCTTCCGCACCGGACCTGCCAGCGAGGTTCGCTTACGGCGTCGGCTTCTTCGGGCCGAAGGCGCGCTTGAACGAAGCCTTGCGGTCGCGCAGGAGAGCGCGGGCTTGCTCTAGGCGTTGCTCGCGGTCGCCGAGGGTGGCGCCTAGTTGGGCCGACTGGGCGTTAGCTTCGACCAGTTGTGCGTTGAGGGCTGAGGCGCTGGCTTGGGACTCGCCCAGTACGCGCTGCAGTTCGGTCACGTGTTCATCGCGGGCCGCGAGTTCGCCGTTGATGGCTCTGCGCTCCTGCTCGAAGGCGGCGACGGTCTGCTCGTGGTTCTGCTCGAGGGCCGTGAGGTGCGTGACAGTCTCCGCGTAGACGTCTTGGCTGCTCTTGAGCTCACCCTCTAGCTCCGTTCGCTCTTGCTCGCGGGCGGCTTGGCACTCATCAACGCGCGTGATCTGGTCGGCGAGATCGCGCCTCGCGTCGGACAGGGAGAGCTTGTGGGCTTCAAGATCCGCCTCCAGGGTGGCCTGGGTCTCGTCGGCGGCGGCAACGGCGTCGTCGTAGGTCTGCTGCAGATCGCTGAGGTTCTGCTTGTGGGCATCCAGGTCTTCCTTGGTGTCGGATAGACGGGACTGATGACCTTGGAGGTCATCCTCTAGGTCGCCGATGATGCCCTTCAAGCGCTCCAGCTCTGGACGCCAGGCATCCTGCTCGGAATCGAATGCGAGCAACTCGAGGCCCAGATCAGCGCAGGCCTTGAAGGTGCCCACGGGAGCGACGGGGTCGTCCAGCAACCCTTCAGCCGAAGGCAAGGCAAGCCCAGGCTTGGCGCCGATCACCACGTGTCGATAGACCGGCCCGGCGTGATCGGAGGCGTACAGGTTCTCGTTGTAGAAACGGAAGAAGCGTTCGGCCAAGGGACGCAGCAAAGGATCGTGATCCATGTACAACTCCATGCACATGAGTACGACCCATCGGTCCAGATTGCCGTGGCCGTGGCGCGTGACCTGACAACCGCTCTCGGAAAGCAGCTCCTCGGTGCGATCGCGCTCAGGCAAACCGTTGGTACGGTGCTCCTCCAGGTAACGGTGCTGGACGCCCAGCTTGTCGTTCATGAAGGACTTGAGCAGCTCCTCGGCCTCGTCTACGGGCTCGGCCTTGTAGGGACCAGCCAGGAGCACGTGCCCGCGGGAGACTCGCGCGCATTCGCGCACGAAGGCATCGCGCAGGGGCGGCGGCACGTGCTCGAGGGTGTCGAAGGCGCAGACCACATCGAAGGCGCCGTCCTTGTAGGGCAGCTTGGCGCCGTCGCCGAGCACCAGACCGCGCTCATCCGAGACCTCCACGTCCACCAGGTGCACCTTGTCGTTCGGCAGGAAGGAACGCAGCAGAGCCGTACGTCCACCCACATCCAGCACCGTCAGGTGCGGCCGGTCCGCGCGCACACGACCCACCAGGTCGGCCACTAGGCGATAGCGCTGGTACTGATCGAAGGGCAGCGCGAAGACGTCGATCATGATTCGGAGACTTCGGTATGCGCGGCCCCGTCGGCACCGGTGCGCGTGAGGGCCCAGCGGGTGGGCAGGAACAAGATACCGTGCTGCATGTGATCCGAGTCCAACACCTCGAAGGTGATCGCGTGCTCGCGGTGGTCGATGGCGGTGGGCGAGGCCTTGGAATGATCGTACAGGAAGGTGGTCAGGTAGTAGCTTCCCTGCAGCAGGGGCAAAGACTCGAAGCTCATCTCCGCCATGCCCTCGTCGCCCTTCTTTAGGCCGCCCTTACCGATGGGGTTCTCGCGCCACTCATGGTTGGAGCCATTGATATAGCTGCCATCCGAGCGATAGAGGCCGATACCGAACACCGGCTGAGCACAGTCCTCGTGGACCTTGTAGTGGATCTGCACGTGGAAGGGCTCGCCCGGCTGGAAGACGTGGGTGGTCTCTTCCTTACCGCCGCGCAGCTCGATGGTGGTGGTCTCCACCTCGCCCGTGCCCCAGCGCGGGTACTCGGAAGCCTCACGGTTGAAGGCCGAGAGGCGCTCGTTGCCGCGCTCGTGAGCGCGCTTGAGATACTCGTCAGCGACCTTGTCAGCGTCGCCCTGCTTAGCCACTTTGCCGTGGTCCAAGAGGATCACCGACTGACACATGCTCTTGATCGAGCCCATGTCGTGGGAGACAAAAATGGTCGTCTTGCCCTGCTCGCGGAACTCGTTCAGGCGGTTGGTGCACTTGCCCTTGAAGTGCTCGTCCCCCACCGAGAGTGCCTCGTCGATGAGCAGGATGTCCGGCTCGACGCTGGCGGCCACGGAGAAGCCCAGGCGCACGTACATGCCCGAGCTGTAGGTCTTGACCGGCCGATCGATGTAGTCGCCGAGCTCGCTGAACTCGACGATCTGCGGGTAGCGCTCGTCGATCTCCTCCTGGGTCATGCCCAGGATGGAGCAGTTCAGGTAGATGTTCTCGCGCCCAGAAAACTCCGGGTGGAAGCCGGCGCCCAGCTCGAGCAGCGAGGCCACGCGGCCATTCACCTGCACACTCCCGGTGGTCGGTGCAGAGATACCGGTCAGCAGCTTGAGCAAGGTGCTCTTGCCCGCGCCGTTCTCGCCGATGATGCCGACCGTGGCGCCGTGCGGCACGTCCAAGTAGACGTCGCGCAGGGCCCAGTACTCCTTGGCTCGACTCTTGCCCGGAAGCAAGGCGTCAAACAGCCGGTGCATGGGCTTGTCGTACATGTAGTAACACTTGCCCAGGCCCTCCGCATGGATGGCGCTGGTGGTGTCGATGTTCTTGGGCTTCTCGGGGGTCATGGCTTAGAGAAGGTCCGGGAACTTGCTGCGTTGGGAGCGGAAGAACTTGGCGCCGATGAAGAACATCAGCACGGAGGCGCCAGCGAACTTGCCCAGGAAGATGGGATCGGGCCACTGGGAGTGCAGCAGGATCATGCGATAGCTATCGATCAGCCAGTGCATGGGGTTGATGTCGAGCAGCCATCCAAAGCCTGCGTTCTTCACCATGGCGGCCGGGTAAAAGATCGGCGTGCCAAACATCCAGACCACGATGCCGACGCCCACCAAGTGAACCGTATCGCGGATGAAGACGTTGAGCGTCGAGAGGAAGAAGCCCAAGCCCACCGTGAATATGCACTGCAGGAAGAGCAGTAAGGGCAGCAGCAAGATCGGCGCGCCCAGATCCAAGGGGAAATAATTCTCGTGCTTACCCGGCGGGGTGAACTCCACCGTAGGCAGTTTGCCACGCTCCACACCAGGATCCAAAGGCGGGGCATCGCTGTCATTGAAGGTCACATCGGTCTGGAAGTGACGCGAGACCTCGTCAGGATCCTGAGCCCGCAGAGGCACGGCCCACTCGGGATCGCCAATACTCAGGGTCAGTGTCTCAGGGCCGTCGGGGATCCCATCAGCAAGGGCGTGTACCAAGACCGTCACGCTCACGTGCCCCTCGGGCACGGTAACCTCTTTCGGCAGAGCGACGTAGTCCTCGCCAGGGGTCGCGCTGCCACCGACAATTATCGGTAGCACCGTATCCCTGGACTGGCCGCGGGACAGCTGCAACTTGATCGCAAATGGCTCGCCGCCTTCCGTGACCGAACGGCTGACCGGTTCAACAACGGGGTTGCCCGTCTCATCCTTCACTTGCTCGTTATTCTCGTCCAGAACAGCCTGATAGCGCACGAGCACGTGCACTTCCGCGGGCGACACGAAGGTCAGGTACGTCACGGCAATCAGCACCACCGGCAAGCCGATGCACATGTTCACCAGGCTTGAAATGGTCAGGAAGGCCGGCAGCAACTCCGATGGGAAGACCACCTTCTTGATCAGGTTCGCGTGGTCCACCAACGAGTTTGAGGAGCGACTGACCGTCTCCGCAAAGGCGGTCCAGACCACGATGCCCGCGAGCATCACCAGGGCCACTTCCGTGGCGCCCTGGGAGTCACTCCAGCGCGTGTTGAGCACCACGCGGAAGACGAACACATAGACGATCAGGTTGATGATCGGAAAGACCACCGACCAGAAGAACCCCATGCTTGAACCCACGTAGCGCGCCTTGAGGTCGCGCACCACGAAGTCCTTCAGGAGGCGCCTGCTGCGCCATAGGGTGGTCAGTACGGAAAACACGTTGGTCGAATAATAGTTAGAGGACGCGCTTGCCCAAGGCCGACGCCACAAACTCCACGGCTGCCCGTGAGGTCTGGTTCTTGTCGTCCAGGATGGGATTGATTTCGGTCATCTCGAGGCCCAGCATGCCGCCGCTATCGGCCACCAGTTCCATAACCGTATGGGACTCGCGATAGGAGACACCGCCGGGTACGGGAGTGCCCACGCCTGGCGCAACGGAGGGATCCGTGCCGTCAAGGTCGAAAGAAAGGTGGAAGCCAGCGGTGCCCGCCATGGCGCGCTTGATGGCGCGCTGCATGACTTCGTGGATGCCCAGCTGGTCGATGTCCTTCATGGTGAAGCACGTAAGGCCCAGGCTGCGAATCAGCTCGCGCTCGCCCTCGTCCAGGGAGCGCACACCCACCAGGGTCGCGTTCTCCACATCCACCATGGGGAAGCGCTCGCCGATGCGCGTGAGCGCGTCCGGGCCGTGGCCCAGAATCGAAGCCAGCGGCATGCCGTGGATGTTGCCGGAGTGGGTCGTCTCAGGCGTATTGACATCGCCGTGAGCATCGAACCAGATCAGGCCGATGCGCTTGCCCTGGGCATGGTAGTGGCTGCTGATACCGGCCACGGTACCCACCGCGATGGAGTGGTCGCCGCCTACGACCAGCGGTAACATCTCATCGCCAACGATCTCTTGCACACGGCTCTTCAAGCGCGTGCAGCAGTCGGCGATCTCTTCGAGGTAGCGCGCCTTGGGGTCCTTCGGAGCACGATCGTGGGGCTGCATGACCTCCACATTGCCGCGGTCGATTAGTTCCAGACCGAGCTTCTTCACGGCCCGTTCGACCCCCGCAATGCGGAAGGCACTGGGCCCCATATCCACACCGCGACGTCCGCCGCCGAGGTCCATGGGTACGCCGACGAGGGCCACCTTGCGCTGGCCGCCGTTACCGAAATTGGATTGCACCGTCGAGTCACTCACCTGCATCTCCTGAGGGTCACTTGAGTACCCCGGGTTAGGCCCAAGGATTGGGCGGCATCACCGTCACGGACGGCGATCTCGAGGTGGCCCCAGGAATCTACCAGAGCCAAGGGGCTGCCTGGGTCCACCTGGGAGTAGGTATCAACAACCGGTATCACCCGGCCATCCACACCCACCTCGTAGTCACACAGATCTAGGCCAATGGGGCCCGGCTCCAGACCCGTTATAGCGCTGCCAAAGCGGCCCAAAAGCACCACTTCGGTGTCGAATTGGGCCAGAGTGGCCGTGGTTTGCCGATTGACCAAGACGGTTACCTCGTACGAGATGTGAGTGCGCCCAGTAGCGCACCTTGGAGGGCGGGCCGCTCGGCACCGGCGATGGCGCCCAACTGGCGTTGCAAGGTATCTACGGCTGTCAGGCGACCGAGCAGGCCGACCGCATACCCAACCCGGCGAAGATCGCTAGAGGTCGCTCCAGTGGGCGGCTTGCCGATCCATTGCATGAGACGCAGCAGGCCGTACTCATCCTCGACCAGCGCCGCCGCGAGCACACTGCGTGAGGTGGGCCCGTGCCAGACGGCCGACTGCAGCAGGGGCGCGACGCTCTCACTGCCGATGTCCAAGAGCGCGCGTACCAGCGGTAGGTTACTGCGCCAACCGCCATCTAGCGGGAAGGCGCCCTCGAGTAGTTTTTGAACCGTGGCGTTGGGCAGCTCGCCTAGAGCCTCCAGGAGCCAGATCTGTTGGGCCTTGGGGAAGCTGCGATCGCCGAAGAACTCCTGCAGCTTGGTCGTATCCACCGTATGGCCGCCAAGCCGCATGATCGCCAGCATGGAGGCCCGTTCCTGGCGCTCGGCCAGCTCGGTCATGTCGCGCATGCGACCGGACAGGCTCTCGAGCAGCAACTGGGTAGTGCTACTGCGGCGGGTCTTGTACATGGCCTCGAGCAGGAACTCACGCTCG
Organism: Planctomycetota bacterium; assembly: GCA_047639615.1. Classification (GTDB taxonomy): domain Bacteria; phylum Planctomycetota; class UBA1135; order UBA1135; genus CAYWNK01. The sequence continues at coordinate 3,194 of JBLIOL010000221.1, read as the reverse complement.
CGGAAGTTTCCCCGATGTAGGTCGCGCCCCTCGATGAAGAGCTCGACCAGCTCAGCCAATACGTCTAGGTCGCCCAGACGTGCGCGAGCCACAGTTGCAGCGGCACGCACGGCCACGCTCTTGTCTTCTTTAAGCCGCACCAAGCGCGGCAAAAAGCGCGTCAAGCGCGCCTCGCCGATGGCGTAGGCCGACTGCGCGCGGCGAGCCGCATCGCGACTGCCGAGCAGTCCGTCGACCGCATCGAAGTAGCGCTCATCTGCGCTAGCCAGGTGCGGCGCCACGCGGGCCAGCAGACTCTCCACCTGTGCAGCACGCTCCAGGGCGCGCGGCAGGGAACGGAATAGTCCGCGCACTTCAGCCTCGTCCACCAGCGCTTCCCACTCCTCGGGACTGCGCGGCGCCCAAAGGCCAGTTGCTATCAGCTCGTCGAGTTCCGCGGGCATGGCAATCACCGCGGCGCGTACGACCACCGGACGCGCTTCGCGTTCCAGCAGCAATTCGAGCAGGTAATCTCGCACTACGGAGGAACCCAACTCGGCCGCCCGCGGCAGGATCAAGCTGTCGAGCAAGATCTCGCTCTCGGTCAGCCGCTTGATCTGCAACATGCGCCAAGAGACGCCATCGATCGTGCCGAAGCTGCGGGCCGCCTCCCAACGCAGGGTCAAGAGGCGCAGGGCCGGGGTCGCCGCCAGTGTGGGCTTGCCGTCCACCCAATCCATCAGGGCTTGGGAGACCGCGTTCAAGGGATGATCTGGGCTGGCCACGTAGGCCTCGCCACGTACACGCCCCACCTTGGGCCGCGTTAGTAGCAGGGAGTACAGCGCGCACTCGGCCACACTTGGCTCAGGATCTGCCAGCAGCTCCATCAGCAAGAGGTCCGCACCCGCGACCTTGGCGCCCAGCTCGCCCAGGGCTAGCACAGCAGCGCAACGCTCCTGAAGCACACCGTGCTGTGAAAATTTTTCCAGTAGGGGCCGGCTAGAAACCGAGCCCAAAACCCCCAGGGTCATGAGCGCTTGAGGGCGCAGCTCTTCCTGCCGAGGATCATCCATGGCCAGCAGAGCATTGGTGCTCGAGGCGGGCGTGAATCCAATGCGCGCTTCGCGTTCGACGAGGGCGGCGATTCGACTCGCTCCCCCATCGCCCTCTGCGGCTCGTTCGTCTTGCGCGGAACAAGACCGAGATAGTGGCCGAAAGTAAGCGTGTGCATCTGCGCCAGTAAGCGTGAGCAAGACGCCCATGAGGACGCGAGCAAGACCAGGTCGGCGCATTAGAGGATGGAGTTGCATGGGGGTGCAGTGGGTGTATCGGTCCACAGGGCTCAAGCCTGGGGCCCCGATCCCGAAGAACACATCAAAAACAGCCTTGGGGCCACCCACCTGGGTATCCGGTCAAGCTTCGGGATCGCCCAGGAGACCGATCAATTCATCTCGGCGACGATCCCGCAGAGCTGCGGAGGAAGCCTCCAGGTTCAGTCGCAGGAGCGGCTCGGTGTTCGACTGGCGGACGTTGAACCACCACCACTCGTCGTCCCCGAGCTGGCCGTATTCCACAGTGATCCCGTCTAAGTGGTCCTGACGACCGTCGGCGTAGTTCTTCTCCAGGCGCTCGATAGCGGCTGCTTTGTCTTCAACCCGGAAGTTGATCTCCCCGGTGGAGTGGTAACGACGCAGGTCGGCCACCAGGCTGGAGAAGGTTCGACCATTGACCTTTTCGGCCGAGATCAGGTTCAGCGCGCGCACCATGGCGATCACGCCCGAGTCACACACGAAGTTGTCGCGGAAGTAGAAGTGACCGGAGAGCTCGCCTCCGAAGACCGCGCCGTTGCCGCGCATGGTGGCCTTGATGAAGGAGTGGCCCACGCGATCGCGCACGGGCTTGCCACCGCACTCAGCGATGACTTCCTTGACCACCCATGAGGAGCGTAGGTCGTAGACCACGGATGCGCCGGGCTCAGCCTTCAGGAACTCGCGCGCGAGCAGTGCGGTCATCAGGTCGGCCGAGACGGTCTGGCCGGTCTCGTCCACGAAGCAGCAGCGGTCCGCGTCGCCGTCGAAGCTCACGCCCAAGTCGGCGCTGATCTTCTTCACCAATTCGCGCACGGGGTCCAGGTTCTCTTCCTTGAGGGGGTTGGCCTCATGGTTCGGGAAGGTGCCGTCGGGCTCCAGAAAGATGCTGTGCGAGGTGACGCTGGACAACTTGGGTAGGATGCTGGGCAGGGTGTGGCCCACCATGCCGTTGGCTGCATCGATGGCCAAGGTGACTGCGTCACCCAGATCCATAAAGCTCTCCACGTGGGCCGTATAGGCCTCGCGCACGTCGATCTCGATCAAAGCGCCGCGCTCGGCGGCCACCTCGGGATAAGGCTGGGCGCACATCTCTTCGATCTCGCCGATGCCGTTGGCCTTGGAGATCGGCTTTGAGCCGCGCGAGCAGAGCTTCATGCCGTTGTACTCGCCCGGGTTGTGGCTGGCGGTGACGCACAGGCCGCCGTCCACGTTCTCACCCTCCGTGTCGTTGGCACCGATAGCGAAGTAGGTCATGGGCGTGGAGGACAGGCCGATGGAGACCACGTCGCAGCCCGCGTCGCGAATGCCGTCCATAACGGCGCCGGCGATCTCGGGCGAGTGCGTGCGCACGTCCTGGCCGACCAGTAGGCGCTTAGCTTTCAGCAGGCGCGCAAAGGCGTTGCCAATTTTGCGGCCCATGTCAGCGTCCAGTTCGGAGGGGACAAGCCCGCGGATGTCGTAGGCCTTGAAGATGCCCATGGAGATACTTGGAGGTACGGAGGTTTAGGGGAGGAAGCGAGCTAGCGTTACACGAATTACGCTTGGCGAGATTCGAGGTAAGCGCGCACGCGGCGCAGACCTTCGACGATGTTCTCGGTGCTGTTGGCGTAGGAGAAGCGCATGTAGCCTTCGCCCAGGTGCCCGAAAGCTGCGCCGGAGAGGCAGGCCACGCCGGCAGTATTGAGCAGAGCGTGCTCGAGCTCGCCGCTGCTGATGCCCGTGCCGCTAGTGTTCGGGAAGGCGTAGAAAGCGCCCTTGGGCATCACGCAGCTGAAGCCGGGGATGTCGTTGAGCTCCTTGTGGATCACCTTGCGGCGACTGTCGAAGGCCGTCAGCATGTCGTCCACCGCGTCCTGAGGACCGCGCAGGGCCTCGATCGCAGCCACCTGGGTGGCGGCGTTGGCA
>JBLIOL010000220.1:0-9777 GCA_047639615.1 Planctomycetota bacterium | reverse complement strand
CGACTGCAGCGTTCTACCGCTACAACGTTTCTGGAACGAACATGAACTCCATCGGCGGTTTTGACGCCTTAGGAAACTGGGTCAATGTCTCCGGCACATCCACGACTGGCTTTGGATTCGACGTTCCCAGCACCATCCCCGCTGCCGCTCCGATCACCATCGTGGCTGGCGACACCTGGCACTTCCAGGGCTGGTACCGTGATACGGGCGCCGGAGTTGGATTCTCCAACTTCACCAACGGCCTCAGCGTGACCTTCTAGTCATCCGGTTCGACCCATCAAGTACCCGGTTTTCGGGCTTGATGGTTCTTCATACGCCCCCGTGCGCTCTTCGCTGTAAGCGGAGTGGGTACGGGGGCGTTCCTTTTGGGCGCTTACTTCGGCGCAATGACAGATGCCCCAGGGATGAACGATTTCGGTGCTTGGCCCTCAACGACGTGGTAGGCGCCCGCTTTGAGGTCCTCAATCTCCTGGATCAGTCCACTGGGCCACAGGATGCGCATGCGCGGGATGTTGGCCTTTCCGTTGAGACCGATGTGAATCCGAGGGTCGCAGTGCGCGAGATAGCTAGAAGCACCGCGCACCTCCCGCCGCAAGGTCTCCGTCTCGATGCGTGCACCGATAGCACTCCGATTCGATTGCTTGCCCTCTAGCCAGAGGATTGCCGAACTCCCGGAGACAGGCTTCGAACGATTCATGAGGAGCCGCAAGGGCCCATCATTGGTTGTTACCGCCAGGTCCAGTAACCCATCCCCGTCAAAGTCTGCGGTCGCCACGGCGCGGCTGACGTCTTTCTGCAGTAGGCCCGCTCCGGAGATATCTGAGATGTCTTCGAAGCGGCGATTCTCGTCTAGAAGAAAGAGCGAATTCTGTTGGGCGAAGGTGACCGAGGCACTTACCAGGGCGATGTTGTCTTCCACGTGGCCGTTTGCCACAAATAGATCCTCATCCCCGTCGTTGTCCACATCGAAGAAATCCAAACCGAAGCTCAGGCGCTTGCGGGCCGAGGCTCCAACGCCCATGGCAAACGACTTATCCCGGTAAGCGCCCCTGGCCCCTTGCAAGTAGATGTTGGTGGTCTCGTTTTGAAAGTTGGCGCAGACGATATCCTGGGTGCCATTACCGTCCACATCAGAAAAATCGGCTCCCATTCCCGCAGCGGCCGATCCAGTTTCGCTGTATGCAACGCCACTGATCGCAGCCGCATCCTTAAAGACGGCTTTTCCGTCGTTCATGTATAGCTGGTTCGCAGTGGTGTCATTGGCCACGTAGATGTCGACATCCCCATCCCAATCGAGGTCGCCAAGTGTCAATGCCAGGCCCTTCCCCACTGCAGTCCCGACCCCCGAGGCTAGGCCGGCATCCCGGAAAGTGCCATCCCCTTTGTTGATCCACAAGGTGTCATTCAATCCTTCGTATACCTGGGGGGAACAGGGTACTGGCCGCCCGTTGCTCCAACAGGTGGTCGCCGAGTCTAGATCGAAATCCACGTAACGGACCACGTAGATATCCAGGTCACCATCCCCGTCCGCATCAAAGAATCCTGCACCCGTGCCCCAAGTGAGCTCACGGTCGAGACCCACTTGATGCGTGACGTCTTCAAAGGCGCTGCCAGTATTGCGGAGGAGGCGTTCCCCTCCTCCGTACCCGGTCAAAAGGATGTCTGTCCAACCGTCGTTGTCATAGTCGCCGCAGGCGACCCCCATTCCGTAGTCGACTCCTTCGACTTTCCAGGCTTTGCTTACATCCGTAAACTGGCCGTTTCCGTCGTTTAGAAAAAGACGATCTCGTGAAGCCGCGGATCGGTTCGGATGTCCGATGGAGCCGCCTCCAACAAGGTATAGGTCAGGTGCGCCATCCCGGTTGAAATCCGCGACCCCCAACCCGCTACCCATTATCTCGGGCATCCAACGCTTTTCAGTGCGATTGGCCACGTGCGCAAAGTCGATACCACGTTCCAGAGTTTCGTCGTGGAATTGAATGGCCCCCTCGGTGATCACAGATTCGGTTGTACTCGGCGCCTCCTCACTCCCGCTGTTTTTCTCTCCCCCGCAGGAGAATAAACATAGGGAAAATCCTATGCAGAGGCTGGCAGACTTGACGACGTTTTTCATTGTTTCCTTCCTGCGGCTCGCGCGCGGTTTATGACATTTTCCAACTCAGATTCACGGCCCGTCATTCGGTACATCCTTTCAAGGAAGAGGACTAACTCCTCGGCGAAGCTCCCACTTTCATCCGGAAGCCATTGGAAAATCATGCGCTCGCAGCCAGCAAAATCCCCATCCTCCAAGGCCGCATTCAGCGTCGAAACTCTGGAGGAGCGCCGGCGCTGATCGGTGACTTTTCGGTATTGAGCCTCCTGCAACCGAGCGACGTGGTTGCTGTGGATCTCGGCTTCTTTCAGTTTGCCTTGAGATGCCAGTATTCGGCTCAACGAGTTCAGCACCGGAATCGAGTCCGGGGTAGCTAGGAGTGCCCCGTTCAACAGGGATAGGGCCCGCTGTATCTCGCCCCGATCAAAGTCGATCATCGCTCGAAAGGCAATATCTGCGGTGTGCCCCTGGCTGAGCATTTTATCCCAAACGCTGTCGTAGGACGCTGCCGCCAAGTCGTAGTCTCCTGAGAGGTAGCACGCACGTGCAAGCAGACGCTGAGCTTCCATCGACTCACCGTTTGCTTTCGCAAACGCCTCGATCGTCGCCCGCGCACTCGGGTAGTCCATTTGATTTAAGTAGGCCCAGGTTTGCGTAAAGCGGTCCTGTTGGTTTAGGTCCTCCTTGGCCTCGAAGTATGTCGACAGACCCTCCCAATCTTCGAGCTCAATGAGCAGGGATGTGAGGATTGCTTCGATGGAACTCTCCCCGGGGTACTGAAGTGCCAGTTTCTTTAGGCGCTGAACATCCCGTTGAGGGGGCCTTACCCCTTTGTCTGAGCTCTCTTTTAAACCCTGCACGAAACGCACGCCCTCCGCGTTACCTGCCAAGCCCATGGGCTGTGGGGTAGAGTTTCGAGCACCTGAGTCGCAGGCCATGAAGCACGCGCAAAGTACGCTTCCACTCAATATGCGGATGAATGTGTGCATCCTGCTGTGTCCATTTCCCATCCTATTCATTTCGAGGAGACCGAGTGTTGATATGCCTAGATGTTAATCCGAGTGGTGGAGTGCGGAATTCATCCGGCGACTGGAGCCAAGAACCGCAGGCTTTGGATTATGCCCGATACCTGCCAAATCAGAGCTTGGGTTCAGAGATTCTTGGAACTTGGGCCGGTGATTCTTGTACTTGATTCGGAGGCTGTTGTTTCTTTACTCCTATGCCATTTACCCTTTCCGAGCCCAAGACTCCGAGGTTCCTCGCGGGATCTCGCCAAAGCTTGGCGTTGGTGCACAAATCGGCTTGCTCTGGACCCGTAAGGTTCGGTTCTACTGGTAGCAGCTGGCTGCCAGCTAGGCTCAGTGCATGAATTCACGAGTTTACCCGAAGTACAAAACTAAGTTTCGCGTCACCAACTGGGTCGAGTACGACAAGGCACTTGTCAGGCGCGGCGACATCACCTTGTGGATCTCAGAGGAAGCTATCGAGTCATGGGCTTCGAAGCCAAGTGGCAAGCGTGGAGCCCCGCGCAAGTACTCGGACCTTGCTATCGAAACAGCCCTGACGCTGCGCCTGGTCTATAGGCTCTCGCTGCGGCAGACTGAGGGTTTCTTGCGATCCCTACTCCGCATTATGGGCCTCGACTAGGACGCTCCTGATCACACAACGCTTTCGCGTAGAAGTCAGCAGCTCAGAGTCGCACTAGATCCAAGCGTATCTTCAGGCCCCATTGATTTGATCATCGATAGCACTGAACACTCAATCGTCGGCCAAGGTGAATGGGCGGCTACAAAGCACGGCAATCGGGGAAAGCGTTGGTGGAGGAAGCTCCACATCGGGGTCAATGGGGCTGGCGAGATCGTTGCGTAGGTCTTGACTGACGGGAATGTGGACGATGCAAAACTGGCGTTGAGTTGATCAAACAAGCCGAAGGTGCCATCGCGTGCGTCATTGGAGACACGGCTTACGATACCGCTACCCTCTACGACGCAGCCGGCGCTAGACGGGCCATGGTTGTCGTACCGCCAGTGAAGCGCGCGATGGTGTCCCGTTCGAAGCTTCCGCTCTCGGCGCGGGATACTACAGTGCTCAAAGTGAATGCTGTGGGGCGGAGGCAATGGAAGAAGGAGTCCGGCTATCACCGGCAGGGTCGCGTGGAGAACACCTTCTTTCGTTACAAGCAGATTCTTGGCGGCAAGCTGCGAGCGCGGCATGCTCAGGCGCAGGAGGTAGAGGCCGCACTGGCTTGCCGAATCTTAAACCAGATGGGGGATGTGGGTATGCCGAAGTCGGTCTCAGTGTCTGCCTGAGCAACGCAGGGTAGGGGCGGTGCATGCTCAGTATTCTTTGTGCACCAATGCCCAAGGCCGGCGCCGCCTTCAACCAAGCCGTGGCCGAAGGCCGCATCTCCGCGCCCCTGGCCATCGGCCGCAACCACCTGGACTGCGGCTCCGTCGCCAGCCCCAACCGCGAAACCGAAGGCATGAAAGACGGCACCGACGCCGTGGCCGACTGGCCCATGCTCAACCTGATGCTCAACACGACCTCGGGCGCCAGCTGGGTCTCCTTCCACCACGGCGGCGGCGTGGGCATCGGCTACAGCCTGCACTCCGGCCAAGTCACCGTGGCCGACGGCACCCCCGAAGCCGCCCTGGCCCTGGACCGCGTGCTCACTCACGACCCCGGCACCGGAGTCATGTGCCACGTGGACGCCGGCTACGACGAAGCCATCGACTGCGCCAAAGAGCGTGGCATCGACATCCCGATGATGTAAATGGTGAGCGCACGATTCGTCGAGGAGCCCGAATCCCATTTACAATGGGGCTCGGGCTCCTTTACTTCCGTGGATCCACAGAGCCTAAGTGGCTGGGGGGGGGGAGGCAGCTCCATCAGCTCTAGGGGCAGGGCCCAAAAGCATCCAGAAATAAGTCATGGCCCAATTCGAACGGTAGGGTTGGAGCCCCATCATGATACCCATCAGAATCCTGTGCGCTGTGTTCGTGGCCTGCGCCCTCGACGTCACCCTCGCCCAAGAAACGAATCGGGATGCGGTCGCGTTGCTCGCGTCAGATCATCCGCGAACGCTCTCCGACAAGACGCTCCTAGAGCGGGCCAAAGGGCTCAGCGATAACGAAGAGGACAAGCTGCGAGCTCAGTTGGAGACCGACCCGGGCGACATCGAGACCCGCATGGTGTTGATCTTTCGAGAACTGCCCGACCTCCGACGGCAGCGCGGAAAGCGGTCCGACCCGAAGCCCCACGGCAAACTGGTTCTCGGATTGATCGAACAGCATCCCCGCTCGCCACTCGCTGGAACGGCCGGGCTCATGCTCTATCCGTACAAGCGAGACGGCATGTATACCGGGCCGGCGTGGAACGAGGCGATCGAGCTATGGGAACGTCTCGCCGCCAAGAACCCAAAGGACCCGGCCATCGCTTCGAATGCCGGCTTGTTCCTCATCGCGGACCCCTTTCTCCTGTCGCGGGGCGGAGCCCGTGCATTGGTGTTGCTCCAGCGCGCCCGGAAGCTCGCTCCGAGCGAGCCGAGATGGGCGCTGAACCTCGGAAGCTACCACGCCATGGGTCGGGCGGTCACGCGCGATCCAGAGGAGCGAGCTGCGCATGCCAAGGCCGGACTCCCGCACCTCCGTGCGGCATGGGACCTGAGTGATCCTTCGAAACGCGGCGACCTCGACGTCATGAACGAACCGCTCCCGATGACGTTGGCGGACGCCTATCACGACGTGGGTGATGCACAATCGGCGCGCACTTTCGCCACGCTCGCGCTCGACAGCGAAGACCCGAAGGAGCCCCGCGGCGGCGTTGTCTACGGGATGAACGCACTGCTCGGTCGAATCGCCCTCGCGCAAGGCGACGTCGATGGAGCGGTCCGCTTTCTGCAGAAAGCCGGCAAGACGCCCGGATCCCCATCGCTCGGCTCGTTCGGCCCCGACCTGACCCTCGCCAAGGAGCTCCTCTCCAGCGGCAAGCGCGCCGCCGTCCTCGAATTCCTCACGAGCTGCAAGGTCTTCTGGCACTCGGGTCAGGACCGGCTCACGTCCATGATCCTGTCGATCAAAGGCGGCGGCGATCCCTGGAACGACTAGGGCCCAATGGGCGCAACGCGTAGGATTCCGTGGTGCCGTTTGGCTCGGCTGGAGTGCCCCCTTGCAGGATCCGATTCAGAGGGGCAGGTCCGCCGAGCTCTGGTTTGGTCCCGGGAATCTTCGTGGTCAGGCATGCCGCGTTCGGTTGAGATCAGATGGCACCAAGCTCAGAACCCAAGCGAAACAGCAGACGGGAAACACGATCAAGATGACGAGAGAACCCCTGAAGATGGGGAGCCGCAGCGGCACGGTGGATCGACTTGCAAAGGGGCGGTCTCGTGCGAGGGGCGCGAAGAAGAACGGGTCGAGGGGCCGAGCATGGGTTCGAATGTAGGAGTTCTATGGTCCAATGGGAGTCCTTGGGAGAGCACTGGAGCGATTTTGATTCTCAGTGGCGGCCAATTCGAGGTACGACAAGCCGGCGCAGCGGTTAAGCTGGGCGCCGACATGGAATACTAAGCGAGCTACGTCTGCGCCTCCTGTGGCGAGCAGATCGTGGTGCCCGTCGAGGCCTCGAACGGGCACGACCAGCACTACGTCGAGGACTGCCCCGTGTGCTGCAACCCGATGGAGCTGCACGTGCGCTTCGTGGACGACGGCAGCGCGAGCATCGACGCGCGCCGCGAATAACGGCGCTAGAGCTCGAGCACCAGCCGCTTCGCCAGGGGAGCCGCCTCGAACAGCAGGCTGGCCCGGGGCGTTGTCACGAGCCAGGGCCCGTCCCCGCCCTCGGGCCCGAGCTCGCAGTTGGGCAGCGAGGTCTCCTGGGCTCCGGAGAGGTTTAGCTCCCGCTGTTCGAGCAGCTGAGCCTGCGCGGCCGCACCGAGCACGACGAGCAGGTGGTAGACCTGGCCCCCCGGCGCGGTCGGCGTGAAGACCTGGCAGGAGAGTCGCACCTTGCGGGGCGTCTCGCCCCGGACAAAGAGCTGGCCCGGGTGTACGCAGGGCCCACGCTGGTCCTCGACGCCCTCGAAGACCGCCCAGGCCGCGGCCTGCCCGAGCAAGGCCGCGAGGTCTTCATTTGCCTCACCGAAGCCGCTCACGAGCTGCTCGGCGCGCACTTCGGGAGCCGGGAGTCGGGCGGGAGTGCTGGCGCATCCGGCCAGCACCAGGGCGAGCCACGCGGGGCACCGCACCTTAGACCTCCCCCCGCAGCGGCAGCAGTTCGAGCAGCCACTCCTTGAACGACCGGTCCGACCCTTCGCCCGGCTCATCCTCCAGTACAACGGCTCCGGCCTCCCAGCGCAGGGCACCGGTCGGGCCGCGGGTGACGCGCCAGGCGTTGCGCGGCTCCAGCTCGCGCGCCAAGAGAGCGCGCACCCGCGCGGCTAGCTGCGGGCTTTCGATCAGTACGCCGAGCTCGGTGTTGAGCTGCATGGAGCGCGGGTCGACGTTCATCGAGCCGACCAGCACGTGGTCGGTGCCGAACACCGCGCTCTTGGCGTGCAACCCGAGACCGGAGGCATCGCTGCCTGGGCTACGGTGTAGCACGTGGCTGAAGGCATCGTGGCGCAACTCGTAGAGCTCAGCGCCGGCATCCAGCAGGTCGTCCCGCGAGCGGGCGTAGTAGCTGTGGGCCAGGGGCTGGTTGTTGGTCGCGCGCGAGTTGGTGAGGATCTGCACGCGGTGGCCCATGGCGATGTGGGTGCGGACCTCCTCGAGGAAGTTCTCGTCGGGGACCAGGTAGGCGGTCACGATCAGCACGTGCCCATCCGCCGCGCCCAGGGCCGCTTCGAAGGCCTGCCCCAGAACGCCCGTCGCGCCCTGGCGCGCGAGGTGCTCCGAGTCGTGCACGACCCGTGCCCGGCCCGGGAGCATGGCCGCGCTGGCCCGCCCGAGGGCCGCAAGCCAGGCCTCTGGCTCGAGGGAGCGACGTTCGTCCAGGTGGGCGAGGTCGTTGTGCAGCGCGCGCAGGCCGGCTCGGGCCACGGCGTGTGCCTCATCTTGCCGGCCCTGCCCGGGCTGCCCGATCAGGACCCGTAGCGGGACGGTCCACTCACCGTTCCAGAACTCGTCGAAGGAGGCTCCGAGCTCGGCCACGACCGGGCCCGCCGCAAAGAGGTCGAAGTCGCGGAAGTCGGCCACTTCACCCAGGCCGAAGTACTCATCGCCCACGTTGCGCCCGCCGAAGACGCCGGCGACCCCGTCGGCCAGCAGCAGCTTGTTGTGCATGCGGTGGTCGAGACGCCCGAGGTTCTCGAGTAGCTCGAGCTTGCGCCAGGTCCCCGAGCGATGCAGGGTTGGGTTGAAGACGCGAATCTCCAGGTTGGGGTGCAGGTCCAGCCCCTCGTCCAGGTCCTCGTTGCCCTCCAGCTTGAAGCCGTCGATCAGGAGCCGCACGCGCACACCACGGTCGGCTGCCTTGAGCAGCCGCTCGAGCAGCAGGCTACCCGCGCCGTCTTCGTGCCAGAGGTACGACTGCACATCGAGGGACACCTCGGCAGTGCTCGCCAGGGCCAGCCGAAGGTCGAGGCCCTCGGGCCCACGGTCGACCGGGGCGAAGCGCGAGGATCCGGCGGGATCGCCCGGATGCAGCAGCCGCCCGAGGTCGCTGTCATGGGCCGGGGGCAGCACCCAGGAAGGCTCGCGCTCGAGTGGCTCGCTCCCGATCGTAGCCACACAGCCCCCAAGGCCGAGGGCGACGAGGAGGAAGGCGGAGGCAAAGGGCGCCCTCACCCTGGTAAGAGTGGATAGGAGGTGCGAAGGATATTGGGGTGCGAGAGCGAGCATGGGTTCTGATTGTAAGAGATCTATGGCCAAGCGGGCACCCTGGGGAAGATGAGGGAAGAACGGTTGTCCCAGCGCAGCTAGTCTGCTGCATGGGCCGCTCCGAATCCCGCGCCGGTTGAATGAGCCAATTTTTGTCATGCACGAATCGCCGGACCTGCTTAAAAACAGTCTGTCCCATGGAATCTGACTTGTTCTCGATCTTCCTGGTTGCTGCGACCTGCGTCGTATTGGCAATTGTGCCCTGGTTGCGGCTATGCGATCGCGATTGGTACGGGATCGTATCTTGTTGGGGCTGGTGGGTGTACTTCTGTTGTTCGTCGGCATCTTTCTGTCACAAGCGGTGTTCCCCCAGTGGTTCGACAGCCGGGTTGCAACCTACAAGCAGTTCTACGAAGCCATCGACGTCGGTATGACGCGTGCCGAGGTCCACGAGACGCGGGACCGTCTGTACCCCGAGGGAGGAGAGCGAGGTGCTCCCAAAGTCATTACGGACCTCCCTCGCAGGCTGGGCTTCCACATGCACCAGGAGGGCAGGGATGGCCCCACTGCGAGGGCATCTTCGTGAACTTCGAGGACAACCGGGTGACCCACAAGCACTACTCCCGTGATTGACCTTCAGGTAGCACTCGTGCGGGAAGCAGGGGGGGGGGAATGGTCAGACGGGTGGATAGACGTTCCAAAGGGGAGTTTCGGGGGAAGGGCGGGGAGCGGCAGCAAGCCGAGGCGAATGCATAGCAGGGATTGCGGGCCCGGAGCTGCGGCGGTGTGATCGGTGAGCCTTGGAATAGGCCTTCCGGAGTTAGGACCGAGGGCGACTCGGGATTGGATCGATGCGGCTTGCAGGAAAGG
>JBLIOL010000219.1:0-9780 GCA_047639615.1 Planctomycetota bacterium | reverse complement strand
GTCGCAATGGGCAAGCAGGTTTGCGGTCATGAAAGCGCCATAGCTGTGCCCGCCCACGACAACTCGCTCGCGATCGGCAACGCCTAGACCGACCGCCTTGTCGATGGCCGCCTGGGCCGCCGCAACGATCTGCTCTACAAAGCTGTCGTTCATGGTCTCCGGATCCCCCACCACGGGCATGGTGGCTCCATCCATGATGGCGTAGCCCTGGGTCAGGAGCATCAGATGGGAGAGTCCCGCGATGCGGTTGAAGCGCCACGGAGTCGAAGAGACCTGGCCTGCCGTCTTCGGATCGTTGAACTCGCGCGGGTAGGCCCAAACCATGAGCGGCAGGCGTTGGCCAGGCTTGTAGTCTGCGGGCAAGTAGAGGGTGGCGGAGAGCGGCACGCCATCAGCGCGCTCGTAGGTCACGAGCTGCTTCGAGATGCCCTTCAACTGAGGAGTGGGATGGGGATAGTCCGTCAAGGCCACGAATGCCTTCGCACCGACCTCGCGCTGGCGGTAGTTAGGAGGAGAGTCGGGGCTCTCGTGGCTGGTAATGAAAGCCAGCTGTCCGCCGCTCTTGGGCGCCAGTAGCTGGCTCACACTCTCGTAGCTTCCGGGCTCGCAACGCCAAAGCCGCGTGCTCGTAAGGTCCGCCAAACTCTGACGATCGAGGAAGGGCAGCAAGCCCTGAGGGGAGGCACCGGAGCCGGTGCGGTAGACATGCCCTTGATCGATGCGAACCAAGCTCTGACCGTGGCTATCCACCTGGCTCAGCAGGCGGCCGGGATGTCCATAGCCATCCCGCGTGTTGCGATCCTCAATCACCCGAGGCTTGGCCTGGGGCTTGCTTAGGTCGTGTAGCAAGGCGCGCACCCAGCGACGGTCACGATCGTATTCCGTAGCGATGAAGAGCTGCGGGTCCTGGGTAAAGGAGAGACCGGAGCTGCGATGCTCCGTGCGCAACAACTCCTGGGGCGTACCCGCATAGGGCGCGGCCAAAGTCATGACTCGATCCCTGTGTGTCACCTCGCGCTTCGGATCGCCTCCATCGAGGGCTTCCACCCAAAGCAGCCCAGCATTCGTGTGCGGTTGCCATCTCACCGAACGGGGACCCAAGCTCACTCCGCCCAGGGGAATGTTCTCGGCCAGGGGCAGGTCGGCTAGGACGAACAGGCTCTCGCCACTCAGATCCCAAACAGAGATGCGCTTGGGGAAGCTAGACCAGGGCATGAAGTAGGAGTAGGGCCCGTGCACTTCCCCCACCAGCAGGCGCTCGCCATCGGCCGAAGGTTGCGCGGTGGCGAAGATCCCCGGCTTGCCGATCTTCTGCGGTTTACCCGCGTCCACGGGGATCAGGGTCAGCTGCGTGGTGGCGTAGTGCTCGAAGAGCAGCTCATCGTGGGGGCTCGAGAGCAGATCCTGGTAGGTGCGCAGGGGCGACTTGTCGCCGACAGCTTCGCTGATGTTCGGACCGCTAGGCGTTGTCGGGGGCATCGGCTCCGAGCCACGCACCTTGGGTACAAGCCGGCAGAGCAGAGTCTTGCCATCCGGCATCCAAGTCACTCCACCGGTGACCGTGCTCAATCGCTCCGTGAGTAGCTTCGGCTGTGCCCCACCTATGACATCCACGGCTGACGCGCCGTAGAGCCTAGACCCGCTCCGCGACTCGAGCACATAGGCAAAGTGCGTGGAATCATGGGACCAAGTCACACTGGATAGGCGTACCCCCGCGGGCAAGCTGATCTCCTGTCGCGCATCCGAGCGCCCAGGCATGGCGAGTGAGAGCCGACTCTGGAATCGCGTCCGATAGCTCGCATCGGCACCGGGGTCGATGCGCATCCCGGCCAGCCGCAGCATGGGCCGCGAGATGATCTCCAGACTCGGTAGCGCCTCCCCTTGGGTCGACAGACTCCATTTGAAATCAGGACTAAAGCGCATGCTCGGATTCGGCCGCGCATCGACGATTTCAACTACCTCAGCAGGGGGCAGTTGGTAGCCCTCGGCTGCGTCTTGGGCGGCGCCAAAGGGCATCGAAACGGAGAGCGTCAGGACGAACGGGAGCAATCGATGGTGCAACATGGAAGCGTTTGGCCGGGAGAACGGGAACGGCGCGAGTATAGGCAATCCCCCTAATCACATACTCAATGCTGCCGTAGCGGACGTTGGCGGACGGAGTCAGGGCTCCACGGCTCCATAGACGTAGATGGCCAGCTGAAAAGGGACCCCGCGGCCAGTTAAGAAGGGACCCCTACTGAGCTCCCTACGCGGGGCTGGGCTCAGCCAACTAGAAAGCCCTTCTCGGGAGAGAATACGTGGAAGTACGAACAACCGCGATTCCCCGATCCAAGGAGGGCCAGGAGATGAGCGGCATGTCAACCTGGGCCGAAATCCGCCAAGTGCACTCCGTCAAGGAAGTGCCCAAGAAGCAAATCGCCCGCCGCCTCGGCGTCGACGTCAAGACCTTCCGCCGCGGCCTCAGCACCACAAGCCCGCCGGCAAGACGAGCGAATCCTAAGCGTGGAAGTAGCCTCGACGAACACCGAGAAGAGATCCTGGAGCTGCTGACCAGTGAGCCGAAGATCTCAGCCAAGCTGGCACCGCGACAGCGCAGGTGGCGTCCCGACTTCAAACTTCACCAACGGTCTCGAAGTTCTGTTCCAGTGAGATGGATGAATCCTTCCAGCGCCCTGCTCCCAAGGCCCTAAATCGCTTGAGTTGAGCCCTCTGCAAGCGTGCGGAAGTTCGCGCCCTCGCCCCGCTTCTTAAGGAACGGCGAGGGCGCGTTCATGTCCGAAGCCCTCCCCGGCACCACATCAACTACCGCTTGGTCGCGAGCGCCATTAGGGCATAGGCCGTCGCTGCGCGGCTGATGTAGTGCTTCCCATCTCGGCGCGGGGATCGTGTGTACCAGCTACCGTCGTCGCGTTGATGCTCGCGGAGCCAGCGCAGGCCCGATTTCATGACCACATGACTACGCTTCATGCCGGTCTGAAGCAGCACATAGGTGCAAAAGGCCGTCGGGTAGGCCTCGCTCGTTGCGGTCTGAGGGCCACCCCCATCGCGCTTCCAGTTCGGGCCAGCGAGTGAGGCCATGGACCATCCGCCGTCCTCGCCACGAGCAGCCAACAGCTCCGCTCGCCAAGCCTTCAAGCGCTTCACGCCAGAAGCACCTGTCTGGCTCCAGTGCTTAGCGGCCCAAAGCCTCATGGCCTTATCGTGCAGGCTGGCAGGGGCATTCTGCTCGAGATACTCGATCAGGCGTGCCGCGCCACTCCGGTCAGCCTCCTCGAGCCCAGCCGAGTCCTCGAGCTCACCGAGTGCGATGAGCATGAGCGTCGGTCCATAGTTCAGGTCGGACTCAAATGGCGGCCAGTTGCATCGCAACCAGGCTTCCCAAGTCCCGCTCTCGTCGAGAAGCTCCCACGCATGGTCGAGGCCCTGCCTGGTCGCTGGGTGAACCACGTCGCCTGAGCGAGCGTCACTGAGCGCGAGGAAAGCAGTCGTCGCCACCAGGCCTTCCACGCTCCCATACTGCCTCGTGGCTTTGGCTTCTCCGGTGATGTAGCTAGTCAAGTAACCCTGAGCAAAGGCGCGCCCCTTGGCAACCTCGCTAGACCCAGGATCAATCACAGGCTGCGCAGCGAGTCCCCATCCATTCGTATGACAGGTTACGCACCCACGCTCCTCGCGCCAGTCAGCAGACGCTTCGACCAAGAAAGCCACGCCCGCATCGAAGGAATAGCCCTTGGCCGTCGGTGCCACGACCGGCTCTTGGCCAAAGCTCGCCGCTAGGGTCGAGAAGAGCGCGACCAGCAGGAGATAGGCGCTCCAGAGGTGACTGCTCACCCGTTCGGGCTGACGCATGATCGCTCCAGGTGAAAAGGGTTCAGAGGTATGACGGAGAGCACGCGCCCGCGCCTTCGCAGTGCGCGTGCACCACCGTCCTAGGCAGGCGAGCTCACTTGGCGTACTCAAGGCTGCTTCCAATCAGTTCACGTAAGTGCGCCAGCTCAGCCGTGGGTTCACTGTCCACCAAAGTGCACTGCAGCATAAAGAGGAACTGCTTGGAGCCCTTGGGATTCACGGGGAACATCTCGTAATGCAGCGTAATCGGCCCACTACTCCAGCGTGATGCAACGCCCTTGACAGCCTTGCCCGCGATGCGCAGCGAGCTGGGCTTCTGACCGAACTTGGTGGCTTTGAAAGTCGTACCGAAAGTCCCCAACAGGGTTTTCTGGAGCTCCTTGGCCGACATTCCATCCACTCGATGCAGGGTCAAGCTGGCGTTATCGCCCGTAAGGGTCCAGCTCTGCATGACCGTGGCATCCATGAAGCTGAATTCCATATCCTGGGGATAGTCAAAACTCAGCTGCTCCAGCTCCAGACGTTTGGTCGGAAGAGGGGCAACTTGGACCGTGTACTTCTTACCACGGATCTTGAGCTGGGCGGGTTCCCCGCTAACCAGCTGGTACTGCTTACCGTCGATATCGAGCTCGAAGCGCCGAGAGGGTTCGTTGGTCTCATCGACGGTGGGAGCTGCGAGGCCGAAGGAAATGGCGCCAAGCGCCAAAAGGAGTACGGGTCGATTCATGTACTTACTATGTGCTACTCCCCTGACAGCACAAGCACCCCTCATCCGAAAGCGCCAGCCCGCCCCCTCAAGCTAGGCTCACTCGCCTGACTGCACCGCTCCGAAGCTGGCATCGGCGCCCGATCCGGCCACCGCTAGGACACGCACCTTGGCCGAGCGCTCAAGCCAAGGGCTCACGTCCCATTTCACGGGCGAGCCGGCAGTGTCCACGCTCTCGTGCGTAGCCAGCACGACCTCCCCGCGCACCACGAGCTGAAGTTGCACAAAGCCGGGCGTCGAGGTCTGAAACTCAACCTCCATACGCGGGGCATCGATCAACAGGAAGGGCGTCTCGGCGGTCAGCGCCAACATCTCCTGATCGGGGCCGATGCGTGCCGGAGTGCCCGGCTCACCGACGACGAAGGGAGCGCCCAGGTAGGACGGAGCGATGCTGATCGGGCCCGCAGACAGGCGCGGGAGATCGGCCAGCTGCGTGTTGCCCAGGCGGTAGGCCTCGATCGCTTCAGCGAAGCGTTTCGCGATGGGTGGACGTGCAAACAACCAGGAGCCCATGGAGCCCTCGAAGATGAGCTCAAACCCATCAGGTCGGAAGGGGGCCCGCAGCAACACCAGGTCCGCATCCTTCGGGAAGCCGCTGTCCCAGCGTGCGTGGTTGGCCTCGGTAAACGCTGGCGCTGGCGTGACGAGCCCGGCCACATCGATCACTCGGGCGTCGCTCATGAATGCCAGGTAGCCCGGCTCCCAGGTGAGCACCGTGGTCTCATTCAGTTTGGTCTGCCGCAGGAAGTCCGCAATCTCCGGGTAGGCAATCTCACGGCCCACGTACTGAAAGGTATTCCGCAGACGCGCGGAAGCCCCCATGTGGATCGGGACGGCGCTTAGCAAAGCTAAGGCCACAGCGAACATCCGGGCTCCGCGCCAATGCGGCGAGCGCATTCCACCAGGTAGCACGGATCCCAGGCCCAGAACAGCGCACAGCAAGGCGACCAAGTGCAACGGTGCGCGGTGCCAAGTACACAGGGGACCGGGCGCAAAGCCGACCAGCACCGCGAACACAAAGAGTGCTCCCAGGGGCAAAGCACCCGCAATCACGCCCCGAGCCTTGAGCAAGCGCCACACCCCGAGCAAACCGAATAGCCCCAGGAGAACGCTAAGAGCCAGGCCAACTGGATACTGGTAGCCGTGCCCACCCGACGCCCAAAACAAGTCGTGGGGCAGATCGAGATAGGAGCGCTCGAAGTAACGCAGGGAGGTCGCGTGACCCGCCTTGGCCCCAGCGGGCAGTGGGATTGGATTCCCGTAATACAGCCACGCGCCGCCCAGCCAAGGCAAGGTGATCGCAGCGAAGGCTAGACCACCAGCTCGGATGCTCTTCCAAGAGCGCTGGGATGCCAACGCCAGGCAGAGCGCCAGGGCGAATGCGTAGCCCTCATAGCGCGCCACGCAGGCCATCCCGAGCATGATTCCTGAGAGCGCGTACCTACGGTCCAAGACTAGGCACCAAGTCCCAAAGAGCAAGCCGATGTAGAGCGGAGTTTCCATGCCCCAATAAGCGTGCAAGCGGCCGACTCCTATGGAAACCGCCAGTGCAAAGGCAATCCCCGCACGTGGCGCCCCGAGCCGCTGCAACAGGCGCCCACCCGCATACGACAAGCCGGCGAGTGAAGCGCAGAAGCTGACATCGAGCACAAGCTCGGGCTGCGCACCAAAGGCGATCGGCACTGCCAGCAGCATGGCCCAAAGCGGCGTAGAGGTGCCGAGGATGGTCTCACCCGGCTGGAACACCAAACCCTGCCCAGAGGCAAGCTGCGTGGCATAGCGCAGGGTGATGTAGGAGTCTTCGAACAGGAAGTCCGCGAAGGTGAAGTAACTCACCAGCGCTCCGAGCAGCGCCACCACTAGGAGCGCGACCCGGTTCGATTCAGAACTGTCTACCTGGGGCTGATTGGAGACCATCGGTGGGCTCGAGCATACGCTCTAGGACCCGCGTACTCATCAGCGGTCTGTGGTGATCACTGTCAGGGGCCGAAGGCGCGCCACCCAACTGAGCGCCAGCCGCAGTTAGTCCTCGGACAGAGCGGCCAGCTTGGCCGCGACCCGAGCCACTCCGCGCCGAGCGGTTGGATTCCCCTGATCGCTCCATGCAGTCCGGGGTTGATTGCGTCTCCTACTCATTGCTCCAGGTAGACCCGCGATTCAGCCAGACGGCCGCAGCAAAGCTGAAAACATAGGGAGCCTTACCCGGCCCTCAGCGCTTCGATTGATTCCCGCCCTGCTGGCCCCGGCTCCGAATGCGCGCCAGGGCGTTGCTAGCTGGCTTGAACCGCGGCTCGATGGCCAAGGTCCTCTGCAGCAACGCGACCGCCTTCCTCAGCTTGCCCTGCTCGGCTGCCAATACACCCAGATTGAAGAGCGGCAACGGATCCTTAGGCGAAAGCTGATTGGCCTTCTGAAAGGCCTGCTCAGCCTCGAGGGGATAGCCACGCTTCTTCCAAGCCAAACCGATCGAAAGGTGTGCGTTGGCGAACGTCGGCTGAATCTGGATCGCCTGCAACAGGTGACTGAAGGCCAGCTCCACGTCGCGCTCGATCATCAGGTGCCCATACATGCAGTGCGGCTCGGCCTCGAGTGGCGCCGCATTGATGGACTGCAGGGCGAATGTAAGCGCCTCATCCTGGCGGTTCTGAAAGCCACGACACTTGGCCATGTTGAGCAGCGCTTCCCAATCCTTGGGGTTCTTCTGAAGCGCAAGCATGGCCTCACGTTCCATTTCATTCTCGATCACCCCCAGTTCCAGTTCAGCTGCGCGGGTAGCACTGCCAAGACTGGAGCGGCGAGAGTCGCGCTGCAGCAGCGCTCGATCCCCAGGGTTTCGTGGTAGCACTTGGAGCCACAACTCACCCATCTCATCGAGACTACTGCCCCCAGCCCGAACTCGTATGGGCGGACTCACCGGGTTGCGGGGATTGGAACTGGAGTTGTCGTAGGAGTAGCGCTGAACGATGCGCGTCCCCTTCGGAAGGAACACGGGCTCCTTGTAGAGATAGTCTCCCTGCCAGTTGAAGTCCCAATCTTCAATGTGAATCAACTCCTGCCGCGTTCCGTCGGGAAGCTCCGCGTACCCAAGCAAATCCTTACCGATGTAATGCGCGTGGGGCAGGATCCCGAGCACATCCACATCAGCCGGCAAGGTGTACTCCTCCTCGAAGAAGTAGTCCGCATCACCCGCCGGGATATCCAAGAACGCAGAGCGCAGTCCAATCACCAGGGGGAAGCGCGCAGGCAGCTTGTCCGCAAAGTACAAGGCGATGGAGGGCCGGACCTGCTCGGGCTTACCGCTCGGACGCATGTGCAATTGCAGCACAACGTCCATGCTCGAATCCAGCGGCCAGGACATGTCGTCGTAGCCGGGAAAAGCACGCTTGCCTGGGTTCCAACCGTGGAAGAAGCCGCCATCGCCTGGATTGATGACGGTTTCGGGCAGCTCCATGTTCATCAGGTCACCGAAGCCCGCGCCCGGGGCCTCGCCATCCAACTGGCGAGAGGTGCTGGTTGGATCCAACAGCACAAAGGCGTGATGCACCACCAACGGGTTGCCGGGGTTGAACTCTAGGGCGCGCACATGAACACTCTTGTCCAACTCCACATTCAAGACGAAGTTGCGGTAGACGTCGGGTCCATCCGCTGGCAAAGCGAAGGCCTCGGGCAGCTCGATCACGAGGTCCGGCTTCCCCAAGGACCAGTCCTTCGACCAGTTGGGACGAGTCGGTAGATCACTAGACTCCCCCTCCTTGCTCCCCTCGTCGGACCACTGGGCGATCATCCCAATCTCATCCTCTGACAAGGAGCGTTCGCCTACAAAATTCACGTGCCCAACTTTCGGGAGCCACGGCGGCATGTAGCGATCCTCTACCACAAACGCGATCTGTCCGGAGCGCGAGCGCACGTCCGAATAGCTCAGGAGGTCGAAGGGAGCACCGCCACCGGGTCGGTGGCAAGCGGAGCATTCATCAAAGATGATTGGCGCGATATCCCTGTTGAAGGTCAGCGTACCTTCCGCTCGAGGCGCATAGGAACTGTCTGAAGCGGGCTCACCGCAGCTGGTAAAGGCGACGCCAAGAATGGCGACGGAGCATGCGATCAGAGACGCGGATAGCATTCGATTCATAGGTCAGCCGACTCCCGCTTCTCCATCGCTAGATCCGATAGGAAGCATCCCACAGCTTGTGTACGTAGAACGGGCACACGTCCGTTGCTCGTGACTGCGACGAGCGCGTTTTCCAAGTCTCTCGAATTAGGCTCTTGACGCGCTTTGCCAAAGTCGGTGAATCGGTCGTCGATCCTTCCCGCGTAGCGCAACTCGCCCTTGCGATCAAAGAGCGCTGCCTCCGGCGTCACACTGGCGTCCGCTAGACGCACCAAGTCGTGATGCGGGTCGCGCAGTTGCCTGCAGCTGTACTCGAAGTCAACCAAGTGCTCGCGGATCGCAGCGCTCGTCTGTGTCGCGTTGGGATAGACCAGTACGAGCTCGACCCCCAGCGGCCCGAAGCGCTGCATCAGTCGTTTGACCTCCGGCGCATACCGATTGGAGATCGGACAGTCCGTGCGCGTGAAGAGGAAGAGGACAAACTCGGCCACGGGCTCCCGCAAGGGATACACCGCGCTTCCATCGAGTTCGAAGAGGGCCAAGTCCGCGGGAGCAATCGTCGCCACTCCCCCATTCTCCTGCCCACCACCGCAACCCGCAGCCAAGCTTAGCCAACACAGCGCCAGGAGCGCTCTGGCGGTCGAGGCCAAGCCCATCCAAGAGCGGTAGGCCGCTTGGCATCCATTACTCCGAGTTTGTGAGGCCGCGTGCTGGTGCATGAAGACTGGCTGATGATCGTGAACGCCGTTGGGATTGGCAGCGTGCTGCCCTGGCAGTCTGTCCAGTTGATCGGACGGAATGCCCCGCAGGGTGAGGCCGATTGTACTGTCGCCACATTCCCCCCGAGACGGTTTGTCTCGCCAAAGGACGCAGGCGGCTGCGCCTGTATTGATCCTGGCCCTTTCCGCACTTTACGACCAAGGGGCGCAGGGTCTGCTAGGCTCGTGTCGCGCATAGCCGAGTTTGCGAGGCATGTGCCATTTTTCGCGAGGCAAGGCGCGCCAAGACCCTCGTAACCGTAGCTACCCCGGGGTTGGTGCAACGCAGCATCGCGGAT
>JBLIOL010000218.1:0-9785 GCA_047639615.1 Planctomycetota bacterium | reverse complement strand
AGCTGACCTACGTGGAAACCGACCTCAAACGAGCAAAATCGCACGTGAATCCTGGCTGTTCGGTGGTCGCCGTCCACGCCTGCGGCCTGCGCACGGACCGCTCCTTGGATCTAGCGCTACACACCGGTGGCCCATTCGCCGCCATGCCCTGTTGCCGGCCCCATCGCCAGCACCCCGCGCCTGACGGGCTAAAACGAGCACTCGGGGCCGATTTAGCGATCGACGTACACCGCAGTTACCAACTGGAAGAGGCCGGCTATCGAGTTCGCTGGGACGCGATCCCGGCCGCCATCACCAGCCACCCGCGCATGTTGATCGCAGCCCCCCGCAGGAGTTCCGCCAGTCCAGGTTGATGCAGCGCGCGATCAAGGCTTACTCTCTCACTCTATGAACGTCTCCAACCGCACCATGGTCCTGCTGCTGGGCGTCATCGCCGCGGTGCTGGTCGGTTGGGTTCTCCAAGTGGGAGCGGCGATCTTGCAGCCGATCGTGATCGCCACCCTGCTGGCCAGCATGCTTCAGCCCCTGGTCCGGGCCCTGGCCAAGCTGCGTATCCCGCCGGCCTTCACGGTCATGGCGATCACCGGCCTGTTGTTCTTCGGCCTGATCGAGATGGGCCTACTCTTCCAGACCAACGCGCGCGCCTTCCTGGGCCTCGACGCCGAGAGCTCCCCCACCCCCATTCAGCAGCAGGCCGAGCCCCGGCCTCAGCAAGAGCCGGGCCTCCAAAAGCCCGCTGACCAGGATGAGGAGGTCGCCGGCGCCCTGCTTGAGGGCAGCCAGGAAGAAGGCCTCGAGGACGGTGGAGAAGAAGGCGAGGAACAGCGTGAGGTCGACCAGCGTACAGATCTGGAGATTTCCCAAGACGTGGCCGGTGACTGGAGCAACATCACCCACAAGATTTCGATCCGGCTCCTCGAATCCGACCTCCCCGGCCCGGTCACCACCTACCTCTCCAAGGCCATCAAAGACCTGGAGTTGACGCCCCTGGCCGAGGGTCTGGCCGCCTCCGGCTACAGCTTCGTGAAAGCCCTGGTGCTGGTGCTCATCTACATGGTGTTCATCTTCTCGGAGCAAGCTGTCTTCCGGAGCAAGATCCTGGCCATCGCGGATGATCGCAGCGAGGAAGCAGCCGAGATCCTCGACACCATCGGGCGCGGTATCCAGCGCTACCTGGGCGTCAAGACTGTGGTCTCCTTCCTGACCGGCTCGCTCTGCTACGTGGTGCTGCAGGCCCTGGACGTTCCCTACGCGCTGCTGTTTGGCTTCATCACCTTCCTGCTGAACTACATCCCGACCTTCGGCAGCATCATCGCGGGCATTTTCCCCACCATCACCGTCCTGGCCCTGGAGCCAGGCCTGGCCAAGCCCTTCGCCGTCATCATCACCTACGTCTCGGTGAACCTGACCCTGGGCTCCTTCATCGAACCGCGCATCCTCGGCCGCGAGCTCAACCTCTCGCCCCTGGTGGTGGTCTTCTCCGTGGTCATCTGGGCCGGCCTCTGGGGCATCGTCGGCGGCTTCCTAGCCGTGCCGCTCACCGCCGTCCTACAGATCACCCTAGCCAGCTCCGAGACAACGCTCCCGATCGCCATCATGATGGGCAGTGGCCCGCAAAAGTCGTCCCGCAAGAAACGCAAGCAACAGCGCAAAGAAGAAGCGGACGCCGCCGCTTAGCTAGGCTTGCCGCTGCCGACCCGCAGGAACTCGAGAGTTTCTTCCGAGGGGCCGTCGGCCGGCCGTGTGAGACGCGAGACGAGGATGAGCAGGGCCACGTTGAACAGCAAGCCGTAGAGGCCAGCGTGCACGGGGTAGGGCTTCCAGTCCGGCTGTACTGAGAAGAGAATCGTCACGACGGTTCCTCCGAGTAGGCCGGAGAGCACGCCCGCTCGCGTGGCACCACGCCAGCAGAGCGCGGCCACGACCACAGGCGCCAACTGCCCGACGGGGCCGTAGGCCAAGACCAGGCGGTCCACCAAGCTCTGCCCACCGCCTACCGCCATCCAGTAGGCGCCGGCCAGGATCGGCAGGAGCATGATGCGCACCGCGCGACGCTCAGCCTCGGGGTCGAGCTCCTGCTGGCAGCCCGAGATCCAACCGTCGCGCACCAGAATCGAAGCGGATGCGTGCAAGATAGCGTCACCGGAGGACATGGAGGCGGCCAAGGCGCCGGCGCAGAACAGGCCCACGATCAACGGGTGCAGCTCCAGGTTCAGCAGCAGATGCGGCAGGATCTGGTCCGCCTCTGCGGGCGGGTTGCTGTACAGAATCCCCGCGAAGCCGATCAGCAGCAACGGCACCAGGAAGAGTTGGAAGGTCGGATAGAGCACCACCGTACGCTGCAGGACGCGCGAACTCTTAGCCGTGAAGGCCTTCATGAAGAGGTGCGGCCAGAAGCTGAAGCCGACGGCTAGCACCAGCACGGTGCTGCCGTACTCGCTCCAGTTCCATGCCTCGCCGGAACCCGTCAGGCCTGGCGGCATGAGGTACTCCGGCTTCTCCGCGGCCAAGCGCTCGAACATGGGCCCGATGCCTCCATAGAGCATGGTTGGCACGGTGATGCCGAGCACCCAAGCTAGCACCAGCATGAAGATGCCCTGGAAGGTGTTGGTCCAACCCACACCTAGCACGCCGCTCTTGGCCACGTACAGGAACACAACCCCGTAGACCAAGAGCGCGCCCAACTCCGTGGACACGACGCCCCCAGTCACCACTTCGAGCACGATGCCCGCCCCCTTCATTTGCACCGCTAAGTACGGCAAGAAAGCGAGCACGCTGACCAGCGCCATGAGCAAGGCCAAGGCACGGCTGTCGAAGCGCCGCGCGACCATCTCCGCCTGGGTCACGAAGCCGTACCTGCGCCCGAGGCGCGCCGCGCGCGGTCCGAGCCAGTAGAACGGAATGAAGCCCAGCGTTCCGTAGGCCAGAATCCAAAGCACGGCCACGCCCTGGGAGTAGGCCTTGCCCGGCGCGCCCAGGAAGGCGAAGGCGCTGAAGATCGAAGCGCCCGTGATGAAGTACATGACCAGGGTGCCCATGCCCCGGTCGCCTGCCACGTAGCCGGCGGCGCTAGCGCTCGAGCCCTTGCCCGCGCGCAAGCCGATCACCAGACAAGCCACCAAGTACGCGCCGGCTACCCCGACGATAATCCACTGGTCGTCCATTAGTCCTGCGCCCCAACCTTGCTGTGGTAGAGCGCGAGGGTCAGGAAGGTCAACACCACCCAGCCTGTGTTCCAGGCCATGGCAAAGGGCAAGCCCAGAACGAAAGGCCGAATCCGCCCCGCGATCAAGTCAGGACCGGGCCAGGCCAAGGCCAATAGCGCGACCAACAAGTAAACGCCTAAGGCCACGTGCGGCCAACGAGGAGCAACAACCATGAGCCGCAGCATACGCGCAGGCGAGGAATTCGCCCACCTAGCAAACAAGCACGCCGCCCAGGATCAAGTCCCAGGCGGCGTGCTTCGAATCGTCTCCTGCTCGTTTCCTAGCGGAACGAGAGCGAGACGGCCCCGGTGAAGTTCGAGGTGGGCATACCACCAGAGAAGTCGCGGAACCAGAGCTGGAAGTTCCAGGTGTCGCCAGCTTGGGCTCCCACGGTCGGGC
Organism: Planctomycetota bacterium; assembly: GCA_047639615.1. Classification (GTDB taxonomy): domain Bacteria; phylum Planctomycetota; class UBA1135; order UBA1135; genus CAYWNK01. The sequence continues at coordinate 6,180 of JBLIOL010000218.1, read as the reverse complement.
TCAGGGGCAGCGCGCCGAGATCGACCGTCGTGTTGATGGCGCCGGTCATGCCGGAGTTACCGATCTGGCCGGTGAAGCGACCGATGGTGCTGCCCACGAGGCACAGGCGGCCGGAGCTGTTAGCCACAGGGAAGACCTGGGACGAGGCCTGGCTGCAGAGCAGGTAACCGAACTGACCCGTGGGCAGGCCGCTCGCTTGCACCACGAGGTCGTTGTCGGAAGCCACGATGCTCCCGACCGCGGCCAAGTTGGCTGGCGTACCGGCGGAGCTAGCTTCGGCCGCGCAGTATTCGGTGCCGATTTGATCCGCTTCTACCTGGCCACGGATCTCGCCGCCGGGGAAGCTCGAGGTGTGCAGGTTGATGTAAGTGAATCCAGCGAGCAGATGGCCGATCTGAACAGGTGTGAGTACGGAGCTTCCCGAGTAGGTGCCAGTGGTGCCCCCCGTAGGTGTAAGGCCCATCATCGAGGGGCCGGAGGCGCCGTAGTAGGCAGGCCCATGCAGGTGCCCAACCGCCACATCAGCCAGCGTTCCCGCGTAGCTACCGGTGATGTCGACCTGGCCCGTGTTGCGATCGATGGTCACCGTGCCCGTGCCCGCACCCGGACTACCGTTGCCGGCTTGTGCGCTGTCGAGCGGAATCTGAACGACGACCAAATCGAAGAGCACGTCGCCCTCGATCTCACCGCTACCGAAGGTGGTGCTGTGGACATTGATGTAGGTGCCACCACTGAGGATGTTGCCGATGTCCACGGGCAAGAGGTTGCCGCTGCCCTCGAAGGTGCCACTCGTGCCGCCCGTGAAATTGAGCGCGATCAGTACACCCGGGTCATGCAGGTGGACATTCGTGATATTGCCGCTCATGCCGGTGAACGAGCCGGTGACGTGAACGTAGCCCGTGGCGTCGTCCACTGTGATCGTCCCCGAGCCGGTTCCTGATCCGCCGGTCGCCATGCCTGAGATGTCGGCCGTCATGACGTGCACGTCAGCGGAAGCCACGGAGAGAGTGCCGAAGGCGGCCACGCTGGAGAGCAGGGTGGTGAGGGTGTTGGTCTTCATGTTGAATCGTATGGTCAAGCCAGGGGGGGGGCGCTGAGTGCGGGAATCTCTAGAGCGACCCTCCGTACAGGATGCCTTCTTTGGACCTAAATGGGCGAATTGGTGCGTAAAGTGCGAGTCCAGGATGTGTCCTTGCCCGGCCTATTCGCGTACTGAGGCAGGCCAGAAACCAAGACCGAGCAGAACCGCTCACCACCCCGCGCAATTCGGGTAGTTGGCGTATGCTGCATTGGCAATCGCAAGGGTGGTTTCTTCACCCTGCTCGCCTGCCCCCACACTCGCTGCTCTCCGCGATCTCGCCATGACCAACCCGAGGGATGTAAAGCAGCTGCTCGGCGAGATCCAAGCCGGCGACGAGCGCAAGCAAGCCGAGCTCATGCCGCTGATCTATGACGAACTCAAGGTCATCGCCAAACGTCAATTGGCTGGTCAGCGTTCCGACCACACCCTGCAGCCCACGGCCCTAGTACACGAGGCCTGGATCAAGCTAGCGGGCAGCAGCAGCTCTCAGCAGAGCGGCAGCCCTAGGGACGACGAGCTACAAGAAACCAAGCTGCTCTTCATGCGCCAGGCAGCCACGGTCATGCGCAACATCCTCGTGGACCATGCCCGCAAGCGCGGCACCCAGAAGCGCCTGCCCCCCGGCCAGCGCATCTCGCTCTCCGAAGAAGCTGGCATCGTGAGCACCGATGCCAGCTTCCTACTCTCCCTGGACGAGTCTCTCACGCGCCTGGTCAAGGTCGACAAGCGCATGGCCGCCCTGGTCGAAATGCGCTGCTTCGGCGGCCTAGGGCTGAGCGAGATCGCCGAGGCCCTGGACCTGTCCCTCAGGCAGGTCGAACGCATCTGGGCCGCCGCCCGCACCTGGCTCCTGAGCGAATTCGCTTCGGAGTAGTCTCAAAGCCGGGGTAATCCGGTTGAGTGAGCTCCACAGCGCATCCGATCAAGTAATCTGGATGCGACGATGGCTCTAATCGAAACGACTCGACTGCTTAAGGCTATGGGTGATGAGACCCGGCTGCGCCTGCTGAACCTGCTGCAGCAGGGGGAGCTGTCGGTTTCGGAGTTGATGGAGGTCCTGAACATGGGTCAGAGCCGGATCTCGACCCAGCTGAACCTGCTCAAGGAGGTCGGCCTGGTGATGGACCGGCGGGCGGGGCGGCGCAGCTTCTACTCCCTGAAGGCCGGACCGTCGGTGCAACTGTTCGAGCAGGTGTTGGCGGATAGTCGCGAGGCGCCGGAGTTTGCCTTGGACCTAGCTGGGTACGAGGCGCTGGTGCGCCGGCGGACCGAGGAGAGCAAGAGCTACTTCAACCGCATCGCCTCGAGCTTCGGCGAGGAGGACTTGCCCGGGCGAACCTGGGAAGGACTCTGTCGCGCGGTGCTGCAGCTGGCGCCGGCCGGGCGCTATGCGGACCTGGGTATCGGCGACGGGCTACTGACCTTGATGTTGGCCCAGGTGGCCGATTCGGTCACGGCCGTGGATCACTCGGGCGAGATGCTGCGTCAGTTGGAGCTGCGTGCCAAGCGCGAGGGATTGTCGAACATCGAATTGGTGGAGGGCGAGATCGAGGATCTGCCCCTGGAGGACGACGCCTACGACGTGGTCGTGCTCAGCCAAGCGTTACACCACGCCGCCTCCCCCACGCGCGCCCTCGAAGAGGCTCGGCGCATCCTCAAGCCGACGGGCTCGCTACTCGTGATCGATCTCTTGGCGCACTCCGAAGACTGGGTGCGCAAGAAACTACAACACGTTCATCTGGGCTTCACCGAGGACTCCCTCGAAGAGCTGATGGTGGACGCCGGATTTGAATCCGTTTTTGTTCAACGGGCGGCGCGCGACAGCACGCCCCCGCACTTCATGACTTTGGTGGCCACCGGCCGCCTGCCGCACATACCGGCGCTCTCCTCTCGATGACCTTCATTCAACCGCTGCACTCCAGCGCTCCCACGGACGTGCGCGAGCTACTCGAGCAGATCCTAGCCCAGCGCATCATGGTTCTGGACGGTGCCATGGGCACCATGATCCAGAGCTACGGCCTGCAGGAAGCGGATTTTCGCGGCGACATCTTCGCTGATGTGAAAGGCAACCTGAAGGGCGACAACGAGCTGCTCTCGCTAACGCGTCCGGATGTGATCAAGGATATCCACAGCAAGTTCTTGGCCGCTGGCGCGGACATCCTCGAGACCAATACCTTCGGCGCCACCGCCGTCGCCCAAGGCGACTACGGCCTGTCCGAGCACGCGCGTGAATTGAACGTCGCCTCGGCCCGTTTGGCGCGCGAGGTGTGCGATGAGTGGAACCTGAAGACGCCCCTGCAGCAGCGCTTCGTAGCCGGCGCCGTGGGTCCCACGAGCAAGACCCTCTCCCTGTCCGAAAAGGTCAACGACCCCTCCTTCCGCTCGATCACCTTCGACCAGCTGCGCGACGCCTACCAGGTTCAGGTGGAAGGCTTGATCGAGGGCGGCGTGGACCTGCTGCTGGTGGAGACCATCTTCGATAGCCTCAACGCCAAGGCCGCCTTGGCTGCTATCGACCGCGTGCATACGGACCTGGGTCGCAAGCTGCCGCTGATGATCTCGGTGGCCATCACCGACGCCTCCGGCCGCACCCTCTCCGGTCAAACCGTGGACGCCTTCTGGCACTCCGTGGCCCACACCAAGCCGCTCTCCGTAGGCGTGAACTGCTCTCTAGGAGCCACCGAGATGCGGCCCTATGTGGCCGAGCTCGCCAAGCTCTCCGGCACCTTCGTTTCGAGCTACCCGAACGCCGGCTTGCCCAACGCCTTCGGCGAGTACGACGAAGCCCCCGACACCACTGGCAAGCTGCTGGGCGAGTTCGCCGGCAGCGGCCTCGTGAACCTGGTGGGCGGCTGCTGCGGCACCACCCCCGATCACATCCAAGCCATCGCCGCCAGCGTTGAGGGCCATGAACCGCGCGCCTTGCCCGAGCCCGGCAAGAACCGCTCCTTTGCCTACTTCACGGGTCTCGAGACCCTCGAGATCACGCCCGAGGCCAACTTCCTAATGGTCGGCGAGCGCACCAACGTCACCGGTTCGGCGCGCTTCAAGCGCTTGATCAAGGAAGAGGACTACGAGACCGCCCTGCAGGTGGCGCTCGACCAGGTGCGCGGCGGGGCCAACATCCTCGACGTGAACATGGACGAGGGCATGCTCGATTCGGAAGCGTGCATGACGCGTTTTTTGAACCTGATCGCCACTGAGCCCGAGATCGCGCGCCTGCCGATCATGATCGACAGCTCCAAGTGGACGGTGCTCGAAGCCGGCCTCAAGTGCATCCAGGGCAAGGGCATCGTCAACTCCATTTCGCTCAAGGAAGGCGAAGAGGAGTTCCTGGCCAAGGCGCGCACGATCCACACCTACGGCGCCGGCGTGGTCATCATGGCCTTCGACGAGACCGGCCAAGCGGATACCACCGAGCGCAAGGTCTCCATCTGCCAGCGGGCCTACAAACTGATCACGGAGAAGCTCGGCTTCAATCCTCAGGACATCATCTTCGACCCGAACATCCTGGCCATCGGTACGGGCATCGACGAGCACAACCGCTACGCCATTAACTTCATCGAGGCCACGGCCGAGATCAAGCGCACCTGCCCCGGGGTCAGGATCTCGGGTGGCGTCTCGAACCTGTCGTTCTCGTTCCGCGGCAACAACCCCGTGCGCGAGGCGATCCACTCGGCCTTCCTGTACCACGCCATCCAGGCCGGTATGGACATGGGCATCGTCAACGCGGGCCAGTTGGAGGTCTACGAGGACATCCCGAAGGCCCTGCTCGAGCACGTGGAAGACCTGATCTTCTGCCGCAAGCCCGACGCCACCGAACGCATGGTGGACTTCGCCGAGACCGTGCGCGGCGACGGCAAGAAGCGCGTGGTGGACCTCTCCTGGCGCGAGAACCCGGTTGAGAAGCGCCTAGCCCACTCCCTAGTGCACGGCATCGTCGAGCACGTGGTGGATGATGCCGAGGAAGCTCGCCAAAAATACGGCAAGCCCATCTCGGTCATCGAAGGCCCGCTCATGGACGGCATGCGCATCGTTGGCGACCTCTTCGGCGACGGCAAGATGTTCCTGCCCCAGGTCGTCAAGAGCGCGCGCGTCATGAAGAAGGCCGTGGCCTACCTGGAGCCCTTCATGGAAGACGCTGACGGCGACGTCGCCAGCCAAGGCACGGTAGTACTCGCCACGGTCAAGGGCGACGTGCACGACATCGGCAAGAACATCGTCGGCGTGGTGCTCGGCTGCAACAACTACAAGGTCATCGACCTGGGTGTGATGGTGCCCGCGGAGACCATCCTGCGCTCGGCCATCGAAGCCGGCGCCGACATGATCGGCCTCTCCGGCCTGATCACTCCGTCCTTGGACGAGATGGTGCACATGGGCCAAGAGATGTCCCGCCAGGGCTTCAGCATGCCCTTGCTCATCGGCGGCGCCACCACCAGCGCCCAGCACACGGCGGTCAAGATCGCCCCCCACTACGACCAGCCCATCGTGCACGTGCACGATGCCAGTCGCGCGGTAGGCGTGGTCTCCGACCTGCTGGACACGGACCGCCGAGCGAAGCTCCACGCGGCGAACGTCGCCAACCAAGAAAAGATCCGCGAGTCCTTCGCCAAACGCATCCAAAAGCCGCTGCTGCCCTTGACCAAGGCGCGCGCCAACCGCACGCCCATCGAGTGGCGCGCGGAGGATCTCTCGGAGCCCCTATTCCTTGGTCGGCGCGTGATCGAGGATGTGACCATCTCCGATCTGGTGCCGTTCATCGACTGGACCTTCTTCTTCATCACTTGGGAGCTGAAAGGCAAGTTCCCGCAGATCCTCGATCACCCTGAGCAGGGCCCCGCGGCCCGCGAGCTTTGGGAGAACGCGCGCACAATGTTGGCGCGCATCCAAGACGAGAAGCTGCTGCAACCTCGCGGCGTATACGGCTTCTGGCGCGCCGCCTCCGAGGGCGACGATGTGGTGCTCTACAAGGGCGAATCCGGCACCGAGGAAGCCGCGCGCTTCCCCATGCTGCGCCAGCAAACCATCCATCCGGACGAGCGACCCAACCGCAGCTTAGCGGACTACGTAGCACCCGCGGACTCTGACTTGGTGGACCA
>JBLIOL010000217.1:0-9796 GCA_047639615.1 Planctomycetota bacterium | reverse complement strand
ACAGACTGAGCCTCTTGACGAGGGCCAGTACAGGCCACGCACACAGCCAGCAGCCAAGCGGGAAGGAACTTCATGTTGTCGCATCGGGCCGATACGACAACATGAATAGGTCCTGGGCCAAGCCGTCCTGCCCCGGGAACAAGCACCCCCGCGCCGCTTCTGGACGCCTTCGGGGCTACCGATCTGTCAAGTCGAGGCCGCCTACCTACTTGCGCTTCCTGATGTAGGCATCGCGCGCAAAGCGGTTACCGCCGCCGATTTTCCAGACGCCGTCATCCGTGTCGCCGTACTTGGCGCGCGTCTCCCAGAAGCGCTTCTTCATGCTCGCCACGCGCTCCGCGTAGGCCGGATCAGCGATCAAGTTTTGCATCTCCTTGGGGTCTTGCTTCAAGTCGTAGAGCTCAAATAGCTGCTTAGCCTCCGCCTCGTTGCGCGGCGCGTCGAAGTACAGCAGCTTGTAGTCCTCGGTACGAATCGCGCTGTGCTTGGCAACCCCGTGACCCGTGTCCACGTAACGATAGTAGAGCGTCTCACGCCAGTCGTCGGGCTGCACGCCGCCACCAAGCATCAAGGGCAAGAGGCTAACCCCATCCGGCTGCCAATCAGGCTCCTGCCCAGCAGCCGCCAGGAAAGTCGAAGCGTAGTCGATGTTCTGCACCATGGCTTCGCAGCGCGCACCCGCCTTGACCTTGCCTGGCCAGCGCATGATCAGCGGCATGCGCATGCTCTCTTCGTAGGCCCAGCGCTTGTCGAACCAACCGTGCTCGCCCAGGTAGAAGCCCTGATCGGCGCAGTACACCACCAAGGTATTCTCGCTCAGGCCCAGCTCGTCCAAACGATCGAGCAAGCGCCCCACACTGCGATCCACGCCCGCCACACAGCGCAGGTAGTTCTTCATGTAGCGCTGAAATTTCCAACGCACCAAGTCCTTGCCCGTGGGCGGATCCGCAAGGAAGGCCTTGTTCTCCTTCTCGAAAAACGCCAAGTACTGCTCGCGCTGCTCAGGCGTGAGCCGAGCGATGTTCTTCAGGTCCTGCTCGCTGTTGAAGAGCATCAGGTCGTAGGCCATCTGCATGTGGCCATCGATGCCCATCTTGTGATTGGCAGCCGACACGCGTCCTTCGAATTCATCGAAGAGGCTGTCGGGCTCTGGCATGGTCATGTCGCCGTAGAGCGCCAGGTCCTCGATGCTTGGCTTCCAATTGCGGTGCGGCGCCTTGTGCTGCAGCATCAGCGCAAAAGGTTTGGACGTGTCCCGCTCGCCGAGCCAATCAAGGGCCAAGTCCGTAACAATCGCCGTCGAGTGTCCCTCGATGCGCCGACTACCGCCCTCGGAGCTGAACAGCACCGGGTTGTAGTAGTTGCCTTGACCGTTGAACACATCCCAGGCATCGAAGCCACTGGGCTTGGTCTTCATGTGCCACTTGCCGAAGACCGCCGTGGTGTAGCCCGCCCCATGCAGCGCCTTAGGCCAAGAAGGTCCAGCCGGATCGAGGGCGCCGGAGAGGTCGATGATCCCGTTCTTGTGACTGTGCAAGCCCGTCATCACGCTCGCGCGGGAGGGCGTGCAGATACTGTTGCCACAGAAGCTATTGACGAAGAGCATGCCCTCATCGGCCAGGCGATCCATGTTTGGCGTCGGCGGCAACTCCAAGCCATATTCATAGGCCGAGATCGCCTGGGTCGTCAGGTCATCGCTGAAGATGAAGACGATGTTCGGGCGCTCGTCCTCAGCGCTGACGCTGGCGATAGTCGCGAAGAGTCCAAGGAGGGCGAGCAGGCTTTGGCGTGTCTTCATAGGTCTTGGCTAACAGTCGGGTTTGGGCACCCATGGGAGATCTCAGAGCGCCTGACCTAGATGCTCTGTCGTGCCTACATTCTCTCCTATTTCGGCAAGCTCTGCACCAGAGCAGATGCCCACACCTAGAGCCGCTTATAGAGTTCGCCAGTGAAGGAGAACCCGCGGATAGCCGGCAGAAAGTCGCCCAAGTCATCCCGCTCCAGCACGATGTCAAACTTGCGGCCATACCAACCAAGCCCGTAGTACGGGCAATCAGGCCCGAGCAGGAAGCGGCCGTTGGTGATCTCCGGCTGCAGGTTCCAATCCACACCGGCCTGATTCTGCCACTCAAGCACAGGGCCGAACTGAATCGAGCCCGTGTGCCAATTGTTGAGCACGGGTTGGCGCTGATAGATGCCGAGCAGATCACTGACAGTGAACTGCCCCCAAGGCGCATCATCCGTGGCGTAACGCAGGGCCGAAACCAACGGCGGAGTGGCTGTTATCAAGCGCTTGTAGAGGGCCTCGTGGAAGTAGTCCGCCTCATAGCGGCCGTCAAAGTCCGCCGGCCAGTTCGCTGGGTTGAACCACTGGTGTGGGGTGTCCTCTAGACCGAACTCCGGATAGGTGCGGAAGAGGTGGTGGAAGAACTCGTGCTGCAACCACTGGGGCAAGTACGTCTCGCGCTCAATCTTGGAATACAGCCCAGTGCCGATATGCGGCGGCTTCCGGACCAACCAGCGGTCATCGATGATGAAGAAGGGTGACGGACCCACCGCGCCTGTCCCCATGCCACCGGTGACAAACTCAGCTCCCTGAAAATCGGGATACTGCTCGGGCACGTGCGAGGGGTAGATGATCCACCACCAGTCCGTGGCTGCGATGTCGGCCTGGGGTAGGGTCGCCCAGATCGAGGACGGATCCGTGAGGCCCGCAAAGTAGCGTCCGGGCAGCGCTTCGGCATGCACATCCATGTCCAGGTTCGGCAGGTGCATAATGCTCGTCTCCACCTCGAGCGCGCCGCCTGTCATGGCGGTGACGTACTCGCGGAAGAGATGCAAAGAGTCGTGCACCACGCGCGATCCACCCTGCAGCAGTTTTGGATGAAGCGTGTGCTGGACGGCAACGCCAGTCCCCTGCTGAATATCTTGCAAGTCCTGAGGCTCGATACCACTCGTACTGCCCACCAGCAACACGGTCAATCGTGCCCGTCTCTGCGCGCCTCCGAAGTTCGGGTTGGCCACGCGCCACTCCGTCGTGTCGGTGAGCATGCGCAAGCCGTAATAGCTAGGCGGCGAGCCGATGTTGATACCGAATGGCTGGGTCTGCAGCACTCCCCAGTGTGGCCCACCCGGCGGATGGGCCGCCCAGAGCAAGTCGAGTATCGCCTTCGCTTGCGGGTAGTGACCGCGGTCGAACTCGGTCTGCGCACGCAACAATGCGGAGAGCGCATCGACGTAGTGCGGCGAGAAGTTCTGCAAGCCGTAGGGTTTCAGGAATTCGACTGCGGGGTCGCGCACCTGCCCCATCATTTCCTGCTGCGGCGGCGCCAAGACTGAACCGCCTTGGGCCTTAGCCGTGGCTCCAATAGCCGCGACCAAGCCGACGATACCGAGGGTTCGTTTCCAATTGGGCCAGGCCTTTCGTGGCGTTCGCATGAGCATCGTCAATGGGCAAGAGGGGCTCTCAGACCCCCAAAGCATGCCATACGAAGGCCTAAAGGATGCCTGAGTAGCCCAATCAGCCCCTTTGGGGCCCAGGGCTTAGATGCAATCCCCTATTATCCAGCTTCGTAACGCCCCTCCCACTTATGACGAGGGGATCAGCCAGCTGGATTCCAAACTGAACCGAAGCGGTTCAGAGCAGTTGCCTGGAGGCCCATACCTCTTACTTCGCAACCACGCGCTATGAAAACTCTCCTCGTCGCCAGCATGCTGGCTATTTCCCTTCCCGCCCTCGCCCTCGCCAACGGCCCGGACGGTCTCTGCTCCCCCGCCGACGCAGCCCAACTACTCTGCTTCGAGACCACCCCCGGCTACGTGGTCGAGGCTATCTGCGGCCCCAATGGCGAGTTCCCCGTCATCGACGCCATGGGCAACAGCGTCTTCGCCTATCAGATCACGGGCCCCGGCTCGAACGGCAACAGCTGCGCGAACGTGATGAACGTCAGCCACGCCTCCCTGAAGATTCCGGTGTGCACCTTCAACGGCCTGACCATCGTCGGCTCCTCCCCCACTATCACACACGCGGTCAACGGCTCCGGCGACCCGAGCTGTGGCTTTGGCGTTGGCGACACCAGCGTCGAAATCGTCAAGTGGGACGTCGAAGTTCCCTGCGACACCTTTGACATCTTCTCCGTCACCTTCGCAGGCGTCGTAGAAGCTGCCGCGACCGAGTTTCAGATGAAAGACGGCAACGACTGCCGTACCAACATGATCCTGGGCCCCGCCTGCGACGATTCTGTGATCACGATCTGCGAAGGCACGAGCGGCTGCCCCTGTGGCAACAACGACCCCGCCGGCGGTAGCGGCTGCGCCAACTCCACCGGCATCGGTGGCATCCTCGGCTGGAGCGGTTCGACCTCCGTCGCCGCCGATGACTTGACCCTGCACGCTGTCAACCTACCCACCAACGAATCTGCCCTCTTCTTGATGGCTCGTAACACAGGTCCGGTCATGAACACCATCGGTGGCGGACTGCTTTGCCTCGGTGGGCCGATGAACAAGATCATCCGCCTCCTGCCCGTGACCAACACCGGCGCCAATGGCAGCATTGACCTCGGTCCCGGCATCGTCAACCTCTCCTGCAACGGCTCGATCGTGAACCCCATGATCGGCTGCATCACGTCCGGAACGACCTGGAACTTCCAGCTCTACTTCCGTGACACCGATCCGAACTCGCCCTGCAGCAACGCCAACACCACCAACGCGTTGTCGGCGACCTTCACGAACTAGTTCGAGTTCAGTCTGTGGGGAGCAACACTCGGCCGGATTCGATTTCGATCTGCTGACGTTGCTCCCCCCAGGCGGCCTGGGCTACCTGCCGCTCTTGAGCGGCATGGTCGCGCTCGGCCAGCGCCGCTAGCCGCGGCGCATCCTGTGCCACTAGAGCAGCTTGATGCCCAGCCAAGGCACTTTGCGCAGCTGCGAAGGACGCCTTAGCTTGCTTCCAGTCCTTGGCAAGGAGTTGCACCTGGCCCTGGCTCTCCTTCAGGCTCTGCGCACAGGTCTGCGCGGTAGCATTCAGGGGCGTTTCGATCTCAACCCAAAGCTCGCGCTGCAAGCTTGCACTGGCCTCCTGGGTCTCGAGACTCGCCTGCTCAGCCGCCGCGAGACGCGCCAGCGCGAGTGCTCCTTCGAGCTGACTGCTGACCAGCTCCAACTCAGCCTCGATTTGCGCCCGCATGCTATCGGCTGCCGCCTGCAGTGCACGCTCCAGTATCACCTGCTGCCGAGCCACCTCGAGGCTCGCAGCACTTCGCTGCTGCGACGCCATGCGAGCGCGTTCCAAGTCCTTCGTCAGGCCAGCGAGGCGCTCGCCCGCCAAGCGTGAGCTGACCGCCGCCGGCGCCGCGGCAGCGCTCGCGCGGTTTGAATTTTCCAAGGCTGTCGCCTGAGCCAGCAGCGCCGCCTGATGCTGCGCACCAAGACTTTCCTCGGCTTGCTTCGCCTTGTCGAAGCTCGCGCTCGAGGCAAGCACCTGATCGCTGCTGGCCTTGTAGCGCAGCATAAGCTCGTCATAGACCGCAAGCGTCCGCTGAGCAGCAGCGCTCGCACGGCCAGCTGCCAACTCCAACTCAGTGGCCGGGTTCGCGCGCAGGCTGCGTACGGCTTGAGGTTTGCCAGCTTCATAGACGCGCACGAGCCCCGCCATATCGCCGACCATCAGCAGCTTGCCATCGAAACTCGCCGCACAACTGCCGGCCAATCGCTGCGCACCATCGAAGTGTGCTTGTTCCTTGCCCGCGTCATCCCAAATCCGAGCACGGGCATCCCGTCCGGAGCTGAGCAGTTGTCCATTCGCCAGGTAGTCCAATCCGAGCACGCCACCGTGGGACTTCCAACTGCGCAACTGTTTACCTGCCTGCATCTCGTACAGGGCTAGCTCACCATCCTGAGCGCCGCTCGCGAGCAGCAAGGAATCAGAACGCCACGCCAGAGCCTCGACACCGGACTTGCGCGGGCCAAGCGGGTGAAACTCACGTCCCGTAAGCGCTTCCCAGACCACGAGTCCGCCGGCACGGTCCGCACTCGCCAGCAGCACGCCATCGGGGCTGAAGGCCACGGCCGTGATCCAATCCGTGTGCTTCTCGGAGATGTAGAGCTGCTCGCCGCTCTCGGTTGAGAACACGCGCAGAATGCCATCCACTCCACCCAAGGCCACCAAACCCAAGTCACTGGAGATGTCGGCCGAGAGCACACTGTCGGGCTCCGCGCCCAGCAGGAAGCGTCGCTCCCCACTGACCACATCGAAGATGACCACGCTGCCAGACTCGCCGCCGCGACCGCCGCCCGCCAAGAGCAAGGCGCCGCTCTGACTGAAGCGCAACTCGTGCACCTGCCCCTCGGGAAAGGCGAGCATGCCGAGCACACTACCAGTGCTAGGGTCGTAGAGACTGATCTGACGATGACCGCCGATCGCCACCAGGTTGACCGTTGGGCTGGCGGCGAGCGCGATGACCGCGTTGCCGCGCGACGCCCACCACAGCGGCGCCGTACGCACGCCGACCGGCAAGGCAGCCACCGGCTCGGTTCCGTGCAAGACCACGCGCTCTCTGACTGGCTCTGGCGCAACCACCAGGACGTTCCCTGCTCCACCGCTAGGTCCGCTGGTAGCACTTGCCGGCGCACCGGCCTCGATCCACGCGCTGACCAAGTCCAGCACCGCGTCCTCGAGCTTGTCCTCGTCCTCTGGCATGAAGGGTTCGCGCTCGTGTCGCATAAGCTGCAACATCAAGCTGCCCCCGGGATCACCGGGGATCAACGCAGGCCCCGAGCTACCACCCTCGAGCATGGCCCCCAAGCTCTGCAGCTGCAAACCATTGCGCGCGCGACTCCCTCGGTGACAGGAGACGCAATAGTCGCTCATGATCTCGGCGATGTGATCCTCGTAGTTGGGCGGCGGATCCGTCGGGCCCTCATCATCGAGCAAGATCGAGGCGCTAGTCTGGTTCGCCAGTTGCAGGCCAAGCGTCAGGGCTAAGACCCAGGTGCGTTGAAATCGAAGCATGCTCTAGCGCAGAAAAAGGAACTCTCGAGAATTCAGGATGGCCCAAAAGGCATCCTCCAAGGCGGGTACTGGGTCGCCATCGGCCGGTAGGTGAGCGCTCAAGTGCTCTAACTCCACAGCCGTGGGCGGGCGCGTCAAGCAGCGCACATAGAGCTCCACCAGCACAGCCTCGGGCGTACGCCCTTCCTTGAGACTGCGCCTGATCACTGGGCTCTTCTCAACCTTGCTGTTGACCGTGCGTCCGTTGAGCAAGTGCAAGGCCTGACTCAGGTTCGGCGCCGTGGAGACAGAACAAGCATCCACGCTCTCACGCGTGCTGCGGCCAAAGGCACGCAGGAAGTAGTTGCTGGTGGCGCCGTCAGCGATCTGAACTGCACGGGAGCCTATCGGTAACCCGCTCAGCTTCTCGGGAACCTCCGTCGCCTGACAAAGCACATCCAAGAGTGTCTCAGAACGCAAGCGCCGCAGTGTCGCGTGCGAGTGCCCCAGCAGGTCGTAGGCGTTGGTGTCGTTGGTCTCCGTCGAGCGCTGGTAGGCGCGACTGTTGCAGATGTCGCGCACCAGGCTCTTGAAGTCAAACTTGTACTGCACAAGATGCTCTGCAAGGCTGTCGAGCAAGGGTCCATTTGAAGGCGGGTTGGAGACCCGGAAGTCGTCCACCTCTTCCACGATCCCGCGCCCCATAAAGTGCGACCACACACGGTTTGCCAACGAGCGCGCGAACCAAGGGTTCTCGCCAGCGGTCAGCCAATCGGCCAGCACCACGCGACGATCACGTCCCTTCTCGGCCGGTTCCGATTCGCCGAGGAACTTAGGCGCCATCGTGCGCCCACCCACCGGGTGCTTCACCTCTCCACTGCGCTTGTTGAAGATGATCGTGTCGCGCGGATCTTCAGCACGCTTGCGCCCCACTTGAGCGAAGAAGGCCGCGAACCCGTAGTAGTCGTCCTGGGTCCAGCGGTCGAAGGGATGGTTGTGACACTGGGCGCACTGCAGGCGAATGCCCAGGAAGGCCTGAGCCACATTCTCCGAGAGCAGCAGAGTATCCGTCTCTCCCTGATAGAGATTGGAAGCGGGCGAAGTAAAGGTGCTGCCGGTAGCACCCAGGATACGCCTTACCATCTCGTCCACGGGCATGCCTTCGGCGATGCACTGCTGCAACCACTCGAAGTACAACAACGCACCTTTGCTGCTCACGCGTTGATCCGAGCGGATCTGGAGCAGCTCGGCCCACTTCATGACCCACAGCTGAGCGAACTCCTTGCGTCCGAGCAGCTCTTCGATGCGTCGAGCACGCTTGCGCGGATCGGGATCGCTGAGGAAGTCGGAGCGTTCCTGCGGTGTCGGCAGCAAGCCCACGATGTCCAAGTGCACGCGCCGCAGGAAGGTCGAGTCATCGCACAGGTCTGAGGGCGAGACACGCAGCTTGCGCAGCTTGGTCTCGATCAACTCGTCCACATAGTTGGCCGGGAGAATGGTCTCCGCCGGATCTTCGTAGGACCGCTCCTCACCCTCAGGCAAGACTACCAAGGGGATGCCTACGGCGCTGGTGGCGTAGCCCGCCGTAATGAAAGCCTCCCCCGGCTCGCCCGACGTCACCAGGCCCCCGGGGCCCAGAGCAATGCTGACATCGTTACTGGAACCGAGGCGCGCCAAATCGGTCACATCACGGTCGCTACCATCCGAGTAGATCGCACGCACGCTGAGCTGCACCGTCTGGCCGCGTCCCTTGAGCAACACCTCGGGCGGATAGAGCTCCAAGCTCGTGACCGTCGGCAGCTCGCCCGCATCCGCGATCGCGCCAGCGCCAATCCACTCATGCAGCACCATGTACTTCGGGCTACCGCGCTCGAACAGCATGCCCCCCGTGTGGGGAACGGCGGAGCTGGCCTTCTCCAACACCAGGCTGGAATCAGGGAAGGCCAAATTCAAACGCCGACCAGGTCGTTCCTGGGTCAGTCGCCGGTGATCTCCATCGGGGTCAAAGCCAAAGAGGGAGAGTCGGAAACCGTCCTGACCGCTGGCCTTGCCATGGCAACTACCAGTGTTGCAACCGGCAGCGGTGAGCACCGGCATCACGTCCAGCTGAAAGCTCAAGTCCGCGCGCGTCCCTGCTGCGCGTACCTGCACCGGCACGTCCACCTGCATGCCGCCGAAGCTCACATGCATCTGGGTCGCACCGTTCCCCAAGGGGGAGAGGACACCTCCGTCCAAACTCGCGAGAGAGGCATTCTCCAAGCTCGCCACAGCCTCCGCCGTCACATCCCGCTGCAAGCCCGAGGCGTCCGTCGCAAAGACCATGAAGCCCTGGCGATCCCGCTGGCTATCGAGGTTGAGCGTTGCCGGCCAGACCTCAATTGAGGCCAGCGCCGCTACCGTCTCCTCCTCGTTCGACGTGCCACGCGCAAGGGACGCGCCTACCAGCAGTGCCGCCAACCATGCAGTGACCGCCCGTGTTCCTGTGCGCTTCATCACGAGTCCTCGCCAGCCCGCGCTCGCATGGCCTTGGCATGTTCCAGTCGTAATTTCTCGAGCCGCGTAAGCACCTTGGGCTTCTTGACAGCCGCCTCTACCGCTACGGGCTCAGGCTTAGGTACCGGCGCTATCGCCGCAGGCCGCGGGGCATTGATAATCAACGGCGCCGCCGTCAGTCGGTGCATCACCACGCCCTCCTCCGTCTCGAAGCGCGCGGTGCAGAACAACTGCTTGTGCCGCCCGAGAGGACTGTCCGCTTGTGTCTCCAACGAGAAGTCGAGGCTATCACCCTCAGCTCCAAGGGTCAGTGCC
>JBLIOL010000216.1:0-9815 GCA_047639615.1 Planctomycetota bacterium | reverse complement strand
GGTGTTCAACAGGGGTGCTAGGAAGGGTTAGCTGCTCTTGGGGTTGCAACTCCACCACTGGCTCAGATTCTGGCTCGGGCTCTAACTGGGGTTCAACTTCCTGTTTTGCTTTGGGCTCGGGCTCGGGTGCAACCTCGACCTGCGCCTCCTCGGTGGGCGTGGGCGTGGGCTTGGCCTCACATATCGCGTTGGCCGCGGCGACCATGTCGGGCTCTTCGACCTTGGGCGCCTGGTTCGGAGCTTCCTCCTGGGCGATGACCTCCAGGGCCAGGGCGGCGTAGTCGGCCGCGCCGTTCGACTCCGGGGCGTACTCAAAAATCGTTTGGCTGTGGCTCGGGCTCTCGGCCAGTTTCACGTTCGAGCGGATCGAGCGCGTGAAGACCTTGCCGGGGAAGTAGCGGCGCAGCTCGGCGAGTACCTCGCGCGCCAGGCGCAGGCGGCTGTCGTAGAGGCTGGGCAGCAGGCCGGTGATCTCGAGCTTCGGGTTCAGGCGGCGCTTGAGCAGTTGGACGACTTCCACCAACTTGCCGAGGCCCTGAAGTGCGAAGAACTCCGTTTGGACGGCGATCATCACCTCGTAGGCGCAGGCCAGGGCGTTGATCGAAAGCAGGCCTAAACTCGGCGGGCAGTCCAGCAGTAGGTAGTCGGCGGGACCGGCCACACCGGTCTGGCCCACGACCTCAGCGCCACTCTCCTCCCAAGTCTCCAAAGCGTCCCGAAGTACGGTTTCGCGGCCGATGGTGGCCGCTAATTCTAATTCCGCACCGGACAAGTCGATGTGACTCGGCACCAGGGTGAGCCCCGGCGTGGTAGTGCTGCGCAGGGCGCTGGCAAAGGGCAGGCCACCCACCAAGACGCTGTAGATCGTGGCTTGGCCGCTGCGCGGCTCGCAGCCTAGGTACAGGGAGAGGTTGGCCTGGGGATCCATGTCCACCACGACCACGCGCTTCCCGGCCCGGGCCAAAGCGGCGCCTAGGTTCGTGGCGGTGGTGGTCTTGCCGACCCCACCCTTCTGATTGATGATCGCGATCCTGCGCATAGGGGCCCCCGAACGGAAAACTTCCGCTGAGAGGGCCTCGCAGTGTACCCAGCGCAGCCTGCTCGCGGGTCCGAGACTGCCCCCGTAGCAGGCCGCTTAAAAACAGCGACTTGTCGCTCGGCTCCCACGAAGCGCCTGGCTGCGTTGCCAGAACCCACAAATAGCCACCACTATGGGCGGAACCTATCGCCTTGCTAGACGATCCGTGGAAACCAATCGCTGGGCCGCTGTTCTTCAACGGCCTGCTAGGAGTGCCAAGAGGGGCAGCAGGCGAAGCTGTCGGCTGGGGCTGTTCATGGGGCCAGTGTAGCCAGGTAGCGCCCCTGGAATCACCTATCGAGCAGAGCCTCGATGTCGCCGTCCAGGCCGGTCATTTGCCAATGAATGAGGGACATGGGGATGCAGCCGGCTGCGTTCATCTCCTCGAAGAAGTCTGACATAGAGAAAGCCTCGCCGCGCTCTTCCGCCTGCTTGCTGACGTGCGCCAGGAGGCGCTCAAACATGTACTTGCCGGTGATGTAGCTGGTTCCATAGCCAGGCTGGCGCAGGTAGAGGTGCTGCTCGAAGCGCAGCAGCTCGGGTTCCGTGGTCATCCATCCGCGCGGGGTCCACTCCACGTGCACACCTCCCGCTTCCTCCATGGTCATCTCGTTTGCATGGGCGTAAAGGGAGCCCAAGCCGCGGGCGGCGCGTTGGGCCAGCATGATCCACACGATCTCCCGCGAGCGTGGGTTGTCGTCGTACAGGCCCGCGTGCAGGAACATCTCCTCGACTCCCGTGGCCACGCCTTCGCAGCGGCTGTCAAAGATGTTGTAGAGCAGGGCGCCGCGCCGGATCGGGCTCGCATGGGGTTCATCCCTGATCTGCGCCAAGTCCCACCAGTGGTAGAAGTGGGTGAAGAGCGGGATCGGATCGAGGTGCACGCCGATCCAGAAGAAGTTGCGCTGCTCCTCCGGTATGAAGGCACCCAAGTGTTCGCGCAAGGCCGGCTCCATGTTGGCCTTCACGGGCATGATTTCCTTATCCCGCAGGAAGGCCATCAACTTGGAAGCGGCTACATCCGCGCGTTCGTCGTACTCCCTTGGGTTCGCCACCGGCACCAGCTCGGGCAGGTGCTTGTTGCGTTGCTCTTCGAGTCGTAGGGAGCTCCAGGCGCGGTCCAGCTCGCGCTGCAGCAAGCGCACCTCGTCCTCCCAGGTCATCGGCAGTAAGTGCACGTTCTGCTGATACCAGCTGTAGTTCTCCTTGCCGATGCCGGACGGGCCGGTCTTCGAGGGAGCTTGGGCTTCCAACCAATCAACAAAGGCGCTCGTAGCCTTTGCTGCAACCTGTAGAACCGCGCTCAGCTCTGCGCTTGCATCCGATCCAGCTCGCTGGCCGATGGTCGTGAGGATCTCACCCTGATATTGAATATTGCGGATCCCCGCGATCCACAGTTCGCGCGCGTCGCCAGTCAGGTTTCGTTGAGCCTGATCGAGCAAGGGCTGGATCACACTCAGCTCTTTGATGAGCCGCTGTTCCTCGGCCGTACTCAGCGGAAACTCGTAGGTCCAGAGGTCGAGCACCGCGTGGTTTGTCGGTCCCTCATGGGCCGGCACGTCGCTCTGGTAGGTCCATACCGTCTGATAGAAGGCCGGGTCGCGCACCCAGGGACGCAGCACGCGGTGATTGAAGTCGAAGCCATTCATCTCGGCGCGCACGACGTGCCAATCCGCGCGAAGTGCAACGCTCCAGCCCGTGCGGTCGACGGCATTCAGGCGCTCTTGAAACGAGCGTAGTTCAATACTCGCCTTGGACATGCGAGCGGCGGTGTAGTCGGGTGCCCCCTTGAGTAGGGGCGGATTCTCGAAGGCGCGCCAAGCCTCAAAGAGCTTGGCCAGCTCTGCGGCCGAGTCATTTTCGACGACTGGGTCGCTCGACGCGTGTTCTTCGATTCGCGCCCCGATCGAGTGTCCAGGAACTTGAATCGCACACAGAGTGAGGCAAAGGGCGAGCATGGTCGGTCGAATATCAGGTCGAGTGATGGGTCCAGCAGATCAGGAAATGTCAACTCTAGTCACCTTGCTCAGACCTGTCGAGACGACGCGAGCACGAGCCCAGCGGGTGCATCCACGGGACGGTCCTGTACGCTAGAGGGCACCCAATTCCCGACCTACTCGATGACTTCCCTACACGCCATTGTTCGTCAGCCCAGTAAGTCTATGGCTGGCTGCGAGCTAACCCACCTTGTGCGCGAGCCGATCGACGTCGCTCGGCTGCACGCGCAGCACAGCCGCTACGTGGAACTACTGCGTGAGCTTGGATACGAGATCCACATGCTCGACGCAGCGCTTGACCTGCCCGATGGCGTCTTCGTGGAGGACCCCGCCATCGTCCTGGACGAACTAGCGGTCATCACCCGGCCAGGCGCGCTTTCCCGCAGGGGTGAGAGCTGTAGCATCGCCGAGGCCCTGCGGCCCTGGCGCAGTCTCGAGTACATCCAAGAGCCCGGCACGCTCGACGGCGGCGATGTACTGCTCTTGGATCGCACGCTCTACGTGGGACTCTCGTCGCGCTCCAACCGCGCCGGCATCGATCAGCTTGCGGAACTCTTGGCTCCCCATGGCTATGACGTACGCGGCGTCGAGGTCAGGGGCTGCCTGCACCTGAAGTCCGCAGCCTGCGCCATTGGAAAAGACACCATCCTGTTGCAACCGGATTGGGTCGACCCCGATCAATTCGACGCGCCCCAATGCATCACCACAGACCCAGAAGAAAGCGGCGCGGCCAACGTGCTCTGGCTTGGGCAAGATGTGATCTACCCCGAGGCCTTTCCACGCACAGCCGCCAAGCTCGAGCAACTCGGCTTGCGCGTGCATGCCCTGGCCTACGACGAGGTCACCAAGGCCGAGGGCGCCCTGACTTGCTGCAGCTTGCTCTTTCGCAGCAACCAGCCCTAGGAGCGTGTCGCACATAGCCAACTTCGCGAGCCACGCGCCCTAATCCGCGATGCTGCGTTGCACCAAACCCCGAGTAGCTACGGTTACGAGGGTCTTGGCGCGCCTTGCCTCGCGAAAAATGGCGCATGCCTCGCAAACTCGGCTATGCGCGACACGCTCCTAGGAGCGAGCCCCGCGGCCTGATGGAGGGGCCCCGGAGGAATAAGTTCCGCTGAGAGGTCCTCGAAGTTCAGCTAGCGCGGCATGCTCGCGGGCTCGAGACTGCTCTGGAGCTGCCCTCAGCTACGCCTAATCCTAATAGCCACTCTCCACTTCGATGCTGCGATCCCGCCTCACGCCCCTCTTGGGCGCCGCCTTTTTCTTGCTCGCCCCCACGGCCCAGTCCCAGGAGCTGATGAGCCCGGAGTTGCTTTGGAAGCTCGGCCGCGTCTCCGGCGGCAGCTTGGACCCGACCGGCAAGACCCTGCTCTACGGCGTGCGCCACTACGAGCTCTCCGAGAACAAGGGCGATAGCAACCTGTGGTTGGTGGACGTCGCCGGCGGTGAGCCGCGGCAGCTTACCAGCGGCGAGGGTTCCGAAGGCGCTGCTCAGTGGGTGACAACCGCCCAGGGTGTGCGCATCTTCTACACCGCTCCTGATGATGGCGGCACCAATCAGGTCTGGTCACTAGATCCAAAGAGCGGCGACAGCACGCAGGTCACGAGCCTCGAGAGCAGCGTCGGAAACCTCAAGGTCTCCCCCACCGGTGACCGCATCGCCTTCACGCAAAACGTGAAGCTCGACGACACGGTCAACGATGTCTATCCGGACCTACCCATGGCCGATGCGCGCATCATTGATGGGCTCATGTACCGCCACTGGGATGCGTGGAGCGATTACAAGTATTCGCACCTATGCACGGCGCCGATCGGCGCCGACGGCAAGGCCGGCGAGATGACCGACTTGATGAAGGGCATGAAAGTGGATTGCCCCGTGCCGCCCTTCGGTGGTTCGGAGCAGTTCAACTTCTCGACCGATGGCAAGTTCATGGCCTTCACCATGAAGATCGCGAACGACTGGGCTGAGTCCACGGATAGCAACGTCTACAAGGCCTTAGCCGACGGCACGGGTTCGATCGATAACCTGACCCCGGGTATGCCGGGCTATGACAATGATCCGGTCTTCTCTGGCACGCACCTCTACTTCCAGTCCATGGAGCGCGCCGGCTTTGAGTCCGATCGCAACCGCATCATGGCTGTTGATCTAGAGAGCGGAACCCAGATCGAAATGACCGTGGGTATGGATCAAACCACCCACGGCGTGACCATGGCGCCCGATGGCAAGAGCCTCTACTTCATGTCCGAATGGCGGGGTACGAACCAGATCTTTAACATGGACCTGGAGACCAAGACCCGCAAGCAAGTGACCTCGGGCCAGTACAACTGGGACCTGCGCGACATCACGCCGGACAGCAAGACGCTGATCCTAGCGCGTCAAAGTATGTTGCGCCCCTGGGAACTCGGCACCCAGCCCGCTGCCGGCGGCGACTGGAAAGCCCTCACCGATGTGAACGGTGAGATCTACTCCAAGCTAGCCCTGCCTACGGTCAAGTCGCGCTGGACTAAGAGCACCGACGGCAAGTCCGTGCAGTCTTGGGTGATCTATCCCCCGGGCTTCGACGAGGACAAGCAGTATCCCATGCTGACCTACTTCCAGGGCGGTCCTCAGGGCCAGATCGGTCAGTGGTTCAGCTTCCGCTGGAACTTCCACTTGATGGCCTCGCACGGTGGCTACGTGATCGTCGCTCCCAACCGCCGCGGCCTGCCCGGGTTCGGCCGTCAGTGGAACGACGACATCTCCAAGGATTGGGGCGGCCAGGCCATGCAGGACATCCTGGCGGTCAACGACTCGATGGTGGCTGAGTCCTACATCGATCCCGCCAATGTTGGCGGCATCGGCGCGAGTTTCGGTGGCTACACCGCCTATTGGATGATGGGTAACGCCGAATCGCGCTTCGGCGCGATCATCTCGCATGCAGGCCTCTTCA
This sequence comes from Planctomycetota bacterium, assembly GCA_047639615.1. GTDB lineage: Bacteria > Planctomycetota > UBA1135 > UBA1135 > CAYWNK01. Next base: position 3,810 of record JBLIOL010000216.1, on the reverse strand, counting down.
ACCTGGAGTCCATGTATGGCTCCACCGAAGAGCTCTTCTTCGTCAACTGGGATGTGGGCGGCCCCTACTGGCGCAGCGCTGAATTGAAGAAGGACTACGATCGCTTCTCTCCCAACCGCTTCGCGCGCAATTGGAAGACACCCCTGCTGGTGATCCATGGCGAGAAGGACTTTCGCGTCCCGATCGGCCAGGGCATGGAAGCTTTCCAAGTGGCTCAAATCGAAGGCGTACCCAGCCGCTTCCTCTACTTCCCCGAAGAGGGCCACTGGATCCAGTCCCCGCAGAACGGCGTGGTCTGGCACCGCGTCTTCTTTGACTGGCTCGAGCGCTTCCTCAAGGACTAGTCCAGCGTGCTGACCACTAGATCTGCCCAGGGTGTGGAGCCCTGGTCAGACTCTTGGTCTTCGGTCATCACGCGCCAGCGATAGTTACCTGCAGGCAGGGGCTTTGAGTGCTTGTGGACCGGCTCGGTCAGGTTGCTGACCGAGCTGAATTCGCGGCCTTCGGCATCCTCGATTACGAGGGTGTAGATTTGGTCCTCGGGACCGGACCATTGGAAGAGGCTGGCCTCGGTGACCGTGCCAAGGGGCGCAACGAGCGTTATGGCCGGCGGTGCGGGCTCCAATTGGGCGGGCTCGTCCGTTGAGGGCTGCCACTGCCAGGGTGACATCGGCGAGAGGGTCAGGAATACGGCGGCCACACCTAATAGACCAATAACGCCCCAGATCGGGCGTTGTTCAGTGGAAGGGGAGCGGTCGAGGGCCTCTTCGGCGCGGTACAGGGCCAGGGCGTCGCGCGCTTCGGCGTCACCAGGGGCGGAGGTGCATGCGCGGGCTGTTGCGAGGATGCCGGGGGCTTCGGCGGGGACCTCGAGCTCTAGGCAGCCGGCGCTATGGCGCGCGAGCCAGGCGTCGAAACTTTCGGCGCCGGTGTAGCTGGGGACTCGTTGCCAGAGGCTGACCACGGAGTCGCGCGCGCAGGTGCTTAGTTGCTCATCGGTGAGCGGCTCAGCTTGCTGTGCATTCCACGCGCTCAAGAGTCGCGGCAAGAGCGCGAAGCGCCGGGCCAGCTGTGCCAAATCAGCTGGATCGCCGGCGATGGCGCCAGCGATCAGCTCTTTGTCGGCTTGCTGGCCGGCGCTACTCGCAGCGTCCGCGTCCGGGTTCACGCGAGCCAGCGGCGCAGGGGATCGTTCACGGTTAGCGGGCCCTGGTGCAGTAGGGGTTCACCCAGCTTGGCGCTGATCAGTTCGCCCCAGTAGCGGGCCTTGGTCTGCACGCGCTCGAGGATGTCGGCACCGAATAGGAAGTGCTCGCCGCGATCGCTCTCGTTCTGGGGTGTGAGCTGGCTGTTGAAGCAGCGGATCAGGGCTTCTTTTTGCTCCCAGACGTCACCCACGTCGACGACGAGGGTCGGATCTGCGGCCAAGTGGCCAAAGAAGTGATACAGGTGTGCGGGGCGGTGCGGTTCCTGGCGCGCGTGCTCCGCCAGACGCCGCAGACCGGAGAGGTACCAGGCATCCTTGGTGAGCTGGCCGGCGGCCACGTGGTCCGGATGCAGATCACTGGTGTGATGGCCGATGAGCACGTCAGGCTTGTGCTTGCGGATCATGGCGGCCAGAGACTCGCGCGCTTCGGGCGTTACCTCTACGCGGCTGTCGGGCAGCTCTAGGCTGGTGCGCAGGTCGAGGTTCAGGAGACTGGTCGCTTCGGCCGTCTCGGCGTCGCGGTGCGCTTGGTCGCCGCGCGATCCCATTTCGCCGCGGGTGAGGTCGATTACACCGACCTTGGCGCCGGCCTTCTTGAGCAGCAGGAGCGTTCCGCCAATGGCGATTTCAGCGTCGTCCGGGTGGGCGGCGATTACGAGTACATCGAGTTTCATGAGGGGTCTTCTTGCAGGTCTAAGAACACGCCGAGGTGTTCTACGCAGATCGCGGGCCATTCGCTCCAGAGGGCATCCACGAAGTCTTTGCCCCAGCGGGCGAGATATGGCACGGGGCCTAGCACGCGCTCCTGGGGCTTGCTGCGCGGCATGAGATGGTTGTTGAGACGGCGGATGTGTTTGTCGCCGCGACCGGACTGGGTGGCGTGTACGCGCATGGCCTTGGTGAGCACCTTATCTACGGCGCGCTCCATTTGGCTGGCGGCTTTCTTGAGTCCCAGGCCGAGGGAGGGGTCCAGTGCAGCCAGGGCTTCACGCTGGGTCATGAGCTGCGCGCGCGCGTCGGTGGAGATCTGGCGCAGGTTGCCGAAGGCTTCGGGCTCGTCCTCGCTCTTGAGCTTGGCCTCGAACTTGCCCGCGGCTTGCAGGATTTCGCTGAGGCTGACGCCGACCTTCTTCAGGCTGCCGCTTACATCGGGATCCAGCAGGGTGGCGGAAACTCTAGGAACGAAGGCCGTTCGCGGCACTCCGCACACATCGCGGGCGGCGGCCAATTGGGCGTGGTAGGCCAGTTCACCCCAGCCACCCACGTAGGCGCAGGCTGGGAAGACGGAGTCTTGCACGAGCGGGCGTAGGAGCCCGCCGGCGGACCAGGCAGCGGGCTCGCCGACGATTTCCGCGGCCAACTCTTCGGGTGTGCGTGAGCCGGGCTCGTCGTCGTAGCGGTAGCCTTCGCCGCCGAGGCGCAGGGGCTGGCGGCCGTGTTCGGGGTCCACGCGGAAGACCATGGCGCCGCTGTTTGGATCGATGGCCGTGGGATGCTCGAGCTCGGTGCTAGCCTGTAGGGCTGCGCGTGGGTCGCGGCTGACGATGTCGGCCAGTGCGCGCGAGAGTTCCGTGCGAATCCAGTCTGGCTCGACGACTACTAGACCGTGTTCACCGAGCAGTTCGGTGAGCGCGCGGGTCAGTGCGCGCGCTAGGGATTCGCCGGCGCGCGGCTGGCAGAGATCGAGGGCCCAGTCGACGCTTACGTGGTCGCCGTAGGTGTTGGCGAAGAGCGCGCGCAGGTCCCCTAGGCTCTGCTCGTCCGTGTTCATAAGGATGCGGCTGATGGGCGTGCGCCCGGCCTGCAGATTGCTCAAGCCGGCCTTCTGCACATCCAGGTTGCGGTTCACCAGGTAGGTGTGATTGACCTCGCTGATGTCGTGGTCTTCGCCGTGGTTCCAGAAGATCGGAACCACCGGAATACCCCAATCGCGGCTGAGTTCACTCGCTAGACGACAGGCTTGCATGGCCTTGTAGAGCGTGTAGAGCGGGCCCGCGTAGAGGCCTGGCTGCTGTCCGGTTAGCACAGCGAAGGAGCCTTCGCGAGCGAGCACTTCGAGAGATGTGCTGGCGCGACCGGGCAGGCCGTCCGGGCCGAAGACTTCCTCCAAGCCGGTGCGCAGAGCCTGGGCTAATTCCTGGCGCAGGGGCTCCGGATGCATGTCCTTCGGGCGCGGAACTTCGGAGAGGGTGCGCGCTACGGGAACGCCGTTGACCTGGCCCTTCGCGAGGGCGGCGCGGGCGATATCCGAGAGGCCGAAGATGTCGGCCGGCAGGTGTTCGCGGCGGGCGCGAAGGGTGCTCATAGCTGGGACTCCACCGCGGCCACGAGATCGGTGGTCATGGTTGCTAGTGCGCTGCGGGTGGCGTCGCGCCAGTCGGTTGCGGTGCTGTCTTGTTGGTAGGCGTAGAGCAGGCCGCGGGAGGAGTTGACGAGGGCGCTGGCGAGGCCGCCGCTCTCGGGGGTGAAGGCGCCGACTACGTCTGCGGCGCCAGCGCCCTGGGCACCGTAGCCGGGGAGCAGGAGCGGTGTGTGTGGCATGCGCGCGCGTAGGGTGACGAGCTCGGCGGGGTGGGTGGCTCCGACCACGGCACCGACGCAGG
>JBLIOL010000215.1:0-9849 GCA_047639615.1 Planctomycetota bacterium | reverse complement strand
TCAGCTAGGTCCCAGACGGCCTTGTGGGCCGCGCGCTGCATTTGATTGCCGAGCCAGGCCGAGAGATCGCGCTCGGCATCCGCCCAGGAGATCGCGCGCGGGTACTCAAGCTCCGCCACCGGTGGATGCATGCGCGCCACCTGGCCTGGGGTTGCGAAGGTCAGGCCGGGCTTGGCCAGTACGTAGCCGGGCAGTGCCTTCATAAACTCGAAGATGCCGGTGTCGACCCACTGGTGCTCGCCGAAGGTCTCGTAATCCATGAACAGGCCCAGGAAGGGCGTGCCCTGGGCATCGCGCTCGAGCCAGTCTGCGAAAGTGTCGGCCATGAGCGGATAGCTCGGCCAGTCGCGGTTGCTGAAGCGGAAGGCGATGTCGTCGGAGAAGTGGTAGGTACGCAGCAGCAAGGCGAGCGCCTCGCAGTCCACCGGCTGATACACGCGGCTGGCGGAACGCCAACCGAGCAAGGCGTCGGCGCCCTCGCCGAGCAGGGCGCGGTAACCCAAGGCCTGCACCTGCCGCGCCACGTCGTCATCGATGATCAGCTCCGTGTTGCGGAAGCTGGTTGGGCGCTGCCCGAAGAGGCGCTCCAAGTTGTCGGCGTGGTCGCGCACTTGGTAGGCGAACTCGCGCTCATGGGCCAAGGCCGCGAGGCTGTGATGACTGGTCTCGCCCAATAGCTCCACCGCGCCCGTGTCGAAGAGTGCGCGGAAGCTGTCCAGCACCTCCGGGCACCAGCGCTCGAACTGCGCGAGGGCCGTACCGGAGATCGAGAAGCTGCAACAGAACTCACCCTCTGTCTCCTCGATCGCCTGCAGCAGCACCGCATTCATGGGCAGGTAGCAGCGCTCTGCCACGCGCTTCATGACCAACTCGTTCAAGCCATCGTCGAAGTAACTCTCTTCCGGCCCCACACCCAGCAAGGGCTCCCGCCGCAGGCGGAAGGGCTGGTGAACCTGGAAGTAGAAACAGACGGAGGTCATGGGCGGGCCCGTATGTCGGGCCGAGTCTCGCGGGATCTCGAAAAGAGGCTATGGTTGGTGCCTGCCGCTTCTTCGACAGCCTACTCCATGAACCTGACCCAAGAGCTTAAGGACACCCTCACCTTCGTATTGGCGGGAGGGCGTGGAGAGCGCCTGAAGCCCCTGACAGAGACCCGCGCCAAGCCCGCGGTGCCCTTTGGCGGTGCGTATCGAATCATCGATTTCACCCTCACGAACTGCATCCATTCGGGACTGCGACGCATCTATGTGCTGACCCAGTACCAGGCCTACTCCCTGGAGGAGCACCTGCGCCTGGCCTGGAACTTCCTACCCCGGCGCCTGGCCCAGTTCATCGCCCCGCGCCCGCCCCAGCACGCCGAAGGCGGCCGCTGGTACCGCGGCACCGCCGATGCCATCACCCACAACCTGACGCTGATGGAGGCCGAGGGTCCGCGCCACGTGCTGATCCTCTCCGGCGACCACATCTACAAGATGGACTATGGCGCCATGCTCACCCAGCACGTGGAGAGCGGCGCCGCCTGCACCATCGGCGCTGTGGAGATCCCCGTTGAGGACTCCTCGCGCTTCGGTATCCTCGAGGTCGACAGCAATAGCGCCGTCGTTGGCTTCCAGGAAAAGCCGGAGCACGGCACCGAGATCCCCGGCAAACCCGGCACCTGTCTGGGCTCCATGGGCATTTACATCTTCGAAGCCAAGGAACTGGCCCAACGCCTGCGCATGGACGCCGAACTCGACGGCACCTCCAGCCACGACTTCGGCAAGGACATCCTGCCCGCCATGCTCGAAGACGGCGCGTCCCTGCGCACGCACTCCTTCGAAGCCATTGGCAGCAAGCCCGGCACGCAACCCTATTGGCGCGACGTAGGCACCATCGACGCCTACTACGACGCCAACCTGGACCTGTGCAAGATCGAACCGGACTTCAATCTCTACGATTACGACTGGCCCATCTACACCCTCTGGCACAACGACCCGCCGGCCAAGACCATCTACGACGGTCGCCGCGGTCTGTGCGCCGAGGTCGTGGACTCCATGCTCTGCAATGGCTCTATCGTCTCCGGATCCAAGATCAAGAGCTCGATCCTCTCCAGCCGAGTTCGCACCGGCGAGGACGCTGAAATCACCGAGAGCATCCTGGCCAACGGTGTCGAAGTCGGCCCCGGCGCTCAGCTGAACAAAGTCATCGTCGACAAGTGGGTCAAGATCCCGCCCAAGACGCGCATCGGTTTCGACGCCGAAGCAGACGCCAAGCATTTCAAGATCAGCCCCAACGGCGTGACCGTCGTGCCCTCCGGCTTCCGCTTCGACCGCTAACTAATCGGATGCCGCATCCGCGGCGTCCGCGTCGGTCTCTTCCTCGAGGCACTCCTCGAGGAAGGTCGGCAGCATGCGGCGCCAGGTGGGCCAATCGTGGTCCCACTCATCGCCCCACTCCTCAACGCTGCTCGGAATGCCGCGGGCGCCGAGCACGTCGGCCACCGCGTGGCTCTCCTTGGGGTCTTCCCAGCGGCCCGTGCCGTGGGCCAGCAGGATGTGACGCTTGCGAAGCAGCTCCAGGTCAGGGTGATCCTCGGGCAGGTTCGGGATGAAGTGCAGGGGCGAGGCGAAGTACCAGTTCTCGTCCATGTCCCCGTCGATGAACTTGGAGAGCTCGTAGGTGCCCGACAGACACAGGGCGCGTGAGAACAGCTTCGGGTGCCGGCAAATCGCGGCGAGGGCGTTGTAGGCACCGATGGACGCACCGGTGGCGATGATGTCCAGGGGCTCGCCGCCGCAATCCTTGTAGATCGCCGGCACCAATTCCTCAGCCACGAAGGCATCGAAGCCGGCCTGCGCCTTGGTGGCTCCGGGCACTTCGTTGTTCTCCTTGAGCCAGACCTGCCCTGGCACAGAGTCGACCGAGTAGAGCTTGATCTTGCCGGCTTCCAAGAGCGGCGCGAGGGCGTCCACCATCAGGAAGCGTTCGAGCTCCTCCGCGTCGCCGGCCGCCGTCGGGAAGAACACCACCGGCACGCCGGTCTCACCCCAACGCACCACCTGCACCTCACGACCGACGCGGTCGGAGTGCCATTTCGTGGAGAGACGACTCACGCGGGACCTCCAGCCGAATCCTCGGCGCGCCAGACCTGAATGGCCGACCAGAAGCGCTCCGTGAATTCTTCGACCTCGTGCTCGGGATAGAGCGCAGTCACCTTCTCGTGCACGGCCTTACGGGCCTCATCGCTGCCGAAGTACTCGTAGCCGACCTGATCCAAGGGACCAAAGTGCTCGGCGCTGAAGGCCTCGAAGGCCTCGGTATCGAAGTGCTGGTTGGCGATCAGGCCGTAGGCCTGCAGCTTCTCTGCGTAGGGCGCATCCGTGGCCGCGATCTCGTAGTAAGGCGCCCAATCCAGGTTCTTCTTGAAGGGCCGTTTGGTCGCGGCACAGAAGATCGACCACTTGAGCTTGGCCATCACCAACCACGGGAAGTGCCGATGTAGGGAGGTAACCTGCGAATCGGGGCACGGGTTAGCAAAGTCGATCGGGTGCCAATCACCGTTTTGGCCCAAGCACTCACACGAGTTGAAGTCCCAGCCGAAGAAGGAGTTGATCGTCAATGTGACCGTCTTGAGGTGCTCCATGTCGGCATCCCCCAGGTGGTCGTAGGTATCTGTGTAGCGCCCGTGCAGGGGCGCCTCCGGGTCGTAGTTCACCACGCGCACTTGGGGACCGACCGCCACGCAGCGGATGAAGCTGTCGTAGGGAATTACGCCGGCCTGCAGGTGCATGAGCATCTTGCCGCTCTCGTCGTAGGCCGAATCCAAGGCCTCGCCGTCGTCCACCTTGGTCACGCCAACCCAGCCGCCGCCGTCGTAGGGCTTCATGAAGAGCGGATAACCCACCTTCTCGCCCACCTGCTTCAGGTCGAAGAGCTTGGCGTAGCGCGTCAGGGTCGGGCTTAGGTCCGGCTGGGGCTCATACTCCTTGGGCGGAACCATCCAAGTCTCCGGCACCGGCATGCCCAGGCGCAGCATGGCGCAGTAGCTGGTCTGCTTCTCCATGGACTGCACCGACCACGGGTTGTTGAACACGTAGACGTCGTCCATCAACACCGCCTTCTTGATCCACTCGCGCGTGTTCGCGTGCCAGTGGGTCAAGCGGTCGATGACCAGGTCGTACTGCTTCGATTCTTCGAGCTTGAAGGGCTCGATGCTGACCCGCTCCACGTGAAAGGAGACATCCTCGCCGCCGACTTTCAGGGTCGGATTCCAGCGGGTTAGGATGTCCTCGTAGCACTTGGGCCAGCAGAGATCGGCGCCGAGGGATAGGCCGATGCGACGGGTAGAGGTAGCCATGGGTGGCCGTATTCTAACGTCCTCTGGCTCGCAGTTGGCCGCAACCCCCGCTTACGCCCTGCCCGGCCGAATTCCGCAGCTTGGCCAGGATCCCGGCCGCATGCAGAGCGTGGGTCATTTCCAGGGTGCGCTCAGCCGAGGTGCGCTTGTGGGGAAAGTCGTCCACGGGGTTGTAGGAGATGAAGTTCACCACTACCCGCCGGCCCTTAAGCCAGCCGATCAAGCGCTCGAGCTCGTCATCCCCATCATTGATGCCCGCCAGCAGGGTCCACTGCAACTGCAGGGGGTGACCGGTGGCCTGACCGTAGTCCAAGGCAGCCTCTAGCAGCTTGCGTGCCCCTACTTCGGGTGCGCGAGGCAAGAGTTCACGTCTGCGCTCGTCGAATGTGGTGTGCAGGGATAGCGCCAGGGCCGGCTGCACAGCGTTCTCGCGCAGGGCGTCGAAGATCTTGGGGTCGCCCACGGTCGAGAAGACCAGATCCTTATGACCGATGCAGCCCTCAACCCCCAGGCAAGCGATGGCCTCGAGCACATGGCTCAGGTTGTGGCCCGGCTCGCCCATGCCCATGAAGAGCACCCGGCGCACCGGCCGCACACGCCGCGCCACGACCACCTGGGCCAGGATCTCATCCGTGGTGAGCTGCCGATCGAGTCCAAAGGTGCCGGTCTTGCAGAAGCCGCAACCCACTGCGCAACCCACCTGACTCGAGATGCACAAACTCGCCGGATCCAAGAGCACCGCCTCCACCGCGCGCCCATCGGGCATACGGCAGAGCAGCTTCTCGCCGTCTTCGTCCGCTTCGCGCAGCTCCACGGAGAGCAAGCTATCCAAGGCCGCATCCAACTCTGGCAGACATGCAAGCGCCGTCTTCGGGAAGGGCAACTGCGGACGATCCACATGCCCGCTCAGCGGCGATCCCGCAAGCCACACGCGCAGAGCGCGCCCCACATGAGCAGCGCCTGCGCCGGTGCTTTGCAAGGTATCGGAGAGCAGCATCAATGTCCCGGCGCCCGCTCGGCGCCTACTCGTACACCATCCAAAGCGGTCCCGCGAAGAGCCAGGTCAGGCCCTCGCGCAAGCGGTCGCGCCAGTTCTCCCAGTTGTGCCCATCCTGGGCCTCCACCAAACGCGCGTTCACGCCGTGAGCCTGCAGTAGGGGCAGCATGGAGCGGTTGTAGTAGATCAGCGACTCGTAGGTTCCGCAGGACAAGAAGGCCTGGGCCACGGGCTTACCTGGCGCGTCGCGAAAGGCGTTAACGAACTTCACCACGGGATCGAACATGGGCCCGCGATCGTGGTCGCCGATGTCCGTGAATGCGAAGGATCCGGACTGCAGCAAGAGCTTGCCGAAGGTGCCGGGATGGGACCAAGCCGCGTGCAAACTGGCCACCGCACCGAAGCTCGCGCCCATCAGCGCGCGATCTTGGGCTTCCTCGAGCAGCGGGTACTCGCGCTCCATCATGGGCAGCACTTCCTCCGCCAAGTAGCGCGCATGGGCGTCGCTGCCGGAGTACTCCTCCATGCGATCGGGCGACTGGGTCAGCACTACGATCATCGGCGGGATCTCCTGCCGGTGAATCAAATTGTCCAACACACTCTGTAAGGATGCAAAGCGCAGGTAATCCATGCCATCGTGCACGACCAGCAAGGGATAGCGCCGCGTCTCGCGGAAGCGCGCAGGCAGGTAGATCGAGATCGGCCGCGATTCACCGAAGACCTCGCTCTGAATCTCGCGCTCGATGATCTCGCCGCGGCGCGCATCCTCGTGCTCTTCGGCCCACTCGGGCACCACGTATTCGGGTCCCGTTGCCACCGAGTTGGCGCCAAAGGGATCCTGGGCCAAGGCCGGATTCAAGGGATCGCGCACAAGCCGCTGCTGACCGTGGTGTACGACCTCGAGCTTGTACTCCACCCGCGCGCTGCGTTGGATGTCGGCCTCAAGCCACCACAGGTGCGTGCCTTGCACACGCTCGAAAGGTTGACTGGAAGGCAGACCGAAGATCCAGTGATGCAGAAGCACCTGCTCGGCCGCGCCTTCGAAGACGAAAAGCGCCGTGCCGTCCACGATCACGGGAAAGCTGCGGCTACTGAGCAATTCCTGCAAGGCGCCGTGACCCGAGCGCGCGCTGTCCACCAAGGCGGCCTTCCAGTCGGCGATCGATTGATCCTGCATAGCTTCCTGAGCACTCAAACGGGCAACTCCTGACCTACGCCGCCACCAACCTGTAACACGCGCGCGTCATCGGAGATGTTCCAAACGTCGCTGCCGGCCGTGCCTTCGAGGCTCTCCCCGCCGTCGAGGCACACCGCAAGGTCCGGTGCAAAGCGTCGTGCGAAGAGCGCCACCCGCGCGGGGTCGTCCAAGCGCAGACGCTTGCTCGCGTGGGGCAAGGGCACCAGCCCACGCACCAAGCCGATTCCAGGCGCGAGCACCTCCGCATCGCCCGCCCCCTGGGGTGGACTATCGTGGAAGAGCACGATGCGCTCGGAGAGCACCATCGCACCGCCGGACCAGGCCACGATGGGTTGCTTGGGAGCGAGCCCAAGTACGTCGAAGAGGCACAGCCGGTTGAGCAGAATCGCCACGTGTCCGCCAGCGATCAAGAGCGCTTCGCAACCCTCGAGCTCTGCGCGCAGCTCGTCCAGGTGGCGCGCCAGTGACGGGCGTCCGTGCACATTGATTCGCTCGCCGATTTCCTTGTCCAACTCGGTTGCGCGGCCCAGATGATGCGCATCCAGGTGCTGCACGCCACGGATAGCGTCCGCGATCGCGGGCTCATACAAGCTGCCCGGGTCCGCAGGGTCGCACGCGCCCAGAAGCTTGCGGCAAGCCTCGAGCTGGCCCTCCAAGCGCAAGCGATACAGCCCCTGCAACTCGCGCAGGCGGTCATAGCGCTCGTATAGCACCGTACGCACCTCGGGATCTTCACGAAAGACCTCCTCGGCGCGCGTGTAGAGCCCCAAGTGGCGCGCGCGTCCATGCATGCGCGGCCCCAAGGGGCCGTTCTCGTCCTCGTCCGCGCGCTCCTGCCAGCCAGCGCTAACCAGCGCCACGCTGCCGGACACATCCAGCGCTTCCAAGGCCACAGCCACGCTCGGTTGCTCGTCCTGCGGACCGAGCAAGCGCACCGGGCGAACCCGGTCCTTCGTTGTATTAGCCATCAGGCTGTCGTCAGACGCATCTCGCCCGCCAGGCGATTGGCGATCTCAACGGTCATGTCCAAATCGGGGTGCCGCACGACCATCCAACCGTCGCCGGTGACGACCTTGGTCCAGTCCTTGCGCGGCGCTCCCACGGGGTTCAAATCAAGCAACGGGATATGCTCCCCGTGCTCGGCCATGATCGAGTCCAAACCCTCGATCCCGGTGATGTGTGTGCCGCCACCGGTGGCGCGCTTGAAGACCATGGCAGCGTTGAATTTCTTGGTGGTGTCCTGGCTCAGGCGCCCGAAGCAAACCGCCTCGGCCCAACCGGAGAACAGGTCCAGGTCGCAGGACATGTTCATGCCATGGGTCAGGCGTCCGCCCGGCGCGCGCGCGCCGATCTCACCGAAGACCGCTTCGCCGGCGGGCGTACGGAACCACTCCATGTGGGTAAAGCCGCTCTTGAAGCCGAGTGCCTCGATGACCTTGTGACCGAGCTCGACACCGACGGCGATCTCGGGTTGCTCGAGATCGCGCAAGCAAATGGCCTGGGAGCTAATCCAAGGATTGAGCCGTGCCACCAGGGGCTTGGGCCGATACCAAGCCACGTTCTCGAAGAGCACCTGGCCACCGGCGCAAACCGTGTCGTAGGTGTACTCCTCGCCCTCGATGAACTCCTCCACGGAGACCTCGGGCACGTGCTTGATCGAATCGATGATCTGGTCGAGCTCCTCATCGGAGCGCGCCGTGTAGGTGTCGGCGGAACCTGCGCCGTCGATGGGCTTGACGATGATCGGCCAACCGATGCGCCCGGCCGCGTCGCGAATCTCTTCGCCGCTGTTCGCACGGTAGTGGTGCGGCGTACGGATACCGGCCGCGTCCAGGGTCTGCTTCATGACCTCTTTGTCGCGGAAGGCGTTGGCCTGCGAGACGCTAAGACCGTCGATGCCCAATCGCTCGCGCATGCGCGCCGCCAGCATCACGCCCGGCTCCCAGAGGCACTCGACGCGGTCCACTGTCGTGCCACTGCCCTCAAGCCAACGGACCACCTTCTGCACGGTGGCCTCCTCTTCCCAGAGGTTGCTCACCGGCAGGTAATCCGTTAGCGCCGCCTTCACATCCGGATCCATGGACGCGGGTGCTTGATCGCCGAGGCCGTACACCTGCGCACCGACGCTAGCCAAGCCGCGCGTGAAGTAGCCCAGGTCTTCCGGGAAGCCCGGCGAAATCATCAGCACTTTCATCGGTCGTCTCCCATGTGCACGCGCAGCGTGTTCACAACGAACTTGAGCCCCTCGGCCACTACCGCAGTGTCGGGGTCACGCAGAATTACGTAGCCCTCGCCCTCGTAGCTTGAGGCTTTGGGCTGGCCGGGCCTGGGCAGGCGTGCCTCGATGACCACGTCGCCCAGTTCCTCTTGGATAGCTTCGATGCCTTCGATGCTCGCGACCTTGCCGTGGCCTTGCCCGCGCAGATAGGCCGCGCCGGTCGCGTACTTGCGTTCCGGTGGATCGAAGCGGTTGAAGATGCTGGCCTCGGCCCAACCCCGATAGAAATCGAAGTCATGTGCGAAGGAGATCAAGCTCGTGATCTGCGCCCCGGGCGGGCGCGCGCCCACTTCTGATATAGCTATCGTTCCATCCGGGCGTCGGAACCACTCCATGTGCGTCATGCCGCTGCGCATGCCGAGGGCGCTGAGCGCCGCCTTGCCCGCCTTGCGGATCGGATCGAACTCCGGCCCATCGATGTCGCGCGGCAGCATCACGGTCCATTGGATCCACGGCGTCTCCATCACCATTAAGGGCGTGGGCGCGTAGGTGGAGATCGAGTGGAAGACGTGCTGGCCATCCACCGATACCGAGTCGAAGGAGAACTCCTCCCCTTGCACGAACTCCTCGAGCAGCAGCGGCCGCTCGATGCTGGGCGGCTGCTGTTTCATCCAGGACTCGAGCTGCGCAATTTCGTCAACCCGGAAGGTGTCCTTGGCGCCAGCGCCGGCCGGCGGCTTGGCCACCAGCGGCAAGTACTCCGCCGCAAAGGCCAGTGCCTGCTCAGCATCGGTCGCCAGGCAGTGCTTCGCACAAGGCAGACCCGCCGCGCGCAGCACGTCCTTCATCTGCGCCTTATCGCGGAAGTTGCGGCACTCGTTCTCATCCATGCCCGGGATGCCAAGCCGTTCGCGCACCGCGCCGAGGCTCTCCATCAGGGGCTCCAAGATAGCGATCAGCGCATCGACCCTACCGCCGAGGGAAGACGCCAATTCGCGCACCCCGGCCTCGAGCTGATCAGGATCCTTGGCGTCCGCTACCTGCACGTGGCCAGCGATCAAGCCGCGCTCCTCAGCCGGCAGCTTCTGCGCAAATGCCTC
>JBLIOL010000214.1:0-9869 GCA_047639615.1 Planctomycetota bacterium | reverse complement strand
AACGCTCCAAGGTCAGGTCCAAGGCCGAGAGGTACAAGCCCTCCCGCTCGTCGTGGAAGCCCCGACTGTTTTCGGCGGCGATCTCCAAGCACTGCAGCAAGGTCCAGGGCTCCGCACCCGTCCAGGCTCCAGAGAGGAAGCGCTCGCGCAAACTCCCCCCGGGTGGGTCGATCCGAAAGCTACCCAGATCACCGAAGAGCGCCTCGCGACGCTGATCGATCAGCGCGTAGACCTCCTCATCGGCGCTGCGCAGCGCCTCTTCAGGGGATAGACAAGCAGTAGCGCCTAGGCAGAGCAGGAGCACTGGGCGGAAGCGCACGAAGCGCGAAGTGAATTGACGATACAAGGCAGCGATAGCGGACGGTTCGGCGTGAACAGCGCCAAACAACTGGGAGGGGCCAACAGGATAAGTAGTCCCCGCCCTCACCGACCATCGCACTTGGTCCCTATCTGCAAGGTTTAGGTCTCACTTGGCAGGCGTGGCACTCTGGGGCGAGCTCGCGGCGCGACGCTGCGCCACATACCATGCCTCCTCGTAGCGCTGCCAATCCGCCTGCGACACGCGTACAGACCAAGCCCCGCCCGATCCCCATTGGAAAGCCATCAGCTGGTCACCATCGAAGACGTAACGGACAAGTAAGCGGCCAGCTTCAGTACGTAGCTCCACACAACGTGCCTCCAGCGCTTCCAATTTCGTTCTGGTCCACGCGGGCAGATCCGCCGGCAGCCCTTCCAGCGCCGACACGCTCACCTGCTCGAGCCCCGCATGGGTCGGCGATAGGCGACCCACCGGCCCTCCGCGCACAATCCCATGGCGCAACTCCTCCACCAAGCCCAGGGGAAAGCTCACCTCTTCCACTCCCTGCAGGCGGTGCACATCCTCGGCCGCGCTGAACTCCAGTGTCAGCAGTTCGCCGCGCTCAGGCGACCATTCCGCCACCCAGGTGCGCCCCATGCGACCGAGCTCGCGCCAGACCAACCGCGGCGTGCCCAGGCCCATATTCTCCGTGTGCAGCAAGCGCAGCTCACCGGCACCGAACAAGACCTCGCGCTCGAGCACCTCGAGCTGGCCTTCACGGCGGCACTTCCACGCCACCAGATTCACGGGCAGAGACTCCTCAGTCGCACCCGGCGCAAGCGCCGCGAAGTACTCCGTACGCACACTCAGCTTCGAGCCCGAGTCCAAGTTCCTAGCAGGGCCATCGGCAGCCGCGCCCAGAACAACGGTCAGGCCAAAACCGAGTAACCAGCAGGCAGCGTTTCGGGGGAGTCTCATGGCAGCGCCATCGTCAACTGCGCCCCAGTCCTGAAGACTTCTTTTAGTGAGCGCGCGGCCCCAGGCCCAAAATCGCGAGAGAGGCCCCCAGCACGCCCAAGACCGTGGCCAAGGACATGCCTAGCCAGCCCAGACCAGCGCGCTTTTCCAAGTCCACCCAGCCCAGACCGTTGAAGCCCCGCGAGCGCGGATTCACGCTCTCCACCTGCCCCCGCACCTGGGGCCCGAAGAGCGAGTCCGAAGCGATCGGCCCAGACAGTCCCGCCGTCGTTCGCCGAATCATTCGCCAGTGAGCGATGGGCGAAGCCAGGGTTGGATTCCAATCCTCGTTCGCCTGCGCCGGCACCACTTGACGTGCCAGACCGCGCACGGTCTGCGCATCCACCAGCACTCCTGCAAGATTCACGAAGAGTCCGCTGCAGCCGAGCACCAACACAGCCAAGCGCAACATGCGCGCCTCGCGCAGCCGCCGCACACCGAGGGGCACGCCCAGCCAAACCAACGGCAACACCAGCAGCATGTAGGCGGGACCGTACTCCCAAGCACTGCTGGCCTGTTCCGGTCCAATGCGATCGCTCGACCATTGCGCCGCGGCCAGCATCCAAGTCACAACCAAGCTAGCGGCCGCCACCCGCCCCCAACTACGCTCGCCACGAGCTCGACTCGCCTGCACGCCGACGATCGCCAGCACGACGCCGGGAGCGAAGAGCAACATGCCGCGGCCCGGTGAAATCAAGAGCGCCAGTGCCGCGTTCAAGACGGCCTGCGGCTCGGAAGCTATCGACGGTCCACCACCACCGAAGTCCAAAGGCTGTCCGAAGCGCCACAGGTTGAGCGTAAGGGTCAGAGCGAAGACCGCTGCGAAGGGAGCCAGTACCCAGGCACCGCGCACCGCGCCTTCGTTGGTACGCGTGCGTGGTCCCTTGCGCAACTCCACTTCACCAGCACCGAGCACAATGAATGCGGTGGGCCAAGCCAAGGGGTGCACGCACCCGGCAAAGGCCAGCGTCGCTCCCGCGAGCACCAATTCAAAGCGCGATACCGGAAGCAGATGCCCAAGGCAATAGCGCGCCCGCAACAGCAACTGAAAGCCGAAGAGCAGCAGCAGGGCCGCGGGCAATTCAGGCCCGAAGCCGCGCGCCGCTGGCACGGCCCAGGTCGTCAGCGCAAAGGCCAAGGCCGAGCTCCAAGCCGTGATGCGCTCCACCCCCAACCTACGCGCCGCTAGCACTAGCAGCGCCGCAATGCCCGCCAACCACACCGAACCGAGCATGGCATGCACGGCCCGCGACAAGCGCACGCGTTGCAGTGGATCGAGCTGCAGGCCCAAGCCCGAAAAGTGCGCGACCCACTCCGCCGGCACGGCCATGATGGCCGCACCTAGGGGCGCCGCCGCATAGCTGGTGCCCTTGCGCGTGCCCTTGCGAATGGCCAGGCGCTCGCCTTCTTGGGGCTCGGCCATGGGCACATCGATTGTCATAGACAGGGACGCCAAGGACTGCGTCGTACGCCAGCGCGCTTCCGCCGCCGCCCCCCAAGGCTCGCCAGCGAACCCCAGCAACGACAGAGCAAACACGAGGCAAGCCGCAGACCAAGCCACGCGGCGCTCGGGTCTACGCACCGGCAGAGGCAGCGGGGAGCGTCTCATCGCGCGCCACCGGCCTGCTTGTAGTCCGTGCGCAGGAGCGTCAGCTGCTCGTTACGCCAGAGGGTCTTCGCGCCGAAGCGGCCCAAGTCCAATTCGATCCCTCGAGCGGAGCCGCGCTTCCCAACAGGGGTAGTACGCACGCGATCCGTCTCACGCACCAGTACCACCACGGGGCGTTCGAGTCCAACCAGCAAGGGAACCCACTCCGGCGAGGCGCCCTTGTCACTGGTAAAGGCGCGGCTGAGGAGCTCCTCTCGCTGCGGTCCCTGCCGTTGTCCAAATTCCACCTGGCGACTGACGCACAAGAGCAGCGGCATATCCGCCACCAGACCCGCCAGGTGTAAACGATTGCGTGCGAACTCCGGGCCCTCCCGGGGCGGCCCCCCAGCGTCCAGCGCGCAGAGCAAGATCGGGTTGCCCGCGCGCGCCACAGGATCCTCGCGCAGATCCATGAGAGCCGCTGCAAAGGCCTCGTCCTGGGGACGCACCTGGGCCAGGTCGAGCTGGGTACCGCGCTCCACGAGCGGCCCCTGCAACTGCGCCAACTCCTGGTGCGCACCCGCCGCGTGCAAGCTCATGCGCACAGCGCCGAAGCCAAGGATTAGCGCCAGACTAGCGCCGACCACCCGTCGCCCCATGCTTCCGCGCAGGAGGCTCGCCAATCCGCCCGCCGCCAAGACCCCCAGGGGAAAACTCCCCAGGCGCAGGATGTCCGCCGCGGGTCGCGCCAAGTGTTCGAGTTTGCCCACACCGAGTAATTCGTGGGCCGCACCGGCCGCCGGAATCAACACCGCCACACCGAGCAGCAGGGCCACCACCCCGCCACCGGAGTTGCCCTCCCCGTCATTCATGCGCCGTGCACTCGGCAGCAACCCCAACAGGCCTAGGACCAGCATCGGGCCCGCAGCAAACACCAAGGCCAAGCCGAAGTTGCTCGGGTGGGCGTCCCAAGGTGCCGGCTCCGGGTACTGACTACTGCCCGCCGGCAACAGTCGCACCAGGGCGAAGCCCAGCAGTAAGATCGCCAGCGCTGCCCACCCCATGCTCGCCCCCGCCGCCTTACGCGTCGTAGGTCGCAGCACGAGCAACACGTAAGCACACAGGGTCGCCAAACCCGCCACCACACCCAAGCGCGGATCCACAGAGATCGCCGCCAGGTGCAACAGCGCGCAGAGCGCCGGCCAGGGGCGTGCACCGTGACGCAGGGCATGCGCCCCGGCCATCCACGCTGCCACAGCGAGAGTCGTAGCCAAGAGCTCAGGCCCCGCCGCCACGAAGCTCGAGAGTCCATAGTGCAGTGCGCCCGGAGTCGCACTGCCGGTCAATTGAGCGAGCTGTTGCGCCCAGAAACCCAGCCCCTCTTGCGGGGGCCCACTCAGCCCGCGCAAGCCAGCCGCCGCATTCCAACCAAAGAGCGCCATGGGCGCCGCCAGAGCGCAGGCCCCAGCTCGCTGCCAGATAGGAGCCGCGAGAAAGTACAAGGCGAGCGGCATGCAAGTGGCCGCCCCAACCGCCAGGACCGCCTGCGCGCGCACGACGTCCAGCTCGAGGCTCGCCGCCACCAGCGCCGTCAGCCCGTGATAGGCGCTCGCCCAATGAGCCGGCGTACCAGCCAGCCAAGGGTTTTCGAGCGGGCCTGCACGCAGCAGTCCCTGGGCCAAACCCGCGTGACGCAGAGCGCCCGGCACCAACTGGCGCGCGCCACCCGCATCGGCGAATAGGAGCCAAGCCAAGTAGCTGCCCAAGCCCACGGCCAAGGCCAAGGCGCTCACCGCCGCCGCGCCCGGTCGCTCGAAACGCAAGGGCCGGCCCAGCGCCAAAGGCTGCAGGAAGGCCACGGCCAAGAAGGCCGCGCCCATGGCCTGCCGCGGTGGCAAGAACAAGCGCGCCACCGCCGCGATCAAAAGCAGTACGAAGGGCGAGCCCAGCACACCGAAGAGCAGCACCTTCAGGAAGGCTGGCTCCCCCGGCGTAGCTCGCAGCAATAGAGGATAGGCCGCTCCACCCAATAGAATCGGCGCCGAGAGCACAGCCGTACGCTCCGCCGGCAAGGCACCGATCAGAGCCAAGCCCGCGCCACCCGCAAGCAGCGCAAAGAGACAAGCGAGCGCCCCCGCCAGGGAGGAGCCCGGCGGATTGAGTTCAGGTGCGTGGCCCCGTGCGTTCATCGCCATTCCCTCTGTGACAGGGCCCAAGCGCGCAGCTCTTCGAGCAAGCCCAAAGCTGCGCTGCCATCGGGATCCACCGGCAAGCGGCGCAGACCCATGACGGGCTCGAATCTGGCCGAACTGGGCATGGGCGCGCCGACCTCACCGAGATCCCTCAGAGGCACAGTCAGGCGCCAGACGGGGCCGCGTGCGCTAACCTCGACGGAGGCGATGTCGTAGCTGCAGCTAGCCCGCTCCTCGAAGCTCTCGCGGGGCTCGCGATCCATAAGCGCCAACAGACTTCGTCCGCGCAAGTCCTCGCGTCCCTCCAGGTCGAACCAGTCGGCGAAGGTACGCGGCAAGTCCTCAAGCGTCACCTGGGACTCCAGCACACGCCGACCCGTCAAACTCGCGGGATGGTGCAGCAGCAAGGGCACCCCCAGGGCCGCATCATCCGAGGAATCCGCCGAAGCAAAACCCGGCCGCGCTGGATCGAGTTGCATCCCGTTCACACCCGCAACACAGAGCAACGCATCGGCCATCGCGTCCTCCGTCTCCGAGAAGTAACGCAGGAGGTCCAAGGTCAGCCAGATCAGGTAGGAGGTATGCGCCAGCTCCCCGTCGTACAAGGCCTCCAAGTGTTCAACGTCCGCAGGCAGTAGATCCGTACGGGCGCGCAGCTCCTCGCGCGTGGGCAAGGGCACTTGCATGGATCCGGCGTAAGCCGGATCCGCGAACAGTGCTGCGTAATCCACGGGCTGATCGCCGTGATAGTTCTGCGGAAAGGTGGGCGGCTCAAAGGGATAGATCGGTCCGGAGAGGTGCAACCACAGGAAGACTCCCTGCTGATTGCCCCAGTCGTGTTCCGCCATGAAGCTCACCGCCGAGCCCAAGGCCGCTAGGTCGTTCTCGCCCTCCTCGAAGGAGCGAAAGCCCCGGCGATTAGCCGGCGCCGTGGGACCGTTCGACTGGCTCACGAAGGCCGCGCAGTGAAAGCCCTTCTGCGCGAAACGCTCGGCAAGGGTGAAGCGCCGCACGTCATCCCTGTAATCAACCTCCAAGGGCCGCGCGCCTGCGAGCAGTGCGCCCAGGGAAAGCTCAACCTGCCCGGAGGGCGCGGACGCGTGCCGGAACAGCACGCCCGCCTGCGCCAGGTGATCGGGGGTCAGGGCGCGCCCCCGCTCCAACCCGCCCGCGTCGATCTCGAAGCTCGTGGTCCGGCGCCCATAGAGGTAGGCCGAGGAGTGATCCGCCCGCATGCCCTCCACCGTCACCAGCACCAGATGCCGCGGCGGCACCCCCGGACGCAACGGTTCCTCCGCCCCACAGGCGGCGAGCACCAGCAGGGCCAGTGGGATCATGGATCGAAGAGGCAGGGACATGCAGGCGGAAGTGTCGATCATCAGCGCGGGCGTGTCGAGTGCGCGCAGCTCAACCGCCTGCCCAGCTGGGAAGACCGTCCTCCACATGCCACACGCGCCGCACCCAGAGCTGGAAGACCAGCGTTAGGAGCACCACAGCCAGCAAATTGAGTACCAGCCCCACCCGGGCCATCGTGCCAATTTTGAGCCTGCCGCTGCCGAAGACCACCGCATTGGGGGGCGTAGCCACGGGCATCATGAAGGCTGCGGAGGCCGCCAGGGCCGCTGGAGCCATGACCGAGACTGGATCCAGGCCCGCCTGGACCCCGGCAGCGCCCACCACGGGCAGCAACACGGCCGTGGTGGCGGTGTTGGAGGTGAGCTCGGTCAGGAAACTCACCAGCAGGGCCGTGCCCCCCACCACCAGCCACGAGGAGGTGTCCTCATACAGCGGCGCCAGCAGCCCGCCCAGTACGCGATCCAGGCCGCTCACCTGGAAGCCCTTGGCGATGCAGAAGCCGCCGCCCAGGAGCAGCAGCACGTCCCAGGGCAGGCGCTTGGCCGTGCGCCAGTCCATCAGCGCCCCACGCCCCTTGCCCGCGGGCAAGGCAAAGCACACGAGCGCCATGAAGATCGCCACCGTCGCGTCCGACACGTCGTTCTTGTGGGCCGCCAGCCAGAGCGGATCCGAGGCCGCGCTGCCGTACAAGAGCCGCGACCAGCCAGGGATCTGCAGGCTGCCGATGTTCAGGTCCGCGCGCGTCACCCACAGCAGTGCGGTGGCCCCGAAGACCACGGCCATACGCCGCTGAGCCGAGTTCATGGGACCTTGATTCGCGCGCTCCTCGCGCACGGCCTCGATGCCGGAGTCACCCGCATCATCGGCCGGAATAGGCAACAGGACGCGCGTGAGCAACCACCAGGCCATGGGCACGAAGAGAATGACGAAGGGCATCCAGGCCAACATCCAATCCCCGAAGCCCAGCTTCGGGGCCTCAGGAAAACGCTGAGCGAGCTGGCCCAGGAACTCCTGGTTGGGCGCCGTGCCCACGGGGCTCCCCATGCCTCCCACGGATGCCGCATAGGCCGTGCCCAGCAGCAGGCAGGTAGCGAAGGAGCTGTGGCTCTGTTGCTCCCCATCGCCTTCGACCCTATCAAGCACCGCCAGCACGATCGGCAGCATCAGCAGCGTGGTCGCGGTGTTGTTGATCCAACAGGATGTGAAGGCTGCCGCGCACATGAAGCCCAGCACCAGCAGCCTGCGCGAGGTTCCAAAGCGCACCAAGATCGACAAGGCCATGCGCCGATGCACCCCCCAGCGCTCGAGGCCCAGGGCGATCACGAAGGCGCCCAGAAAGAGCATCACCAAGTCGCGCAGGTAGATCGGCGCCGCCACCGAAGCGGGCATCACCCCCAGCACGGGGAAGAGCGCCGCCGGCAAGAGCGAGGCCGCCCCCACGGGCACCGCACCGGTCATCCACCAGGTCACGGTCCAGGCCGTGACGCCGGCCACCGCGCGCTGGGCCGAGTCCAGACCAGGCAGCAATCCGGCCAGGATCAAAGCGCAGGCGAGCGGCCCGATCCACAGCCCTAGGCGGGCATGCAGGCTGCGCTCCTCAGGCTCTGCCAATGTGGGCGCTGCGCTCACGCTCCAGCCTCCTCGGTCCACTTCATGAGCCACTGCAGGTAGCGCGCCTCGACCCGCTCCGGAGCCAAGCTGACGCACTCAGGCGTAGCGTAAGGGTGCTCCTCCCCGAGGAAGCTCTCGACCCGCTCCACCAGGGCCGCCCGGGTCTTGATCACCATCAGCACCTCGCTGGCCTCCTCCACAGCTCCCTCCCAGCCGTAGATGCTAGTCACTCCGGGCAATAAATTAACGCAGGCGGCCAGGTGGCCGGCGACCAAGCCCGTGGCCAGGCGGCGGGCCACCACGGGGTCAGGAGCGGTGCTGAGCACCAGACGCGGATTGCTGTCCATAGGGACCAGCATAGATAGCTGGGGGCGAGGAAAGCACTCGGATAGAATCCGCGGCACAAGAGCTATGGGAATCCTGCACAAAATCGCCGTCGCCACCTTGCCCCTCATCCCGCGTTCCGTGATGCGCCGCCTCTCAGCGCGCTACATCGCGGGCGAGACCCTGGAGGAAGCCTTGGGCTGCCTGGAGGACCTGAGCCAGCGCGGCTACAGCGGCATCCTCGACATCCTCGGTGAGGACGTCTCCGGAGAAGCCGAAGCGCGCACGGTGTTGGAGTCCTACAAGCAAGCCGCCAGCGATTCCGCCACGCGCAAGCTCGACTCCTACGTCTCCATCAAACCCACGCACTTCGGCCTACGCATCTCCAAGGAGCTGTGCCACGAGCTCTACGCAGAGCTCCTGGTGCACTGCGCCGCCATCGGACAGTTCGTGCGCGTGGAGATGGAAGACCACACCACCACCCAGGACACGCTCGACATCTTCGCGCGCCTGCGCGCCGAGCACAGCAACGTGGGCATCGTCCTACAGTCGCGCCTCTTGCGCACCGCAGACGACATCACCAAGCTGCCCGAGGGGCCCGTCGATGTGCGCATGGTCAAGGGCATCTACCTGGAGCCCGAAGAGATCGCGCACACGCATTCCCAAGCCATTCGCGACTCGTTCTTGGAGCTCAGCGAAGCGCTCTTCAAGGCCGGCCACCGGGTTGCCTTCGCCACCCACGACGAACACCTCGGCGCGCGCCTCCTGCGCTCCTGCAAGGATCGCGGCGTGGATCCCTCGCGCTACGAATTCGAAGTGCTCCTAGGCGTGCAGCAACCCCTCTGGCAGAACTGGCGCGCGGCTGGCCACAAGGTGCGCGTCTACGTGCCCTACGGACCGCAGTGGCGCGCCTACTCCCAGCGCCGCCTGCGCAAGAACCCCGAGATCTTCGGCCACGTGCTACGCGGCCTGCTCAAGCGCAAGTAGCGCGGGCTTACTTGCCCATCTCCAGGCGTCGCGCCAGGAGTTCGGACAGCCGGCCGGTGGCGCGGATCTTGTCCTGGGTGATGCGGAAGTCATAGGCAACCCGATGCCAGGTCACCTGGTGATCCTCGAGGATCGCGTAGCAAGCCCGACTATCACCGTCGCGCGGCTGCCCCACGGAGCCCACGTTGATGAAGGCCTTGCCATCCTCGGGCAACTCCATGGTGACCGTCTGCTCCCCATGCAAGGTGGCGAAGCGCAGGTCTTCGGTGTGCATGCCGGGGTGGTGCGTGTGACCGGCCACGGCCACGGACTCGAAGGAGTCAAAGATTGCCCGCAGCTTGACAGGGTTGAGAATGCCGTCCGTGGAGAGCACGTACTCGCGCACGGGGTCCCGGGGTGAGCCATGCACCAGGCTGAAGCGTCCGCGCTCCAAGGCATGCGGCAAGTTGCGCAGCCACTTCCAGCGGGCCTTCTTCTCCGAAGAGCTATACCAGCG
>JBLIOL010000213.1:0-9895 GCA_047639615.1 Planctomycetota bacterium | reverse complement strand
CCAAGGACCAGTCCGACGCCCAGAAGGCCCGTGCCCTAGAGGAGAGCCTTGCCTACCAGGCCACGCGCCATCAGGAGCTACTGATCTCCCAGCTGGAGAGCGGACCGCCCAAAAACCGCCAGGTGGCAGCCCTAGCCCTCGGCTTCAGCCGTGAGGTGTCCCTGCCCAGCGACGCAAATACTGCAGGCCTCCCCCGGCGAGTCGACCCCCTCGGCCCCCTGCTGGCCTCCTTGCAGGATCCCGAGCACCTGGTCGCCGCCAACGCCGCCTTCGCCATCGGCCTGCTCTCGAGGGCCGAAACGCCCACTGGCGGCCTGATCGAGATGCTCGAGCGCTCCCCGGAATCCAAGGGCCGCACCAACGCCGCCTGGGCCATCTACAAGGTGTTGAGCGCCGGCGCCGACTCCAAGGGTGCCGTTGAGCCGGCCCGCCGTGGCCTCACCGACACCGAGCCCGCCGTGCGCGCCACCTGCTGCCTAATCCTGGCCCAGGCCATGGACATCGACTCCATTGGCGACATGTCCTTGCTGCTCTACGACGACGAAAACCACCCCGCCGTGGCCGCCTCGCGCGCCCTGGCCTACATGGGCAGCCGCAACGAACACGCCCGGGGGCCCTGTGCCCGAGCCCTAACCGGCTGCCTGCCGCGCGTCCGCAACGCCGTCCGCAAGCGCGTCATCGCCGTGCTCCAGCACCTAGCCCACGCCAACTACGGCAGCGACGAGGAGTGGATCAAGTGGGCCCACGGCCTGGGGTAGTCAGTGCCCAGTGGGTAGCCTAGGCCAAGCATGGGTCAGCTCCTCCCTTTCATCCTCGTCGCCATAGGCGCCCTACAGGACCCGGCCCCGCCGGCCTCCGAGGGCCTCCCCGGCCCGCGCCGCGCCGTGGCGGGGGTGCGCTGCGTGGTGGCGCGCACGCGGGTGATTTTCGAGGGTCTGCCTGAGCGACCGCATGCCATGGAGTGGTCCCTGGCCTACCCCGGCCGAGGCCGCTCGCGACTCTCCGCTGACGACGGCGGCAAGGGCGCACGCACGCTTCAGTATCAGTACGGCGCACGTGCTTGGAAAATGCGCCCACGCTCCTCGGAGAGCACCCTACTGACGCCCGAAGAGACCCTCGACGCGCGCTTGGAGTTTGCCCTCCGGCGCACAATCTACGCCTGGCCCGGCGCCTGGGAATGGATTAAGGGCGAAGGCCAATGGCACGCGAACCTGGGCTCTATTGGTAAGTTGCGCGCAGAGTTCGGTCAGGGCGAGCGGCCTGAATCCGTCTACGCCCTGGGCCCCGACGGGCTTGTACGCAGCTCCCTGCGCGAGCTTGCGTGGGAGCGCCGCAACGAGCGCACCTGGCCCGTGAAGGCTTCACTCTGGATTGCGGACAAACAGCTCTGGTCCGAAGTGCTGACCTACGTGGACGCCACCCACCGCTTCGTCGACGACTACTACCTGCCGCCCAAGGAACGCGTTCAGGGCAGCGCCACTCCCGTCACTCCACTACGAGAGATCACGGTCCCCAAACTCTGGATCCAGCAGCGTCCCCTACCTGCCAGCGACACCCCCTGGCAAAGCCCGGGCAGCATCTCCGACAGGCGTGCCCTGCAGCAGAGCTTGGCCGGTACCGGCTGGACCCTCGGCCCCGTGCCGGACCTACTGCTCGACGTGCAAGGCCAGCCCCAGGGCCTGCGCTGGACCGCCTCGGGAGGGCCGCAGGCCCACTCGGACGCGGTACTAAGAGCCCACGGATGGCTGCCCAGCCCCGATTCACGTGCCCTGGCCACCCCAATAGCCACCGTAGCAACGATCCATCCCACCGTCTGGCGGGAAGCCACCCGCATGGCCAACATGGAAGGCCGCAGCACAAGCCCGGTCCTACTGCGCCGCCGGCAGGGTCCCGATGGCCCACTCCCCGTAGAGCTGATCCTGCCCCTAAGGGCCCAATAGATACTGCATGGGTTGAGTGTGGTCGTGGTCGTGGAAAAGCCGGGCTGCCGGTGGCGTAGGTGACGTCTCGGGCTAGTCGAGCAGGTGCGCAGGCCCCCGGACCATGGGCAAGCTCCACAAACTGCCCCTCAATGCATCAGGAAGCCCGGTTTGGTACCTGCAGAGCTTCACGGAACCACACTCAACCTAGTCGGTACCGGCCCAATGGGAGCGGGTGACTCCCAGAGAGGTCACCTCCCCTGGGGACAATTCCCCAGCTGGACCCTCCACAAGCTCCAGGCAGGCCCTTTCGCACTCCGGCACGGCCTTTGCAATAGGCTCGGTGGGTCCCCATCCTCGGGGGCTTGTCCCCATCTGAACGGAACATCGATATGCCCCAGCGCCGACTCCTAACAACCCTAGCTCTCTTGCTCACCGTGCTGATCAGCCTCCCTGAGGATGCATTTGCACAGCGACGTGGTGGATCTAGCGGAGGACGCTCCTCGGCTCAGGGCGGTGGTTCCAGTGGTTCCCGTGGTTCCAGTGGCTCGAGCCGCGGTTCCTCGGGTCGCTCGAGCGGCGGAAGCCGTGCCAGCTCCGGAGGCTCTCGCCCCTCCGGATCCCGTTCAACCGCCGGCCGTACCTCGACCCCCACTCGCAATACGGGGCGAAGCACGGGCAGCAACACGCGGACCAGCCGCCCGCCGGCCTCGACCTCACGGCCGAGCCCGACGTACACCCCTAGGACCACGACCAGCAGCGCCCCGCGGCCGTCCTCGAGCTCCGGGGGGAGCCGAGGCAGCAGCGCGGGCGCCCCTTCCAACACCAGCACCCCGCGCAGTGCGCCGGCTCGCAACTACACCGATGGCCCGCGCCGCGGCGAATCTGT
The DNA here is from genome assembly GCA_047639615.1 of Planctomycetota bacterium. Lineage (GTDB taxonomy): Bacteria > Planctomycetota > UBA1135 > UBA1135 > CAYWNK01. Next base: position 7,087 of record JBLIOL010000213.1, on the reverse strand, counting down.
AGCCCCCACGACCCGCACCCCGGTCACCCCGAGCACCGACGCACGCCCCTCGAGCGCTCGCTCCGAGCCCATCGATAGCCCGCGCAGCGGCGGCAACATCATCGACCTGGGCGCCGGCAGCGCAAGGCGCCCGGTGGCCATGCCGCGCTCCTCCACCAACGGCCGTTCACGCTACACGCGCCGCGCCGAAACCACGCCTGGCGCACAGCCCTCTGGCGCGGCCCGCGTGCGCTCACGCTCCACCTCAACGGAACTAGCCCGCGCTCGCGCCCAACTGGCCCAACGCACCGCCCGCACCCGTGCCCGCACGGTCACTCGCAACGACATCCTGCAGCGCTATCGCGGCAGCGGCCAAGCCCGCGCCGTGGATGCCGCCACCGATGCAGCCGGCGGCGTGCCCGCCGCCAACCGCGATGCACGCATCACGAATGCTCGTGACGACGCAACCTCTGCCGCAGCCGGACGCATCGCCGCCGCGCGTGGCCAGAACCAAGCCGAGCAAGCGCGCATCAAGAGCGCCCGCGACGAGCAACAGGTCAAGAAAGCCAGCAACGACCAGCGCCGCACCCAGGCCGTTCGCGATACCCGCGAACAAACCCGCATCAAGACCGCCCGCAACGACTACCTGAAGAGCGTCTCCAAGAGCGGCAATCTGAAGAACGCCGACGGCAGCATCCGCAAGCTCGGCGACCCCTCCGGCGACAATGGGGGCGGCGGTCAAGGCGGCAGCGGCAGCGGCGAGGGTGGCGACGGCTACGATGATGGCTACGACGACGGCTATGACGATGGCTTCCACGACGGCTGGCACTACGGCGCCGGCAACAGCTTCTGGAACTCCTGGGGCTGCAACAGCTACTCCTGGTTCTGGGGCTCGGCCTGGTACTGCTCGACCTACTGGTGGCACGGCTACTGGTACTCCGGCGGCTACTACAACTACGGCTATCGTCCCAGCTCCTATTACTACGGGCCCTTCGTGCCCTACACGAGCACGATTTACCCGGTCGACAACTCGCCCCAGATCATCTACATCGAGACCCCCGTCCAGGACACCTACGTGGACGAGGCTCCGGCAGAACCTGTGGCCCAGCCCCCCGTACAGCCCGCTCCCCAAGAAGACGGTCTCGGTCGCGCTGCCGACTACTACCTGACCCTCGGTGATCGCGCCTTCCGCGAAGCGCGCTTCGGCGACGCGGTGCACTACTACGCCAAGGCCGTGGAATACTCCCCGGAAGAAGGCATCCTGTACCTGATCCTGGCCGACGCACTGTTCGCCACGGGCGACTACCACTACGCCGCCTACAGCCTGCGCCGCGCCATGGAGCTCGACACGGAATTGGCTAGCAACGTGGTCGACAAGCACTCCTTCTACGGCAACCCCGCGGACTTCGACCGCCAGCTAGCTCTGCTCGAGCTCTACCTGGAGGATCACTTCCTCGACGACGATGCACGCCTCGTGCTCGCCGCCAACTACCTCTTCGGAGCGCGCCCCGCCGCATGCGTCGACCTACTGCAGAGTCCCTACAGCAAGGAAACGCGCAACTCCGAAGCCGGCATCATGCTGCTGAAGGCCGCCGAGGCCATCCAGTACGGTCCGCGCTCTGCACCTAACTCCGGACCCAACCCGGCCCCCGTACCCGTGACCGTACCGGTCAAGTAGGTCGGACCTAAGCGAACAGCTCTCGGGGGCCCTCGTCGCCCCCGAAGCACTCGATCGAGGGAACGCGTCCGAGCTCCTGCTCGACGCGTTTACTCATTTCTGAGATAGCCTCGTCCGCGCCATCCGCATCCAAGAGGATCACGGTACATCCGCCAAAACCGGCACCGGTCAGGCGCGAGCCATAGCAGGCCTCCTGTGCGGTGGCGGCTTCCACGAATAGATTGAGTTCGGGGCAAGACACCTCGTAGTTCTCCCGCAGGGAACGATGGGTCTGGGTCATGGTTGCGCCGGCCTTCGCGAACTCGCCCGCCACCATCAGAGCGCGCGCCTCGAAGACGCGCAGCACTTCCTCGGCCACGTGGGTGGCACGCTTGGCCACCACCGGATCCAAGCGCCCGATCTCCGCCTGCACCACATCTAAAGGAATGTCCCGCAGGCAAGTCGCGCCCGGCGAGAAAGGTTGCAGCACGCGGAAGGCCTCCGCGCACTGGGCCACGCGCTTGTTGAACTCACCCGAGGCCAACTCGCGCTTGATGCCCGTGTTGGCCACGGCGATCACCAGCCGGTCCATATCCACCGGTAGGTGTTCCCAGGTCACGTCGCGGCAGTCGAGCCAGAGCAGATGCCCAGGGCGCGCCAGCCCCACCGCAAAGGGATCCATGATCCCGCACTGCACGCCGACGAAATTGCGCTCCGCCGAGAGGGCAGTCTCGACCCGATCGCGCCCGCTGAGACCAAGGCCCCAGGTCATGTCCAAGGCCAAGGCGGTAGCCACGCACATGCTGGCCGAGGACGAGAGCCCCGCACCGATGGGCAGATTGCCCCCATACATGATGTCGAGACCGACCAAACCCTGGCTACCCACGCCGTCGGCCCCACGGGCCGGAGCCAGGGCCACCATCTCGCGCAGCACGCCCAGGGGGTAGTCCACCCAACGCCCGAGCGGCGAGTCCGGCGGCCTATCCAACTCCACCTCGATGCCCTTGGAGTCAAAGTCCGAGGCCATACGCACGCGCCGATCATTGCGCGGACGCAGGGCCACCAAGGTGCCTCGATCCAAAGCCATGGGCATCACCGGCCCGCCGTTGTAGTCCAGGTGCCCGCCGAACAGGCTCACCCGCCCAGGTGCGAAAAACACACGGGGAGCAGCACCTGGGCCGTAACAATCCTTAAAGCGCGCGCGTAGTGCATCACACAGCTCGTCCAAGGAGGCGGCTGCCACGGGGGTTCGGGGATCGCTCACGTTCCCATCGTAGCCACCCCCGCCCCGCTCTCCGAGTGCCCCACGCACAAGAATCCCAGCCCAGACGCCGATGAGGGAATCCGAGCCACGCCCCGGACCCCGGTAGCACGTAACGTATCCCCCATGTCCACTCCCACTCTCCGCTCCCGCCTAGCCCGCGCCAGCGCCGCCGTACTTCTAGTCAGCGTCAGCGCCTGCGCCTCCGTCGACTTCGAGCGCACCACGGAGACCTCGGGCACCTACCGCTCCACGGCCTGGTCCATGACGGTCTTCACCATCGACATGCCCGCCGGTGCGCTCAAGATCGCCCGCGAAAACGCCTCCGACGCCGGCCTCGCCGCTACCGTCGAAACCTACGCCGACGTGACCCCCGACTGGGGCTGGTGGAACTGGGTGCTCGACATGCTCAGCATCCGCCGCGCCGAAGTCTCCGGGACCTGGGGCTTCGACGGCGCGGAGTAACTACGAGCGCGGTTTGCCCGTCAGGCCCAGGCGCCTGCCCAGGATCCAGGCCAGGATGCCGTAGGCCGCGCCGAGGGTTCCGCGCAGGGTTCCCGTGATCTTCGAGTGGCCGATGCGCTCGCGGTAGCGCACGGGGACTTCGAGCACTTGGAGGCGCTGCTCGCGGGCTTTGATCTGCATCTCGACGGTCCAGCCGAAGGCCTCGTCGACCATGGCTAGGCGTTCGAGGGTGCCGGCGGACAAGGCGCGGAAGGGTCCAAGGTCCGTGTACTTTGCGCCGTAGAGCACGCGCAATAGGAGGCAAGCGAGGCGGTTGCCGAACCACGCCTGGGGCAGCAGCGCGCGCAAGCTGGCGCCGCCTAAGACACGACTGCCGAGCACCAGCTCCGCCTCGCCGCGCAGCAGGGGCAGCAGCAGCTTGGGTAGGTCCTCGGGGTAGTCGGAGTGGTCCGCGTCGAGGAACACCACCAGGTCGTCGGCGCGCGCGGGAGCGCCGGGGCAAGGCTGCGCTTGGCCGCGGGCGAAGACGGAGTCCATGGCGGTCAGACAGGCACGTCCATAGCCGCGGCGCGGCTCGGCTACCACGTGGGCGCCGGCGGTGCTAGCCAGCTTGGCCGTGTCGTCGGTGGAGCCGTTGTCCGCTACCACGCAGGCATCGACCCAGCCCTCGGGGAGTTCATCGAGCACGAGCCCAATGGCCGCTTCCTCGTTCAGGGCGGGCATCACCAGGAAGACCCGGCGGCCGCCCTTGGCTTGCTCGGGATCCAGGATCATGCGCTGGCTTCAGGCAGGTGCAGCTTGGCCACGGCGCCCGCGCCCTCGACGCGGTTCTCGAGGCTCACGCTGCCACCCATATCTTCGACCACACGCCGCACGATGGCCAGGCCCAGGCCCGTGCCGGAGCTGCGCGTGGTGAAGTAAGGCTCGAAGAGGTGCTCGCGCACGTCGTCGCCGAGGCCCGAGCCCGTGTCCTGCACTATCACATCCACGAAGCCAGCTTCGCTATGCACCTGCACGTCGAGGGTGCCGCCCTCCGGCATAGCTTCCATGGCGTTGGAAACAAGGTTGAGCACGGCACGCCGCAATTCGCCGGGGTCGGCCATGACCACGCCCGAATCACCGCTGCGATTAATCACGACGGCACGCTCCGCGGCCCAGGCTGCGGAGAGCTCGAGCACATCGTCCACCACCTCGCCCACCTGCACCGGACTGCGCGCGCGGTGCTCGCCAGCGAAGGCCGCGAAGTCGCGCGTCACTTCGCGCATGTTCACGACCTGGCGCTGAATCATGTCGAGGGTGCGCTCGAGCACGCTTTCAAAGTCGGGGCTCTTCTCCGCATGGGCACGCCGCAAGAGGTCCACCGACAGGCTGATGGGCGTCAGCGGATTCTTGACCTCGTGAGCTACTTGCCGCGCCATCTCACGCCAGGCAGCATCCTTCTCCGCGCGCACGATGCGGTCGCGGGTCTCCTCCAGCTCCGCGAACATGGCGTTGAAGGCATGCCCCAACTCGCCCACCTCGTCCTTGCCGCTGACCTCCACGCGCGCGCCTAGCTCGCCCTTGGCCACGCGCTCGGTGGTGTGCTTTAGGTGCAGGATCGGGCGCGTGATGCGACGCGCCACAAAGGAGGTGAGCAAGGTTGCCACCAGCAGCGCCACCAGAGTGGAGGTCAGTAGCAGGTCCTGCAAGTCCTCCACGGGCGCGTAGATGTCCTTGTTGTCGGCACCGACGCCGACGACCCATCCGAGCCCGCCGGCCTTGGGTGTACGCAGGTGCGTGAAGGCTGCCTTCTTGCCCACGCCGAGGAACTCATAGTCCGGGTAGAGCCCATAGTCCTTGCTGCGCGCCGCTTCGATCAGGGGCTGTAGATCGCCGCCCTCTAGGTCCTTGAGCTTGGCACCCACCAGGGCCGGGTTCAGGTGCGCCAGGATCGTCGACGCATTACGCGACCACACCCAAGCGTAGGAGGATCCGTAGATGTCCTCACCGGATCCAGACGGCCCAACCTGCCGGCCACCGCGGCCGAGCTGGCGTACGCCGAAGAGGCCGATGATGCGCTGCACATAGCGTAGGTCCAGCAGCACCAACACCAGGCCTGGAGACTGCTCCTGATCAGAGGTGCGTTCGATGCGCGCGGCGAAGCCCGTGAGGTAGCGCGCGCGCCCGTTCTGGGTGATGCCCGAGAAGGGCGTATCGGTGTAGTCGAGCAGGCTCGTCCCCTGCTCCATGCACTGTCGAAACCAGGGCTCATCAGCCTGCTGCAGGCCGCGCATAGCACCGCGCACTTCGGTGCTCAAGGGCTCTCCATTGCGATCCACCTGGTTCGACCCCACCACTTGGCCCGTACTATCGAAGGCCAAAACGTAGGCGGCGTCCTCGTAGTGAAAGACCTGCGCGTTGAAGACCTGCTCCACCTGGTCGCGGAAGGTCAGGCGATCCCCTGCGTCGTTGGCTGTGAACCAATTGACCGTCGGAATCTCAGAGAGCAGCACGGCGTCCCGGGAGAACTCCGCCGCCTTCTCGTCCAAGCGCGTGGCTAGGTCGGCGGACAAGCCCTGCAGCGTGTAGTGCACCACATCCCGCGCCAGCCGGTCGGACACCTTCTGGTTCACGTACAGGCTGTAGCCCACGAAAGGAATGGCGATCGAGACGAGTACGGCCACTAGCCATTTGGTCGAGATGTGACGCAGCATGTGGACCTCAGTTTACGCCCACTGGGCAAAGCTCTACATGACCTTCGCGATCTGATTGACCAGCCACTCTTGAAAACCGGGCTTGGGACCCGAACCGGTCCGCAGCTGCAGCTCGTGGGCAGCGCCGCTAGCCTGAAATTCCAAGGCCTCGCCGTCTTCATGCACATGCGCCCCCCACTCAACCCGGCATCCGCCAGGAATTCGCGTAGGCTCACGCGGGTGGTCGGGCAGTGGTCCACGACCTCCAAGTGATTGAAGACGAGCTGGCCGCTACTGTTCTTGGCAAGGCCCAAGAGCTCCTGCATAGAGAACAAGATGTCCGGTCCGATGCCGAAGTTCGCCACGCCGGCGGGCGCCACGATCACCTTCGGCCGCAGCCGCCCCAGCGCGTCGAGCAGCCCGTCACCGTGCCCATCCACCAACCCCTTAGCCCCTTGGCACGCAGGGAGCCCGTGTCGAGGCTGCTAGCCTAAACCGGCAGACCGGGTTCCTTTATCCAAGCGATGCCCGCCGGGTCCACCAGGAGCTTGTGCTCGCCGACCTCAAGCGAGAGGGTCGCATTGCGGATCTGACGAATGATCATGGGAGCCCAGCCCCACGCGCTACCCTGTGCGCATGTCCGCCCCCCGCCGCATCCTGCTCGTGCGCCTCTCGCACCTGGGTGATGTGTGCCATGGTTTGCCGGTTTTCCATGCCCTGCGCGAGGCTTGGCCGGAAGCGAGCATCGCCTGGGTAGTGCAACCGGAATTCGCCGGCCTCTTGGATGGTCTGCCCGGCCTGGAGCAAGTCTTTCACTTTCGCCGGCGTGATGGCCTGCGCGCCTGGTTCGCATTGCGCCGCGAGCTGCGCGCCTTCGCGCCGGACCTCGCGGTTGATTGCCAAGGCAACCTAAAGAGTGCCAGCATCAGCTGGAGCAGCGGCGCTAAGGATCGCGCCGGCCTGGCGCGCGCGGATTGGCGCGAGCCCATGGGCGCGCGCGCCATGACGCGCCTGGCGCCTGCGGCCGCCATGCCGCACGCGGTCGATCGCGCC
>JBLIOL010000212.1:0-9928 GCA_047639615.1 Planctomycetota bacterium | reverse complement strand
CTCCCGCGCTCACCAAAATGCTCGTGCAAGCATCCTCGTTAAGATCCAACTGCGGTTGCCCGGCTGCGAAGGGCACGAGGCTGAGCAAAGTAAGCGTAATGGTCCGGATCTGCATGGCGCGCCCGATGGGCATAGGGTTTTGGAGACACCCGCATGGTAGCCGCTACAGAAATCACGGGTTACGGTTCTACACCCCGCCGAGCAACGACCCAGTTAACCATGCGTACATCCACCAGCGAGCCCCACCCCACTCGCGCACTACTGCTTTGCCTGGCTCTCTGCAGTCTGCTCACCAGCGCAGGCCAGGACCCGAAGCGCTCCGCAGCCAAGCTGACCCTCTTGGTACTCGGCAAGACCCAGCTACTCGATACGCCCCACGGGTTCCCCGAGTATTGCGAGGAGAACGCCAAGAGCGATCGGCTCGAGCTACGCCCTGAAACGATTCAGCGCCTCAAGCACATCGCCAAGAACGAACGCAGCGCACTACTCGAGGCTCTTGGTGGCGCCGAATTACTGACCGAGTTCTGGCTCGTGAACGCGATGGTCGTACGGGTCACGCCCAAGCAAGCCGTAGCCCTGCGCAAGAACGAGAAGCTCGGTCCGATTTACGCGGCCGGCAACCTACCGGCCAAGAAATTATCCAAGGACGTCGAACTCACCGAGCTACTCAAGGCGGCAAAGCGCGGACCCTTCGACACAGGCGGCAAGCTCGTGCCCAGTAACCTCACGCGCCTGGGAGCGCCGCGCGTATGGAGCGAGCTCGGCATCCACGGCGCCGGCAGCCTGATCGTCTCCATGGACAACGGCGTCGACTACACTCACCCGGACTTGCGCGGCGCGATTTGGATCAACCCCCACGAAATCGCAGGCAACGGCAAGGACGACGATGACAACGGCTTCGTGGATGACATCTACGGCTACGACTTCCGCCGCCAAAGCTCCGAGCTGATCAACACCAGCGAGCGCCAGCACGGGACGCTCACCTCATCCCTCATGGTCGGCGACGGCAGCGCCGGCCGCATCACCGGCGTAGCGCCGCGCGCCAGCCTCATGCTCATACGCGCCGACGGCGGACCGGTCATGGCCCTGCAGGCCTTTCAGTACTCGTTGGAGCAGGGCGCGGACGTGGTCAACATGAGCTTCTCCATCCCGAACTTGAAGCAGGTGCGCGGCCTTTGGCGGCGCATGGCGGAACACGCCACGGCTGCTGGCCTCGTGCTCGTTTCGGGTGCAGGCAACTTCCAGCGCTCCGCAGAAGTCCCCGTGCAGATCCGTATTCCGGAGGGCATTCCCTGCGTGATCAGCGTCGGCGGCGTAGATGAGCAGGGGTTGCTCGCGAATGCATCGAGCACCGGTCCGGTCGAATGGGGAAGCGTCACCACCTACGGCGATCACCCCATGCCCGAGGGACTCATCAAACCCGACCTAGCCGCCTACTTCGGCCCAGGCCTCGCTCTCGTGCGACCCGGCAGCGAAGGCGGCGAAGACGGCTACGCTCCCGTCGACAACAGTATCCGCGGCAACTCCCTAAGCGCGCCACAGGTCTCCGGCACGGTCGCATTGATGCTCTCCGCCAATCCTTCGCTCACGCCCTGGCGCATCAAGGCCATCCTGGAGGAGACCGCTAAGGACATCGCTCCCGCAGGCAAGGACACGCAAACCGGCGCAGGCCTGCTCGACACCTACGCCGCGGTGCAGCGTGCGCTAGAGCTACGCTAGCCTTCAGATAGGTCGATGCGCACGCCCTCCTTGGTCGAGCGCAGGTATAGCTGTCCATCCGCGAAGCTAGGTGAGCTCCAGCACTTGCCTTCGAGCACTTCCGCCCGCGCTTGCTCCTGGTAGCCCGTAGGGACCAGCTCCGCGAAGACGATCTCGCCCGCATCGGAGAGCGCCACAAGCGTATCCCCCACAGCGATTGCGTTGCCCGGCCCAAAGCCCGGCACGCTCCACATGGTCTCGCCGGTCTCCATCTCCACGCAACACAGCGGGCCTTCGCCGTACTTCTTGAAGCTGAACATTCCGTAGAGGTAGCCGTCACGACAGACCGGCGTGCTCCAGTGATTCATGAGCTTGTTGCGCTTCTGCCAGAGCAACTCAGCATCGAAGACGCCGTTCTCCTCGTGGATGCGGAAGGTCCCAGCGCCGACCCCATAGCCCGCCGACACATACACCATGTCGTCGAAGACCACCGGCGAAGCTGCGGTCGAGATCTTGTACGGATACTGCGCGCGCCAGAGTTCCTTACCCGTCGCCAACTCGCAACTAACCAAGCCCGACTGCATGAAGAACAACACCTGCGCCTTCCCGTGCAGGGTCGCCACCGTCGGCGTCGCATGGGTCACCTTCTCGTCGCCGCTGGACCACAGCAGCTCGCCACTAGCCGCGTCGAAGGCCAAGAAAGTCTGACCCGCACCACCGCCCATCACCACGACCTTGCCATCAGCCACCACAGGCGAAGCGGAGTTCTGCCAGCGCAGCTCCTGCCCCGCATGATCCTTAGCCACATCCACACGCCACTGTGCCTTGCCCGTCTTCGCATCGAAGCAGCCCAACACCAAGTGTGCATCGAATACATACACGCGGCCGTCTACAACACTCGGCGTCGTGCGCGGTCCGTCGCCGCCCTTGTTGCCTTCGGCTCCTGCGCCGCCCCCCCCGTCAAACTCAGCACCCGACATGCCTTGAGCCCAGAGCTCTTTACCGCTCGCAGCGTCCAAGGCCACCAACGCCTCGTCTCCGTCGCGCGTGACCAAGGTATAGGCCATGCCATCCGCCACCACGAAGGAACTGAAGCCCGCATCCGTAGGCACGCGCCAAGTCACCTTCGGCCCATCCTCCGACCAAGCTCCCAGCTCGATCGCGCCATCCCCCGTGCGCGCGGAATTCGCCCCGTTGTACTGCTCCCAGCCGTCCTGCGCAGCGCTCGGGGAAAGAGCTAAGGAACAGGCGAAACCGATGGTAGAGAGCAGCATGTGTAGCGTTGTTTGGGTTGGCGGACCCGCACAACCTACACCCACAATTGTCCCTGTCACGTTCAGCACGTGTGAGGATCCCAGGGTCACCCATTTGAGGCCCGCGGGCGCCCCCCTGCCCGTCTGCGATAGGTATGAGCCAGGTTCTGCGGCAGCTTAGAGCGAGGCCCAGCTCGGCCCGCGCCTAGCGCCAGCCGTAGTCCCAGAAGCGCGAGGGCGCCACGCGATCATTCGGGGAGGCCAACTGGAAGACGACGGCCATGGGCGCCGGAGCCTGGTCATCCCCGCGCTGGTTGTACTTGGTGGCTCCGCTGCGCAGACCGGTCCAGGCCAGTTCGAAGGCGGTGAAGCGTTCCCCATTCCAGGTCGCCTTGCCGTACATGCTGCCACCGAAGGAGCGCGTGCGCTCAACCTCACCAGCGCTCGCCTTCCCGGTCGACCACTTCCCGGTGGTGGATGCCTGCCCCTCGCCCGTCAGGATCAGGTGCTGAATGCTCCCATCGCGAAGGCTACCACTCACGCTTAGGGTCGCGCTCGTGACCCCCTCACGAGGAAAGTGAGGAGTCTGTCCGCGCACATTATCCCGGCCGTGCAGCCGCACCAAGCGTTGCGCGGCGGCCTCGGGAAGAGCGCCCTCAGCGAGGGCGCGCGCTTCCGAATCGGACAGCCATAGATGGTCTAGATTCCAAGCAGCCTGCCGCCAATCTCCGCCGTCGCCGGCGCTGCGCCCAATGTCGCGCGTAAAGACCTGCAGTACCAACCCATCCTCGGGGTAGTGATCCTCCGCTCGTGGCCCTGAGGTGAGCCTTGCGCGCGGGTAGCGCTGCGCATCATCGAGGGCATCCCAGGCCGCCAGGGCAGCCGTCATCTGCAGCGCCACATACTCCACGTTGCGACTGTTCCAGGAACCGAGCAGCTTGCCCGACGGGGTCACGGCGTAAATACCCTGACGGGTGGGGGTCGGCTTGGTGCGCCCCCCATAGTGCCCCTCTTCACAGAAACTCTGGAAGAGCTTGGCCGCCGTCGTCTGGGCACGTTGCAGATGAGTGACCTCGTCCGCACAGGGCACGAAGCGTTGCATCAAAGTCTGCAAGCGAGCGTCCGACCAGGCCAACTGCCGGTCGATCACACCATTGTTTCAGGTCGTCCCCAGGGGATGACCATTCATGGCCCACAGCAGCACCGGCCGCCGCTCCTCGGCTCCATCTTGCAACCCATCGAACAGGGTGGGACGCCAAGGGATCGAGCGCCACTTCAGCTCGTCCTCACCCGGCACAACCGCCGCGACGATGGCTGCCAAGTTCTCCGCCGTGACCACTGGCACTTCCGCCACCTTGGCCGGAGCAGACTGGAGTAAGGCGAGGGAGGCGAGGGCGATGCTAGGGGCGAAGACCATAGCAACCAGAGTAGTCCCAACCGCCAGAACCCGAAATAGCAGAAGGGGGGCTCCCCATCAGGGGAGCCCGCCTTCCGAAGGGATCGCGTTCCGACTAGAGGCCGGTGATCAGGTCCATGCTGTCGTTAGCCCACTGCATGAGGGGCGTGAACCACAGGCCAAAGATCACGGTCAGGCTCGCCATGGCAACCAGAAAGATGGCCAAGGGCTTCTGCGGGGCCGGGGCCTCGCCTTCGGGCGCTTCCTTGAGGAAGAGCTCCTTGATCACGCGCATGTAGTAGTAGAGCGAGACCACCGAGTTGGCGACCAGCACCATCACGAGCCAGCCCAGGTCGGCGCCCATGCCGGCCCGGATCAACGCGAGCTTGCCCGCGAAGCCGATGGTCGGCGGCAGGCCCGTGAGGCTCACCAGGAAGACCACCATGGGCACGGCCATCAAGGGACACTTGCGACCCATGCCGCGCAGGCTGGCGAAGGTCTCTTGGCCCGTGACACCTGCGAAGTAGAGCATGAAGCCGAAGGCGCCCAGGTTCATGAAGTAGTAGGCGGCCAGGTAGAACATGGCGGCCTCGAAGCCGGCCACGTTCATGGCTGCCACGCCCACCAGCACATAGCCCGCGTGAGCCACAGCCGAGTAAGCCAACATGCGCTTGACGCTGTCCTGGCGCAGGGCCGCCAGGTTGCCGAGGGTCATGGTCGCCGCGGCCATCAGGCCCAACAGTTGACCCAGCTGCACGCCGTATTCCGCCACGGCCGCCTGGCCCGAGGGCGAGACGAACAGCACGGCGATGAAGCGCAGGAGCGCGCCGAAGCCCGCAGCCTTGGAACCCACCGCCAGGAAGGTCGTGACCGGCATGGGCGCGCCTTCGTAGACGTCCGGTGCCCAGAAGTGGAAGGGTGCCACGGAGAGCTTGAAGGCGAAGCCGCCCAAGATCATGACCATGGCGATCGCCACCAAGCCGGGGGCTTCGGTAATGGCCACACCCAGGGAGCGCGTCAGACCTTCGCCCTCGGCGCCGGGGATACCCGCCATCACAGCCAGGTCCAAGGTACCGGTGGCGCCGTAGAGCAGGCTGATACCGAAGAGCATGACGCCGGCGGACAGACCGCCGAAGACCACGTACTTCATGGCTGCTTCCGCGGAGCGCTTCTCGCCCTTGTGGAAGCCCGCCAGTGCGTAGCTAGCCAAGGAGAGCAGCTCGAGGCCGAGCATGAGCAACAGCAAGTTGTTCGTGCCCACCATGAAGAAGATGCCGACAGCAGCACCGAGCAGCAGGAAGAAGTACTCCCCGATGTCGTGCTTCTTCTCGCGGCGATCCTGCATCACGAAGAACATCACAACCGCCAAAGAGCCGACCGTGAACAACTTGAAGAAGTTGCCGAAGTCGTCGATCTGGACCAGCCCGAAGGCCGTGTCGTGGGTTCCACGACCCTGCAGCAGTAGCAGGGCGGTGATGCCGAGGCCGATCAGGCTGACGGCGCCAATCTTCCAGCAGTCCCGGCCCTTTTGGACCAGATCCTGCACCAAGACTATGAGGGACACGACCACCAGGCAGAGCTCAGGCGCTAGTAGCCCGATGCCCTTCCAGTGGATGTCTGTTACGGCGAGTCCGGAAATCATCACGTTGGAATACCCAGCTGGCTCAGCCAGTGACGGCCAAGAGCCTCATGAGCTCGACCACACTGACGTCCATCCAATCGAGCAGGTAGAAGGGGAAGACGCCCAGCGCCAGGCACAGGAAGAGCAACGGCGCTTGGCAGAAGATCTCCCGTACGCTGATGTCCGTGTAGTCCTTGTAGCGCTCGTTGAGCGGGCCAAGGAAGACACGCTGCAGAGCCCAGAGGATGTACGCAGCCGTCAGCACGATGCCGAGGCAGGCGCCCATCACTAGCCACTGGTAAGGGCCAAAGATGGTGTCGCCGGCAGCCAACTGCTCAGCGGAGAGACCGACCGTGGACTGGAAGGAACCAACCAGGGTCATGGCCTCGGACACGAAGCCCGCCATGCCGGGCAAGCCCAGCGAAGCGAAGAAGGCAACCGTGGACAGCGCCCAGTAGCGGGGCATGACCTGAGCCAAGCCGCCGAAGGCGTTCAGGTCGCGGTGGTGTGCGCGATCGTAGATCACGCCAACCACAAGGAAGCAGGCGGCGGCGCTGGTGCCGTGGTTGAACATCTGCAGCGCTGCGCCGCTCATGCCCCACTCGGTCAGTGCGGCCATGCCCAACACCACGAAGCCCATGTGACTCACGGAGGAGTAGGCCACCATCTTCTTGAAGTCCGACTGGCCCAGGGCCACGTACGCACCGTAGACGATGGCGATTACACCCAGTACTCCGAGCGTCAGGGCGTTGTCCCTGAAGGCCTCGGGCACGATCGGGAAGCAGCCACGGATCAAGCCATAGCCACCCAGCTTGAGCAGGATGCCGGCCAGGATGACCGAGATCGGCGTGGGTGCCTGCACGTGAGCGTCAGGCAGCCAGGTGTGGAAGGGGAAGGCAGGGATCTTGATCGCAAAGGCCACGAACAGGAACCAGAAGACCCACGTTGTGAACTCCATCCCGAGCAAGGTCGGACCGGTCCAACCACCCGCGCCACCGACGGCCATCATGGCCGGGATCGACCAGGTGCCCTGGTCCAAGTACATGGCGGCCAAGGCCACCAGCATCAGCACGGAGCCAGCCAGGGTGTAGAGGAAGAACTTGATCGCGGCGTACTCGCGGCGCGGACCACCCCAGATACCGATGAGGAAGTACATCGGCAGGAGCATGATCTCCCAGAACACATAGAAGAGGAAGTAGTCCAGCGATATGAACACTCCGAGGATGCCCACTTCCAGCAGCAGCAGCAGGGCGAAGTAAGCCTTCGACAGGCGCGGCACCGTCTCACTCGCCGGCACGGCGATGAACAGCAGCAGCGTCGTTAGCCACACCAGCGGCAAGGACAAGCCATCGATCCCCACGCGGTAGAACACTTCGAAAGTGCCAACCGTGATCCAGGGGGTCTCTTGGGTCATCTGATAACCCACAGCCGTCTTGTCGAAGCCCTGGAAGTACATCCAAGTGGCTAGGACGAGCGGAATGAAGGTCGCCACCCCGGCGATCAGCTTGGCGGGCATGAGGTTCTCCTTGGGGGAGAACATCACTGCCACCATTCCGATCAGCGGAATGAAGGTGATCCAGGAGAGGATCGTAGATTCGGAAACGACCGTGAAATGGTCCATGACTGTCGAGGGGAGGGGTGCGGCGGGAAGCCTGCGTGGAGGGGATCAGGCAAGCAGGTGGAAGGCCGCCAAAAGGAGGGCACCCCCCACCGCGAATGAGACGTATTGCTGGATGCGACCTGTCTGGAACAGACGCATGACCGAGCCAAAGGCTTGGGTGGTGTTGCCCACCCAGAGAACGAAGCCGTCGATGATGTGCGCGTCGATCCATGCGGCCATAAAGCCCATGGAGCGGCCGCTACGGCCGACGAGCAGCACGAAACCGTCGACGATGTTCTCGTCGATCCACTTCTGAATCTTGGACAGGCGCAAGGTGCCGCCGATGACCGCGTAGTCGACGACTTCGTCGACGTAGTACTTGTCGCGCGCGAGGTCGTAGAACGGCCCCATGGCGCTGGTGATCTTGGCCGGGTCGAGCTTGCGCTTGTAGTAGATCCACCAGGCGCCGAACATGCCGATGAGCATGACGCTGATGGAGATGCCCATGGCGAAGCTGTGCGAGGTGTGCTCGTTGTCCTCACCGATGACACTCGTGTTCATCAGGGTCAGATCAACGCCCGGGTACATGTTCTCGAACCTGAGCAGATTGGTGAACCAGGTACCGTTCGAGCTCAGCAGGTCGCCCGTGAGCCAGAAGTGACCACCGAAGGTTCCGAGTGCCGCCAGGATCACGAGGGCCGCAACCATCGGGAGCGGCGACTCATGCGCGTGATCGTGAATATGCTCATCCTTCGGCTCGCCGAAGAAGGTCATGAAGATCAGGCGGAACATGTAGAAGGTCGTGAGCATCGCCGCGATCGCCAGAGCGAAGATCGCGAAGAAGCTGGCCCCGTTGAAGGGCACGCCACCCTCACCCGCTGCGCGGAAGAAGGTGCGCTCGATAGTCGACTGGATGATGCGGTCCTTCGAGTAGAAGCCCGCAAAGAGCGGCATACCCGCAATCGCCAGGGTGCAGATAAACATGCACGCGAAGGTGATCGGCATCTTCTTACGAAGCCCACCCATCTTGCGCATGTCCTGCTCGTGGTGGCAGCCGTGGATCACGGAGCCGGCGGACATGAACAGGCAGGCCTTGAAGAAGGCGTGCGTGACCATGTGGAACAGACCGGCGACCAGGCCGAGTCCACCGGTACCGATGGCACACACCATGAAGCCCAGCTGCGAAATGGTGGAGTACGCCAGCACTCCCTTAATATCGAACACCGTACAGCCGATGGTCGCCGCGAAGATCGCGGTCACCGCGCCGACGGCGGTGACAACACCGAGCACCTCGGGGCTGAGCAGCGGGAAGATACGTCCCAGCAGGAACACGCCCGCCGCAACCATGGTCGCCGCGTGGATCATGGCCGACACCGGGGTGGGGCCCTCCATGGCGTCCGGCAGCCAGACGTGCAACGGGAACTGGGCCGACTTGCCCATGGTGCCGCCGAACATGAACAGACCCGCGATGGAGAGCCATGTGGGATAGCCCCCGCCGTTGGTCACCACCTCCGAGGTCATGCGCCACATCTCGGTGAAGCGGAAGGAGCCTTCGACGGTGTCGCCCGTGATCAGGCCCTGGCTCACCAGGTCGTTGTATTCCCGCGGCAGCAGGAAGTAGACCATCGCCATGCCGAAGAGCAGGCAGGTGTCGCCCACCCGCGTGGTCATGAAGGCCTTCTTGCAGGCCTTGGCCGCTTGCTTGATGCGGTGGCTGGTGGGGTCCTGGGAGAAGTGACCGATGAGCAGGTAGCTCATGAGTCCCATCAGCTCCCAGAAGATGAACAGGAACAGAATGTTGTCGCTGATCACCAGGCCGAGCATGGCGAAGGTGAAGAGCGAGATGTTCGCGAAGAAGATGTGATAGCGGCGATCACCCTTCATGTACCCCATCGAGAAGAGGTGCACGCAGAAGGAGACCACGCCCACCACCATCAACATGGCGGCCGCGAGCCCGTCGTACAGGATGCCGGCCACGACGGTCGAGCCGCTGGACTTCTCCGAGGAGGAGTGCAGCCAGTTGAAGACAGGTCCGCCTTCGGTGGCAGCAGACTCGTTGAAGAAGGGGACCAGGTTGTCTACGCCCGCATCATGGCCGATGGCCTTGAAGAACATGTAGACCGTGATGCCAGCCACGACGGCCATACCGCCGGTGAGCATCCAATCGCCCTTCCTCGGGAGGAAGCGCCCGAAGAAGATCTGGATCACGTACCCGATCATTGGGATCAGGGGCACCGCCAGAAGCAGCTTGTAGTCGAAGAGGGTGAGGGTATTCATACCGGCTGAGTGACTAGGTTGGACGCCAGCGCTACTCGCGCAGGAGGTCCGCGTCGCTCGGCTTCACCGAGTGGAAGAGTTGG
>JBLIOL010000211.1:0-9930 GCA_047639615.1 Planctomycetota bacterium | reverse complement strand
CCTGGTGCGCACGGATCTACAGCAGGAGCTGCGCGAGATCATCCAAGGCCTCGGCAAGACCGTCGTACTCGTAACCCACGACATGCGCGAGGCGGCCTACTTTGCCGATCGCATCGTGCTCATGAAGGACGGCCGCATGGTGCAAACCGGCACCTTCGCCGACCTCAATGAGCGCCCGGTGGAGCCCTTCGTCACGCGCTTTCTGCGCGCCCAAGAGGGCCCGGTGCTCGCGTGAATTGGCGCATCCTCCTGGCGGCCTGCACTCTGGGCCTAGTCCTCTTCGCCCCGCTCACCGAAGAGCGGAGCGGACCGCGCGTGGGCTCCAAGAAATTCACCGAGTCCGTGATCCTGGGCGAGCTCGTGAGCCTGCTCAGCGCCCACGCCGGCGCTCCCGCCGTGCACATCCGCGAGATGGGCGGCACGCGCTTGCTCTACGAAGCCCTGGCCGCCGGCGAGATCGACGTCTATCCCGAATACACGGGCACCTTGCTACAGGAAATCCTGCGCGCTGAGAACCTGCCCGACGAAGCCGCCATCGCGCCTGCCCTAGCCAAACGCGGCCTGCGCATGAGCGCGCACCTGGGCTTCAACAATGGCTATGCCATCGGCATGCTCGAGTCCACCGCCGCCGAGCTCGGCATCGACAGCATCTCCGACCTGGCCCGCCACCCCGAACTCGCCTTGGGATTCAGCAACGAGTTCCTCGACCGCGGCGACGGCTGGCCCGCCCTGCGCGACGCCTACGGCCTGCCCCAACAAGGCGTCAGCGGCATGGACCACGACGTGGCCTACCGCCAACTCCAAAGCGGCGGCATCGCAGCCATGGAGGTCTACACCACCGACGCCGACATCCTGGCCTTCGGCCTGCGCATCCTTGAGGACGACCGCAGCCACTTCCGCCGCTACGACGCTGTGCTGCTCTACGGCGAGGACCTAGAGCAACGCGAGCCCGCCCTCGCCGCCGCCATCGAACGCCTCAGCGGCCAGCTCCCCGAGAGCGAGATGATGGCCATGAACAAGCGCGCGCGCATGGAGCACATCCCCGAGCGCCAGGTCGCCGCCGACTACCTCGAAGAGCACCTCGGCGTGCAAGCCACCATCCAAGCGGACACGCGCACCACACGCGTTCTACGCCACACGCGCGAGCACCTCTCCCTGGTGCGGATCTCGTTCTTGCTAGCCTTGCTCATCGGATTGCCCCTCGGCGTGATCGCCGCCAAGTGGCGCCGCCTGGGGGAACTGATCCTCGGCGTGGTGGGCATCATCCAGACCATCCCCGCCCTAGCGCTATTGGTACTGCTGATCAGGCCGACCGCGGCCCTTGGCCTGCCCAGCGTCGGCGCCGGGTCCGCCGCGGCCATCGCCGCCCTATGCCTGTACAGCCTGCTGCCCATCGTGCGCAACACTTGTGAAGGCCTGCGCGGCGTACCCCGCGAGCTGGTGGAGTCCGCCGCAGCCCTGGGCCTACCCCCGCGCACCCGCCTCTGGCGCGTGGAACTGCCCATGGCCTCCCGCACCATTCTGGCCGGCCTCGAGACCGCCGCCGTATTGAACATCGGCTTCGCCACCCTCGGCGCCCTGATTGGCGCCGGCGGCCTAGGCCAGCCGATCCTCACGGGCATCCGCCTCGACGACTACGGCCTAATCCTCGAAGGCGCCCTACCCGCAGCCGCACTAGCACTGATCGCCCAGGCGCTCTTCACCCTGGCCGATCGCCTTTTCATCTCCCAAGGCCTGCGCGAGTTCTGACGATTGGGGTCAAGACCATTGGGGTCGGGCACAAAACGTCAGAACTCGCTACTTGGCGCGCGGCATGGGCCAGTGCATCTGGTACTCGCTACTGCGACCGCCACGTACGACGACCAGAGCCTCGGCGAGAATCTTGGGCTTAGCGCCAGTGGCATCCATTTCGATGCTGGCGTGATATGTGGCGGGCAACAGGCCCGCGATTTGAGTGGGAGCTTCAGTGCTGAGCTTCGACTCGAAGCTCGGCACGCCATCGACTTGGCCCTGCGGGCGGAGGCGCAGGCGCGCTTCGGCTGGTGCGCCTTCAAAGGCGATGGAGAGCTCGCCGCCTTGGGCAAGCTGAATCTCGCGGCTACCGGCTTGGGTCGGATCAAAACCAAGGACCTTCCAGGCATAGCCGGGGCTCCCCACGTAGTACACGCATTGGGTGTCGCTCATTTTGGAGACGACCGTGCCCAGGCTTAGGGGCGAGCTAGCATCAGTGGTCAGAACATCGTCTGTGTTAGTTAAGCCCGGGTGCTGTGGCGCGTCCTCGGCTGACTCAAGCTGCACTGTGCGAACCGTGAGCTGGTCCAGTTGAACACCCGTTACCGGGCTGCGAACGATCAACTGGGAGTCAGCGGCTTGTACGCTCGAATCGAGCAGATTGGGAGTCTGCCCCTCGCACTGCCGGCCAAGGTAGAGCAGACCGGCGGCGAGCAGGACGGGCATCGAGAGGGTGGCGAGTCTCATGGTAATAGGTAGTGGTAGGCGGCCAGTAAGGGCCGAATGTGGGGATGGCAAGGTTGGCCTCTCCTTCAAGAGGGCTTTCCTCGAATCAAGTACGCCCTTCAGCGGAAAAACATTGGGACACTTTCGTAGTCCTCACAGAGCTTCCCGCCACTACCACTGCGCATTCGGCCCCTAGGGCCCGTTCTAGGCCCTCCCTAGCGTTCTTCGTCGCCGTCGCCAGGCGCCTTCCTGAGGCCCTCAGGCAAGCTAAAGCGTTCCTCAGGCACAGGAGCCAGTGCTGCCTCGCTGAAGGTCCAGCGTTCTTCGAGACCTGTATCAGGATCGAAAACTACGCGCTTAAAAGGCAGGTGGATCCCGCCCACCTCACGCCAATCCGACAGCTGCACGATGGCCTCGTCCTTACCCGTGCGCCCGGCCATCAGCCCACTCTTCACATCGAAGTAGAAGCTGCGCAGACCACCGCCCTCAAGGCTCGCATCCACCCGCACGCACTGCTGTTCGGCATAGGTCTCGTAGCCGATGGTCTCAACCTTGGTGAAGTCCGCAGGCCCGCGCAGCACGCTGCGCATGCCCCCCGTAGAGAGCAACTCCGTCAGGCGGTGATCGTGGATCAAGCTATCGCCGCGGTAGGGATTGGTCTCCCAGGCATGCTCGCCATCGAAGTAGCGGTGGAAGGAACCACCCATGGCCGGCGGCAAGCCAAACTCTGCGTGCCACTGACCATCCGGGCACACCTCCCAAACGCCCTTAACGTCCACCAATCCCAGCGCGTTCATGTGCAAGCGCCCCTCCAAGCGCAGGTAGGGCAAGCTCTGCTTCGCCCCCAGTCCCATGGCCGCGCGGTGCGCCGCGAAGAGCGCGCTCGGCACAGGCAACTTGGACTGCTCTGTAGCATCCGCATCCGCGGCGTACTCTTCCGCATCACGCACCAAGCACACCAGCTGTCCGGCTGATCCGCGCATCAGGATGCGGTTACCAACAGGCGTGGGCGCGGCCCAGAAAACGCCCCCATCGATCACATCGATGCGCAGCTCCTCATCAAAGCCCAGCGGCGAGGCCTTTCCAATCACCAACTCGCCCTGAGAGGTGGTCGTGATGAGCTCCCCGCCCGCGATCGCCAGCGCACCCTGGCCCATGCCACGCACGCGCCAAAGCTGCTTGCCGTTCATGTCCACGCAATTGAGCATGGACTCATCGAAGCCATAGAAGTGACCCTCGTAGAGCACGGAGCCGGCCATCTTCGTGCGCATCTTGCGCGAACGCCAGAGCACCTCGGGCTGCTCGCCGCCGAACTCGATCAGCATGCCCCCGTGATCGTAGGCCGAGGAGACGAACACGCGCGTACCCATCACGATCGGCGAAGCACCCTCCACATTGCGATTGCCCTTGCGAAACTCCTGCAGGTGCACCAAAGAGCCATCCGCGCGATCGACCACAGCCGCGCCCTTGCCGCCGAAGACCACGAGACATGCGCGGCCGTTCAAGTCCATGGGGACACTGGTAGAAAAGCGCGCCTCCAAGTCTTCGCCGATCCAAAGCGTCTCGCCAGTGGCCCGGTCCAAAGCCACAGGCATGCCCAGGTTCAGGTGCAACTCATCGTCCAAGACCAAGGGCGATGAGCCAAATCCATAACGGCTCGGATCGACGCTGTGGCGCTCCACGAGATCCGCCTGCCACAGGATAGCGCCGTCCTTCAGCGCCAGCGCACGCACCTC
Source organism: Planctomycetota bacterium (assembly GCA_047639615.1). Taxonomy (GTDB): domain Bacteria; phylum Planctomycetota; class UBA1135; order UBA1135; genus CAYWNK01. Next base: position 5,737 of record JBLIOL010000211.1, on the reverse strand, counting down.
GCCGCCCCGCGAGGCCACGTAGGCAACCCCATTTACAATCGTTGCCGTAGAGAGCGCGCCGCCCTTGTGTTCATTCGCATAAGCCTCGGTCGGATAGGAGACACCCCAGAGCGACGTGCCATCGACGAGGTCCAAGCAAGTCACTCGATCGTGCCCCTTCAGTGGATCTTCGTCACTGGCGAAGTAGCCCTGAATCACCACGCGCCCGTCGCTGACTGAAGGACAGGAATAGCCGCGACCAACAGCCGCCTCCCAAGCCGCTGAAGGCACACCCTTACCCGTACCGGGCCCAATCCCGGTGCCCGCAGGACCGCGCCACTGTGCCCAATCCTGGGCGGTTGCGGGCGATACGAGACTCAGCAATAGGGCAAGCTTGGCGAGGTTCATGATGCCCGCAGCATAGGCCCCCGGGCCGACTAACGGACTAGCGCGGACGTAAGAGGTTGAGCGAGTAGTACTCCGCCCGATCGAGCCAGCACTGCTCCGACTGGAAGCCCGCTTCAGCCGCCAGGGTATTGATCTCGGTGAAGCTGTACTTGTAGCTGTCTTCCATGTGCATGCGTTCGTATTCCCCGAACTCCACCACAAGGTCCAGGGCTTCGATGCGCACCTGTTGATCGCGCAGACTGCGCATGTACGTCTGCACACTGCCACCGACCTGATCGTAGTGCACCTCATGGCGGAAGGCATCCAGGTCAAAGTTAGCCCCCAGCTCTCGATTCATACGAGCCAGGCCATTCTTACTGAAGCGTGCCGTGACCCCCGCCGGGTCGTCATAGGCCAACTCCAGCGTGCGCGCATCCTTGCGCAGGTCTACGCCCAGCAGCACTCGATCCTCCGGCGACAGAAAACCCCTGATTTCGGACAGGAACACGGCAGCCTCCTGCCGCGTGTAGTTGCCGACGTTCGACCCGAGCCACAGGAGCAGCTTCGGCTTGTCCGCGTTCGCTGCCATCCACTCGAACCCACGCGCGTACTCGCCAGCGATGGCAAACACCTCGAGCTGATCGAATTCTGCCAATAGCTCTGCCGAACTCGCCTCAACTGCGGAACGGGAGATGTCCACCGGCACATAGAGCAAACTCTCGCGCTCGCGCAAGAGAGCGGACAAGACCAGCCGCGCCTTAACCGCGCTTCCGCTGCCAAGCTCGACCACCGCCAACTCAGCTCCCAAGCGTGCCGCGATGGAGTCGCCCTGCTCACGCAGGATCTCGATCTCCGCGCGCGTTGGGTAGTACTCCGGCAAGGCGCAGATCTCCTCAAAAATGGCCGATCCGGGGGCATCATAAAGCCAGCGGCAAGAAAACCACTTAGGGTCCGCGCTCAGACCCGTGCGCACATCCGCAGCAAAGTCAGAGTTCGTGTCACGCGGCTCATCGGCCTGAATCTGAAAGCGTTCGGTAGGCAGGCTCATTTGACTCTCAAGTCCAAGCTCGGCGAAGAGCGCGCCCCATGCTGCGCGCTCGGTATCAGGTCGTACTAGGTGCGCCCGTCGCGCGCAGTGCTCCTGCAGCAGCGCGCGGTACTCGGGTTCGTTCTCGAAGCGCAAGACCTCGCGTGCCAGCGCTTGCGTATCCCCTGCCTTAAAAACGCCGGGGTAGTCATCGCCAAGGATCCCGAGGGATCCATCGATAGCGGATGTGATCGTGGGCACACCGAGGGCCAAGGATTCAACCACCACATTGGCGCCGCCCTCGCTGTGCGAGGTGAGCACGTGCAAGTGGCTGGCTGCCAAGACCCTCATTGCTTCTGCATGTTCGACAGGACCACGCCATTCGTAGCGCTCGTTCTGCTTGTCCTCCGTGGCCGCCACCTCGGCCATGGGTCCGTCGATCGCCGCACCAAGATGCACGACGTGCACCCGGGACCCCTGCGGCAGAAGCCGCGCGGCGGCAGCCATGCGAAAGGGATCCTTGACCTCGCGCAGATTGCCGATGACGCACACCTGCAAGCGATCGTCAGAGGGGGTTGGCAGGCCGCTAGGAGCCTGCATCGATTGAAAGATCACCCATGTGCGCGAACGCTGCTCGGGATTCAGGCGCTTGGGAGCAGCGGCCTGCAACACCACCAGCCGACTCGCCACAGCCATGGACTCCTGAGCAAGAACGTCATGCTCCAGGTCGCCGTAGATGTCCGTGCCCGTGAGCACCACCACCAGCGGGCGCTCCGGATAGGCCTCAGCAAAGCCCTTAACCGCCGCCGCACTGCGCCGGGCGTGCAAGGCCACCAGAACGTCCACGTCCTGGCCCTCATAGACCGTAGCGACGCTGGCCTCGTGGCCAAGCTCTTCGTACTGCCGGCGCCAACGCTCAGCCGTAACCACATTGCCGGTCCGCACCCCGGGAACCAGGGGTGTGATCAGGAGCACTTTTGCCATGCCGCTTAGCGCTCCAGGACGCAGGTGCGCAAGCCCGCGAAGACGTCGCGCCTCGAGGCCTGGAAGAAGTTCCGCAGAGTCGGACGCATCATTCGCGAGCGCGTAGCCCAACAGCCCCCGCGCAAGACCTTGCGCGTGCCGAAGCATGAGGTTGAGAACTCCTTGTACATGTCGGCTTCGAAGCCGGGGTAGGGATCGAAGTTATTGGCGGTCCACTCCCACACATTGCCGAAGAGCTGATGGCAGCCATCCGGCGCCTGCGCACCGCTGTAGGCGCGCACGTGGGTCGGACCCTGCCCGCGCCAGTCCAGGTTGCCCGTGCTGACCTGCGCCTTGCACGCAGCCAACTCCCACTCCGCCTCCGTGGGCAGGCGTCGATCAGCCCAGCGCGCAAAGGCCTCGGCTTCGTACCAGCACACGTGAATCATGGCGCGCTCGGGATCGAGTGCCGACCACTGGTCGTAGCAGCGGCGCTCGAGCTTGCCCGCCTGCGTGCGCCGCCAATAGAGCGGCAACTCCGCGCCCACCGCCAAACGCCAGGACCAGGCCTCCGGCAGCCAGAGCTCCGGTCGCTGGTAGCCGCCGTCCTCCACGAAGGCCTCGAACTGCGCCTCCGTGACCGCGCTGCAAGCCATGGCGAAGGGGCGCACCTCCACCTCGTGGGCCCACTTCTCGTTGTCGAAGCAGAAGCCGTCCTCGGGCAAGGCGCCCATGACCACCCGGCCGCCCGCAAACTCCTTATCCATGGGCGCGCCCGTCCCCACGGCCGCCACCTCCGTCGCCACACCCAACCGCGGAGCGGGATAGCCCAGCCCCTGCCGCATATAACTCGCGGCCTCCGTGTGCATGTCCTCGTGATAGATCGAGTACTGCAGCCAGTGCAGGGTGCGTTCGTCCAGCTGCTCCTTATCGAGCACCCCGAGCACCTCGTCGCGCACCGCCGCCACGTACGAGAGGGCATCCCCGTGGGAGGGCATCTCTAGGCCCCAGCGGCTCTCATGCCCGATATGAATCGAGTCGAAGAGCGCATCCACCTGCGGCATCAACGATCCGCGCCCCAGGGCCTGCCGCAGCACCCACCACTCCTGGAAGTAGGCCGCATGGCACAGCTCCCACAGGAACGGGTTGAGGGTCGGCAGATACGGCACCATCAACTGGCGCGGAGTGAGATCCGCAATCAGCTCCAGGGAGCGCGCGCGGGCCTCAGCAACCTGCTCGGCCAGCCAGGGGGGGGAAACCGGCATGTGCCCCTATGCTCCTTTGCAGCCCCTATATCTGTCAACCGGCACAGGATGGATTCCTCGGGCGACGAAACCCACCTAAGTGGCTAGAGTCTGCGCTATTCGGAGCCCATGGCTCTGCTCCCCACCACTCCACCATCTGCAGCCCCACTCCCATGAGCGCCCCCACAGCCGACGACGTCTACGCCGAACTCAAGCAGGTCTTCGACCCCGAGATCCCGGTCAATATCGTCGATCTTGGTCTGATCTACGACGTCAAGGTCGAGTCCCCGAAGGTCGTCATCACCATGACCCTGACCAGCCAGGCCTGCCCTGAAGCGCGCACGATCCCCGAGGTCATGAAGCGTCGCGTCAACACCCTCGAGACCATCGAAGAGACCGAGATCGATATCGTCTGGCAGCCCACCTGGGGCCCACACCTGATCTCGGAAGAGGGCCGCCAAATCCTCGGCATCGATAACGAAGACGAAGACGAGGACTGATACGTGGCCGTGATCCCTACTGGATCACGTCCATGGAGCCTGCGGGGCCCGGAGGGAGAGCGTTCGGATTCGTCTTGAGCTCCTCCTTCCAGGACAGCAGGCGTGCAGCAGCACCTTCCTTCTCCGCGATCTCGATCCACATCTTCGTGGCTTCGGCGTCGCCGGCCTCTTCGGCCAGCTGCGATTTGCGCTGGTAGAACATCGAGAGGCTGGTATGCGCGAAGGGATCCTTCGGGTCCAGTTCGACGATGCGCTTGCCGATCTCGATGGCCTCGTCCACGGTGCCGCCCTTCATGTTGGCCATGGCCAAGCCATGTAGGGCGTCGGTCCACCCGGGCCGCTCGTCGAGGGCTTTGGTGTAGGCCGCGATGGCCTCGGCGAAATTATCCTGGCCAAAGAGACTCATGGCCTCGATGTAGTGTGCGTTAGCTGCGTCGGTCATGGGAATTGGGCTGATGGGAGCCGCAGGAGTATAGGACCCTTCGCGCCCGGCGTCTGTTCCTGTTGAAATAGCTCCCATGAACGCCCTGATACGCCCCGCCACCGCCTCTGATGCGGGTGCCATTGCGGCGATCTACGCCCCCTTCGTGAGCTCCACCTCGGTCTCCTTCGAGGAGCAGCCCCCGGACGCCGCCGAGATGAACCGCCGCCGGGAAGCCAATCAGGACACGCATCCCTACCTCGTGGCCGAGTTAAACGGCGAGGTGCTGGGCTACTCCTACGCCGGACCCTTCCGCGCCCGGGCCGCCTACGCGCGCACGGCCGAGACCGCCGTCTACCTGGCGGAAGCCGCCCGGGGCCAGGGCCTCGGCAAGCGCCTGATGCAGGCCGTACTCGACGGGCTCACCGAGCGCGGCTTCCACCGCGCCATCGCCGGCACCACCCTCCCCAATCCGGGCAGCGTTGCCCTGCACGAGAGCCTAGGATTCAGCTTTGTAGGTATCTTCCACGAGGTCGGCCACAAGCGCGGCAGCTGGCACGACGTCGGCTTCTGGGAACTTGCCCTAGGCGAACGCTAATCGGTATGCACATCCACCCTCGACGGACAGCCCTCCTACTGCTCGGATTTCTCACCGGCCTGCAAGCCTGCAGCCGCTCGGACAGCGGGCGCCAAGAGCCGCGCACGGTCCCCGATTGGTACGAGGTGCGCACCGAGGACCCGCTCAGCGCGCGCGAGATCGAGCGCCCCGAACCGGCCCAGCCCGCTGACCAGCCCGCGCAAGAACCTGAGCAAGCTCCAGAGCAAGAACGGCAGCAAGCCCAAGCGCCCCTCCCCAAGGGCAAGCCAGAGGCCTTCGGCGACCTACCCTTCACCCCGCCGCCGATCCCCGCCTACCGCATCCCGCGTTCCACCGATTGCGATTGGATCCTGCGCGACGGCATCGCCACATCTACCCGCGATCTCGGCGAGATTCGCGCTGCCGACAACGACGGCTACCTGATCGGGCCCGCATACAGCGCCAGCATGCAGGATCGCCAGGAGAACCCTGGCCTGAGCGCCGACCGTCCTGTGATCTTCGGAGTCTTCGGCGACGGAGGCGGAGTGGTGCTAGGCGGCGGCTGGTCCCTGCACTCCCCGCGCACGCTCTTCTTCAAGGACCGCGCAGGCGAATTCACCGACATCCGCATCAGCATCG
>JBLIOL010000210.1:0-9935 GCA_047639615.1 Planctomycetota bacterium | reverse complement strand
TAAACTCAAAGCTCGTCACGTCGAAGTCGAACATGAGCGTTGCGTCGCTGTTGGTACCAACGATATCGAAAACGTCGCCGACCGACCCGGCCGCAGCAAACTCCGGATCCGAGGTGGGGCGCACTTCTCCGGCGAAGGTGATCGTGCCGTGTGCCGTGACCAAGGGTGTGGTCTGGAGCAGGCTGCCCGTTGCCGGCGTGTCGGCGTCGAGCAAGATCGGGCCATTGGCCAGAGCGCTGGGGGCGAGAACCGTGAGTAGGGTGGCGGGCAGTAGGTGGCGCATGGCAGGAGCGTGTTGTGGAGTGAGGTGGACCGCTTTGATTGTAGCCTGCGGTCCAATAACTCGCCGACGGGGCAGAGCTCCTGCGTGGCTGTATGGCGTACGCATGTAGGATGTGTGCATGACATCTCGTCTTAGCCTTGTGCTCGCTGTGTTGTGCCTGGGATCTTGCGCAACCCCTTCGGAGCTTCCTGTCGAGCAGCCCGTCGGGGAGCTCTTTCGACCGAGAGTCCGTCACTGGGGCGCCATGCGCGAGGTGTTGCGTGATGGGCACACCGAGGGCCGCGTGGAGCTCAACGGGCTCGTCGGACCGCACACCATCGCCGTGGGCGCCATGGCGGGTTTGGCCGCGGAGATCACCATCGATCGTGGGCATGCGGACCTAGCTGAGGTGCTCGATGCCCAGGCCGCGGATGGGTTGCTCATTCGCCACCCGCAGCCGGGCGAGGAAGCGGCCCTCCTGTTGCTGGCCAATGTGCCTGAGTGGACGCAGCATCGCCTACCTGCCGTGCCCGACCTGGCCTCCCTGGAGCGCGCCGTATGCGAAGCCGCACAAGCTGTCGGCATCGATACCAGTGGCCCGGTCCCCTTCCGAGTGGAGGGCATCGCCAAGCAGCTGCAGCTGCACGTGCTCGATCACTCCTGCCCAATCGCAGACCCGGATGGGCCGGCGCCCTGGACGTACAAGGGTTCCGGCGATGCTGTCGTCCTGGTCGGCTTTTACGCGGAGAACGCCGGAGGTGTACTAACCCACCACGGCCAGTCCAGTCACGTGCACGCCATCGTGCCTGCACAGCATGTGTCCGGCCATCTGGACGCGCTGAGTATGATGCCCACGGGTATTCTTTTTCTTCCGGCTCGTTGATGCCGTCCATGGATAGCGGCCGTCGTCGGGCCTGGGTCGCCGCTTTTTTCGTGGGGCTGCTGGGCGCCTGCGCGAGTGGGCCCACGGCTGCGGAGCTGTTTGGAACGACGCGGGTCCCGGGAGCAGAGCCGCTGCTGTTCGAGCCGGCGCGCGCATCCAGTGGCCTGCTGATTCACGGCGGTTGCTTCTCGCCAGACCTGACTGAGTTTCTCTTCACGGTCTCGGACGCGGAGTTCCAGCGCTTCGATGTGATGCTGATCCGCAGGGTCGGAGCGGGCTGGTCGGAGCCCGAGCCAGCCTTCTTCAGCAGTTCCTTCAATGAGCATGGAGTGAGCTTTTCGCCAGGCGGAGAGGTGCTCTACTTCTGCTCGACGCGACCGGTGAACCACACGCAGGTGGCGCCCACATGGCATCTCTGGCGCTGCGAGCGCGAGGGCGATGAGTGGGGCGCGCCGATCTACGTGGACATTCCGAACCTGCGCCACAAGCTCGCCTCGCATCCCTCTCTGGCAGCTGACGGTACGCTCTACTTCCACGCGGGCAACCCGGACTACTCGCTCCTGCAGATCTACCGCGCCAAGCCCGATGGACAAGGCTTCCATGCGGCCGAGCCGCTCTCTGCCGCCATCAATCAGGGCAGGCAGCAGGCCACGCCCCTAATCGATCCAGAGCAGCGCTTTCTGCTCTACGAGGATACGAACGGACTGATGCTAAGCCACCGAAGCCCGCAGGGCGACTGGTCCCCGGCCATGCCCCTTGGCGTGCGTTCGCCGCTGCCGAGTCGCGGCAATCCCTATCTCACACCGGACGGTCGCTTCCTCTTTTTCGCCGCCGGTGAAGACCCGGGCTCGTCCAGAACAGATGCCTGGCAAATCTACTGGGTGCGCAGCGACGGGCTACTTCCCAGCCAGCCTTAGGCGCTCCAGAAACTCGTGCCTTAGCTCGTCAACGAGCACCATCACCTCGGGCTTGTCTTTGCGCAAGCTCACGCGGCCTTCGTCGAAGACTTCCCAATCCTCCGAGGCGTAGATGGGTTTACCGTAGGCCTTGGTGAGTCCCTTGCGCAGGCGATCCTCTTCGGTCTTCGAAGTCAGGATCCAAGGCCACTGTGAGCACAACCTCCGGGGGATCAGTTTCCTGGGCGAGTGCTGAGTCGGTCGTCTGGAGCAGGGCGCCGATGAGAAGCAGCCGTTGGGCGAGTCACATGACTTCGCTTTGCATGTGGATGGTGCCTGCTCACTTCACTGGTGCAGTGGCTACCGCATGCCAGATAGCAGGCGGTTGATTAATTACGCTTCCACTTGACTCGGCTCGGCGTGCTCCAGATCAAGGTGTCCTGGGGCTCCCAGACGTCGAGCATCTGATACTGGTGCGAGGGCTTGTTCCCGCTCTCCCAACGCATGTCCATGACTCCGCCCTCAGTGGACCAGGTGCCGCGGCTGGTGTAGTCCACGCCGCCGCTTGTGTAGACCACTCCGCCGCCTCCGCCGCCGCTGGAGGAACCTGCTAGGCAGACACCATCCGGGCCCAGATACAGGTAGGAGTCACTCGAGAACGAGAAGCCGTTGGAGACGTAGACGGAGGAGCTGATCCAGCGACCAACGCAGGCCGCGTCGAGGTCTCCGGCTACGGGCGCCGCTTGGAGAACATTGGCGGATGGGGTATTGGCGGCTGGGGTATTGGCGGATGGGGTACTGGCGGCTGGGGTATCCGCTTTTGGGGTATTGGCATTTGGCGCTGCTTCGGAATCCGCTCCCGTATGGTCGAAGCTCGAAGTGAAAGCGCGACCCAGGAAACGGACCCGGTCCCGGAGCACGTCCGCCTTCGAGGTGATGGCGAAGAGCATGAAGGCCTCCATATCCCTGCCCGCTTCCGTCAAGTAGACGTCGGCGTGCAGTCGCTTTCCATCGGACTCGCCTACAAAGGAGCCGATGGAAAGATCTTGATAGCCGAGCGGTGCTCGCAGCATCTCCTTGTTCCGTTGCTTGAACTCGAGCTCTGGCAGTTGCGCTACGAACCAGTCCATCACCTTCTGGAAGTCCTCATCATCGTCCACGTAGTCGATGCCCTGGATCGGAAGGTGGACCACGAAGAAGCGCACACCATCTAGGCCAGTGTCCGCGTTCAGCAGCTCCAAGTTCGGCCCTGAATCCTCCACGCGCCATCCGCTGGGCAGCATCATGGAGAAACCGCTGTCGTGGGAGTACTGAGGCCAGTCCGCGGTGGCGCGCTCCCAGTAACCCGACGTCTCCCATTCGCTCTCGTCCTTAGGATCGACGCGCTCGGTGCTGCTCGACTCGCCAAGATCAACCAGCATGCCCGCAACTCGGACTCCCGTGGTGGGCGCTTCTTGTGCGGGTTCGGCTGCGGCCTCCGGCGTGCTCGCTGGAGTGGCTGTGTCCTCGGAGCAACCCGGCAGCACGAGTAGAAAACTACTGATGACTAAGACCAATCTAATGCAGTTCATTTTTATGTCCTCACTGTTCACACAGCAGGCCGTGCCGGTCAATTTGATCGCTCGATGACGAAAAGAGAATACAGCATCCTGCTGGGTTCGATCCGTATGGGATCCCTATGGGGCCAAGAGCATTTCCTCGGACTCGAATTGCTCAGGCGCACGGCAGAGAGGCTGCTGGATTGCTGAACGATCCTATCGGCAGTTCCTATACTGAGCGCTCACATCCCTACGAGAGACCTATGAGCAAGACAGACATTGTGCAGCGCGGCTGGAATGCCTTCGCTGCCGGAGACTTCGACACGCTGGCTGCCGACTACACCGAAGACATGCTCTTCATCATGCCAGGCCAGACAGACGTACTCGAAGGAAGGGCCGCCTTCCGGTCCGCCCTCGACGGTATCGGTGATTCGATCCCACCCGGCTTCGACATCACAGGCATGCGTCACATGGAAGGCACCGATGAAGTGGTCACGATCGTCGAGTGGAAGTCCGACAAGATGCCGGCTTCGCAGCTCGCGATTCTCTTCAAGTTCCGGGGCGACTTGGTTTGCGAGGAGCGCTGGTTCGTCGATACGGAGCAGTGGAAGGGCAGCTTCTGATCGGACGCTTAAAGAGCCTGCCGAGCCGCACCCTCAAGCAGTGGTCCATCCGTGGTTACGCTTGGGCTCGGTGGTGTGCCTGCGCCTAAGGCCGTCTTAATTGCCCGAGCAGGGTACTGTCCTCAGGCACTTTGTGAGGCGTGGGCCTATGATCGTGAGCATGCAGTGGATTGCCTTGCTCGCCTCGCTCACGCTCGCCCTCCCGGCCCTAGGCCAGGACATCAGCGGCAGCGTCCTTGACCCCTCCGGGAAGCCCCTGGAGGGCGCCACTCTCTTCGTATACACGGCGAAGCCTCGCGTAGGCACAGCGAGCTTGTGACCCTCCTGCTACGCCGATTGCGCCAAGTTCGTGCGCACGGCGGTGGACGGTTCGTTCACTCTCCAAGACCTCGATCCAGACCTGCTGTTCAACCTCTTGGCCGTGGCTCCGGGTCATGCGCCGGCCTTTTCGTATGGCGTGGATCCTCTACTGGGCCCCATTTCTTTCGAGCTTGAGGCGCGCCCCAGCGCCGAGGGTCGTAAGGACGTGCTGCGTGGTCAGGTGATCAGCGAGGACGGGCAACCCATCCTCGGCGCCAGCGTCTCAGCCACCGCCGTCATCCGCGGAGAGACTTCGACCTATGGGTACATCGAGGGGCTGGACGCACTCGCGGTGACCGACGACGAGGGGCGCTTCGTGCTCTTCGGCGCGGAGCCAGACGCCCGCTATCACCTGGCGGCAAGCGCCAGGGCGCGCGCCACCGGCTTTCTGCAAGGCGCCGTACCCGGCGAGGACACCTCCTTTGAGCTGGGTATAGGCGCGACGATCTCGGGCCGCCTCGTGCATGCCGGAGAGCCCCTCGCGGGCGTGACCATGGGGCTCGTGCAGGTCGATCGAAGCAGTGATGGCTGGGTGGGGGACCGGTCCATATCCACGGACGAGCAGGGGCGCTTCACCTTCCTCAACGTCCAGCCCAAGGAGGCTCACTACGTCTACGGCAGGCTGCAGGATCTCGATTCCGTGGGCGCCGTAGCAGCGCTGGAGGTGCGCAGTGCGGATCACGGAGGCGAAGTCAGCGTGGGGGACATGACGGTCGCAGCCGGGCACAGTCTCAGTGGACGCGTGGAGCGAGAGGACGGTGAGCCCATCCCGGCCGGATCACGTCTGCGCTTAAGTCGTGAGCGAGCTTGGGATTCCAAGGTGATCGAGCTTTCGCCTGACGGCCAGTTCGAGTTCCACGGCTTGCCAACCGAACGCTACACGATGGCGGCATCGGTGAAAGGCCACCGACATTCGGAGAGCAACTGGAGCTTCGATCCCCTGAACCGTAGCGGCCTCGAGGGTCAGATCGCCAGCACCACAGACGGCCTCCTGATCCTCATGGAAGCGGGCGAGCGCAGCCGAACTTCCGGTTTTGACCAGGACGAGACCCGGGAGTTCCAAAGGCGTCGCGAGCAGCAACTGCGCGGGGCCGAGTCCCGATCCATCCAAGCCGCCAACTATCTCTTTGTGGCTTGCAGGGATGGGTCCTTGGATTGCCTTGAGCTCGTGGCCGGTGCGCCCAGGGCGAGCGTCGCCAGCAGCGCCCTGCCGGAGCCTCTGCGCTTCCTCGCCATGCACCCGACCCTTCCGATCATCTATGCCCTGGGGGACGAGCACCTCTTCGCGGTGCAGTGGAACCAGGAGGCATCCACCTTGGTCTCTCTGGGTAAGGCCCGAGTCGGGATTCGCGGCACCCACGTGGCCCTCGATCCCGCGGCTCGCTGGGCTCTTGTGGCGAGCTACGGCGATGGTGCCGTCAGCTGTCTACCGCTTTCCAAGGCGGGCATCCCCGGACCCTCCGTCAGTCGATTGGGGGGCCAGGGCGATGCGCGCTTGACCAAGGCACATCAGGTGCGTTGGCATCCAAGCGGCGAGCTAGCCTACGTTCCCGCCCTGGGTGCCGATCACGTGGCAATCTTGCGTGTGGACCCCACCTCCGGCGCCTTGGAATGGTCCGGATCCGCAGCCGTCCCCGCGGGCACAGGCCCACGCCACATGGCCTTGCATCCCAGCTCTCCCTGGGCCTTTGTGCTGGGCGAACTCAACAGCACGATCTCTTCCTTCCGCCTGGCGGATAGGGGAGCGACCTGGGCCGCCCTCGGTCAAAACTCCAACCTGCCCGACGGTTTCACGCAGGCCGGTAGCCGCAGCTCCGACATTCACATCTCAGCCGACGGCCGTTTCCTCTTTGCGGTCAACCGCGAGCCAGCCAACGACCTGACCGCTTACGCCATTGACGAGAACGGCAGCCTCCGCGAGCTGTCTCGCAGCTCCACCGGAGGCGACCACGCGCGCACCTTCGCTCTAGACCCCTTGGGCGATCGCCTCTGGATCGGGAACACGAACTCCAAGACCATCGTCACCCTGAGCATCGCCCTGGACGGCACCCTTGGAACGGTTGCTGGTTTTTGGCCTGCCCCCGGAGACGTTTCCTGTGTACTCGCACGCTAGGGGCAGTGCCGAGGCCGGAGTCTCCACGGTCGCCATGCGTTAGTTGCCTGAACCGGGAACCAGGGTGGCGCGCATTGACTTAGGCAGATCCTGAGCAAGTGCACGGGCCTAGGCTTAGGCCATGAAGTTCGCATCGACGCTCGCACGTGTTCGATCTCTGTCCACTGTTCAGTAACCAGGGGCTGGCTGATCGCTTCGGCGTTGCTCTGAGATGCCTTGGCGTGGATGTGCCTCGACGAGACGGCACCTGATGGGTGGTGTTTGGGCCCATGCTTGCTCGCCAAGCGCTGCATCCGCCGCGAGGAGCAGTTCCTACGGGACTCTCTCGGAACGGCGCCACGCTCGGGGACCGGCGCTTTGCTGACCAGTGGTTCTCGGGCGGTCTTCTAGGCCGAATGAACTGCATCGAGCAACCCCCGGCTTTCAGGGCAAGCTTCCAGGCTTGACAACTCGGCTTCCAGCCTCGAGCTCCGGCATTGGTACACTGCGCCCCCCGCAGGTGTCCCACGATACCCAACCCGACCCCGAGCACACCCTCATGCTGCGCACACTCATCCTCACGGCCGTTCTCGCTCCCTCCGCCTTTTCCGGCCAAGACTGGCCCCAGTGGCGCGGCCCCGATCGCAATGGCATTTCGAGCGAGACCGACTGGTCGTCGGAGGGTCAGGCCGAGGCGCTCTGGACCAAGGCCGTCGGCCTGGGCTACTCCGCGGTGTCGATCTCGGCAGGCAAGCTCTACACCGCCGGTTGGGACAAAGAGCAGGAAAAGGATGTTATCTACTGCCTCGACGCGGTCAGTGGTGAGGAGCTTTGGAGCTACTCCTACCCTGCCAAGAAGTGGGCCCAGTACCACGGCGGTGGCACCAACTGCACGCCCTCGGTCGACGGGGACGACGTGTACGTACTGAACCGCGAAGGCATGTACACACTGCTTGACGCGAAGACGGGCAAGCTGCGTTGGACGATCGACCTCCACAAGGAACACAATCTCGAGCTGCCGACCTGGGGCTTCGCTGCCTCGCCGCTCGTGCTTGACGACATGATTGTCTTACACGTGGGCAAGGTGCTGGCCTTCCAGAAGGGCAAGAAGAAGCTGCTTTGGGAAAGCAAGGAATACGGTCACGCTTACTCAACGCCCGCTGCCAGTGAAATGGGCGGCAAGGATGTGCTGGCGGTTATGGGGGGCAAGTCCTTCGTGGTGCTCGACCAGAGCAATGGCAAGGAGCTGGCCCAAAGCAAGTGGGAGACCCAGTACGACGTCAACGCGGCCACGCCGATTGTGGTCGACGATGAGCGCATTTGGATCTCCTCGGGTTACGGCCACGGTGGTGCGATGCTGGCCTTCACGGGCGATGAGATCCTCGAACTCTGGGGGACCAAGAGCATGAAGAACAAGATGGCCACCTCCCTGCTAATCGATGACCACATTTACGGCATCGACGAGGCGGTGCTCAAGTGCTTCAACCTGGACGGCGAGGAGTTGTGGGCAGAGAGGGGCATTGGCCAGGGCGCCCTCAGCGCCGCGGGCGAACGCCTACTGGTGCATACCTCCAAAGGTGACTTGGCTGTGGTCAGTGCTAACCCCGAGTCCTACGAGGAGCTGTCGCGCGCCAAGGTGACCAGCGGCGGAGTCTGCTGGACCATGCCGGTGCTCGTCAACGGTCGCATCTACGTGCGCAGTAGCAAGGGTGAGCTTGTCGTGCGCGATCACCGGATGAAGGACTGAGACGGATGGCTGATCCGTTGGGCCCTAGCACCGGGCCCGACTGTCCCCCGTCCCAAAAGTCTCGCGGTTGGAGCAGAGGCGATCACGCTGCTCTTCCAGTCGCGAGTCCAAGCTTCCAGTGAGCGCTGAATCACTGAACGCACTGAAAGGGTCAGCGGCCTTAGTGCGTGGATGATCGAACGGCCCGTACCCCTTCAGTTGGTTCAGCAGTTCAGTAACCACGGGCTGGCCGATCGCGTCGTCGGTGTCCGACCCTGACTGATGCTCGGTCTCGGACACGGCCCTAGTTAGGGGTGCGGTCGAAGAGCCCTCCCAGATTCACTGTGGCGGAGTATGGTGTGGCGAGTTGTCTACCGGTGCTCGTAGCCGGTGGACCCGAATAGGACTATTGATGAATCTCGACCAACAACAGGTAACGGACGCAGCACCAGCAAACGCAGACCCGCGGATGCATGGGTTCGAGCGCTTACTGACCCTCTGGGTGCTCCTCTGCATGGGAGCGGGCATCTTGTTGGGACGCTTTGCGCCCGGGTTTGCGCGGACTCTGGACGGCATGACGCTCGATGTGAATGGGGCGCCGGTGGTCTCAATCCCTATCGCGGTCTGCCTGTTTTTCATGATGTATCCCATCATGGTGAAAATCGACTTCGCGGAAGTCGTGGCGGCAGGGAAGAGCACTCGTCCAGTGCTTCTGACACTGTTCGTCAACTGGTGCATCAAGCCATTCACTATGCTGGCTATCGCCAGTTTCTTCCTCGGCACGGTGTTCCTGCAATTCATCGGTCCAGAAGCGACAGACCTGGTGAAGCTCCCGTTTGGCCTCGATCTGGCGGTTGGGACGCAATACGGCTCAGGTCAAGTGGTCCTGCGCGAAGGCGTGAGGCTGTTGGAGATTCCCCTGTGGAGGAGCTATCTCGCCGGTTGCATCCTGCTGGGGATTGCCCCCTGTACAGCGATGGTCTTGGTTTGGGGTGACCTGGCTAAGGGGAGCGCAGGGCATACGTTAGTGATGGTCGCCATCAACTCTCTCGTCATGCTCGTCCTATATGGAATCCTGGGTGGCTGGTTGTTGGGTGTCGGTCGCTTACCCGTTCCGTGGCAAGCACTCTTGCTGTCGATTGGGGTCTACGTGGCGCTTCCCCTGCTGGCGGGCATCCTGTCACGCAAGTGGATCATCGCCGCCAAGGGGGAGCCGTGGTTTCGAGAGAGGTTCCTTCACGTGCTTACGCCAATCACTATCACGGCGTTGCTGCTGACGCTCGTGCTCTTGTTCTCGTTCAAGGGCGACACGATCCTTCGGAAACCAATGACGATTCTTTGGATCGCCGTCCCATTGGTCGTCCAGACCTTGTTGATCTTCGGGCTGTCATACGGACTGGCTCGGAAGCTTAAGCTCCGATACGCCGACGCTGCTCCCAGCGCCATGATTGGTGCAAGCAACCACTTCGAGGTGGCAATCGCAACCTCCGTGATGCTCTTCGGGATCTCCTCTGGTGCAGCACTGGCGACTGTGGTCGGAGTCCTGATCGAAGTG
>JBLIOL010000209.1:0-9994 GCA_047639615.1 Planctomycetota bacterium | reverse complement strand
CGCTCGCCATGGGCGAGCGCCGCCTGCACCGCAGCCACCAGGCTGGCATCACCCAGGGCCGCCGCATGCTCCGGCGGCAAGGGCGTGTCCCAAGTGATGTTGATGCTCACCTGGAGTCTCGCCCAGGCTCGGACGAATCACGCTCCCCGGGAGGCGCCGAGGTCTCATAGGCACGAATGATGTGAGCCACCAACGGGTGTCGCACCACATCGTCGGCGGTGAACTCCACCACCCCGATGCGCTCGCGGCCGCGCAAGCGCCGCACGCCATCCAAGAGACCGCTGCGCACATTCTGCGGCAGGTCGTTCTGGGTCGGATCGCCGGTCACCACCATGCGCGAGCCCTCGCCCATGCGCGTGAGGAACATCTTCATCTGGCCCAGGGTCGTGTTCTGCGCCTCGTCCAAGATCACGAAGGCGTTGCTCAGAGTGCGTCCACGCATGTAGGCCAAGGGCGCGATCTCGATCACGTTGGCCTCTTCCAAGCGGGCTACATCATCGGGGTCGATCAGATCGTGCAGCGCGTCGTAGATAGGACGCATGTAGGGATCCAACTTGGCCTGCAGATCGCCGGGCAGGAAGCCCAGGCGCTCGCCCGCCTCCACCACCGGTCGGGTGATGATCAAGCGCCGCACGACACCTTGCCGGAGCATCCTGACCGCCTCGCAAACAGCCAGGTAGGTCTTGCCCGTGCCGGCCGCGCCGAGGGCGAAGATCAGATCGTTGTGCTCGATCAGATCCATGTAGCGCCGTTGGTTCTCGTTGCGCGGCTGAACCGCACGCACCTTGAAGCTGGTCAAGCGTCGCGGCAGGCTGCGCGTATCCGCCGAACGCGGACGCTGCTGAGCACGGTAGGACTGCTCGCCAGCAGGCTGCTTGCGCTCCATTTCCGGAGGACGGCCCAACAGGATCGTCTCGATGTCCTGCAAAGTCAGCTCGCGGCCCTTGCGGCTCTTGCCCAGCAGGTGTTCGATGCGGCCCTCGGCCAGCTGCACCTGCTCCTGCATGCCACGCAGACGCAAATTGCCCGTGCGGGCGTAGAGCTCGATGTCCAGCTCCTGCCGCAGTAGCTTGGCGAAGCGGTCGAAGGGCCCCAACACCAGGATGGCCTCGTCGTTGGAGCGTAGGGGGATCGTGATCTCGAAGGGAGGGTTCAAACTAATTGCCACCGAGCGCCCGCAGGCCCTCAGCTAGGTAGGGAAGATGGAAAAGCAGCGGCCAGGTGAGCAAGGCCACGGGAATGGAGAGCAGCAGGCTATCCACCAGATCGAGGAAGCCCCCACTGGGACCGAAGGTCGTGCCGGAGTCCTTCACCCCAGAGCGCCGCTTGGCCACGCTCTCGAGCAGGTCGCCGGCCTGGGAAGCGATGTTCACGAAGGCGCCGGCCAAGAGGCCCGAGGCCCAGCCCATGCGCGCCTCGGGGAAGAGCCCCATGCGCTGACAGAAGTAGCCAGCCAGAGTACCGGCCAGGAGCGAACCCACGCAGCCGGCGGTGGTCTTGCCCGGACTGATGTTCGGGAAGGGATGGGTGCGGCCGATGGCGCTGCCCACGTAGTAACCCACCACGTCGCCCAACTTGGAGAGCAGGATCAACGCCACGAGCCCAGCCGGTCCAGCGAAGAGCAGGATCGGCACGAGGCCCGACATGGGTAGGGCGACCCACAGGGACCAGAGCAAGAGCCGCGCAGCACTTGGGTCCGTGTGATGGCGCTTGCCAACCACGGTCGGCAGGGCGCCCACGATCAGCACGATGGTGGTGCCCACGGCAGCCAGCAGCAGCGCGCCGATGTAGCGCCCGCCTCCGCCCCAATCCGGCACGCGCAGGGTCGCCTCAGGCGAATACACCCCATACAGCACCGCGTACGGAACCAGCGCCGCCGCGATCAGTGCGTAGGCCATGGAGCTGCGACCGAGCAGTCCCATGCGGCCCGCTTCGAGGGCACAGCCCACGCTCATGACGAAGCCCAGCACAGCCACGATAGCTGGCCCTTGGGGCAACCACGTAGACCACAGGGCCAGGCCCACCACCGTCGCGAGACCGCCGCCGACTTGGGTACGGCGCCAGATGCGCTGACTGCGGGTGAGGCTCGCGGGAGTGGCGCTCGATAGCGCTTGGGTGGCGGTGGTCATAGGAGGCTCCAGGGCTCTGCGATGGATCCCGTAGGGAGACCCGCGCTCAGGCTAGGGCTATAGCCTAGGGGCGTGTCGCGCATAGCCGAGTTTGCGAGGCATGTGCCATTTTTCGCGAGGCAAGGCGCGCCAAGACCCTCGTAACCGTAGCTACCCTGGGTTTGGTGCAACGCAGCATCGCGGAAAAGGGTGCGTGGCTCGCGAAGTTGGCGTGGCTCGCGAAGTTTGCTATGTGCGACACGCTCCTAGCAGAGGCCGCGGATTTCACGCGGAGTCCCGGGCATCGCTCGGGTCTTCGTCGCCGGGTAGCCCGCCGTACTTGCGCTTGCGCTCAGCGAAGGAGCGTAGCGCTTTGAGCAGCTCTTCCTCCCGGAACTCCGGCCAGCAGGTGGGTGTCACGTAGAACTCCGCGTAGCTCATCTGCCACAGCAGGAAGTTCGAGATGCGCATCTCCCCCGCCGTGCGGATCACCAGGTCGGGATCCGGTGTGATGGAATCGTAGAGGTACCCGCGCAGGGTCTCCTCGTCAGCGTCCTTGGGCTTGACCTTGCCGGCTGCAACGTCCTCGCCGTAGCGCTTGAGCGCGTCCGCCATCTCCGAGCGACTGCCGTAGGACAGGGCCAGGCGCAGCACCATGCCGGTGTTGCCTGCGGTCAGCTCCTCAGTCTTGCGCAGTTGGCGCAGCACGGCCGGAGAGAGGTCGTCCAAGCGCCCGATGCAGCGCAGACGCACCCCGTTCTTCATCAGGGTGGCACGCTCCTGGCGCAGGAACACCCGCAGCAACCGCATGAGGTACTTCACCTCGCGCGTGGGCCGCTTCCAGTTCTCCACCGAGAAGGCGTAGAGGGTCAGGCTGCCCATGCCCATGCGAGCACAGGAGGTAGTGATCTCGCGCACGGACTGCACGCCGGCCAGGTGTCCCTGGACGCGCAACATGCCGCGCTCCGTAGCCCACCGACCATTGCCGTCCATGATGACGGCAACATGTTCGGGGAAAGCCCCGCCCACGTCA
Organism: Planctomycetota bacterium; assembly: GCA_047639615.1. Lineage (GTDB taxonomy): Bacteria > Planctomycetota > UBA1135 > UBA1135 > CAYWNK01. The sequence continues at coordinate 6,853 of JBLIOL010000209.1, read as the reverse complement.
GGCCTGACTACCTCGGGCATGGCCATCTACATCGCTCCGCGATCGATGATCGCATCGCGCTCGGGACCCACGGAGATCATGCGCACGCGCACGCCCACCAGTCCTTCGAGAGCGTGGATGTACTCCTGCGCCGTGATCGGCAGCTCATCGAAGCTGCGCACACTCGAGATATCCTCGGTCCAACCGGGGTAGCTCTTGTACTCGGGCTCGACGCCTTCGATGCCCCACAGGTGTGCGGGCCAATGATCGTGGCGTTCGCCGTCCAGGTTGTAGGCCACGCCCACGCGCAGTTCATCCAAACCGGAGAGCACGTCGAGCTTGGTGCAGACCCAGCCATCGGCGCCGCCCAACTCCAGGGCGTAGCGCACGGCCACCGCGTCGAACCAACCCGCGCGACGCGGGCGTCCGGTGGTGGTGCCGAATTCCTTGCCGGCCTTGCGCAGTGCGTCGCCCTCGTCGCCGAAGAGCTCCGTGGGGAAGGGACCCTCACCCACGCGCGTGCAGTAGGCCTTGGCAATGCCCAAGGCTGACTCGATCGAGCGCGGGGGGAAACCGACGCCGTTGGAAATGCCACCAACGCCGGTGTTGGAGGATGTCACGTAAGGATAGGTACCGTGATCGATGTCGAGCAGCAGCCCTTGGGCGCCCTCGAACATCACGCGTTTGCCGGCGTTGTAAGCCTCGCGCACTTCACGGCCCGTATCGCCCACGAACGGACGCAGAGCTTCTCCCAGGTCGGCGTAGATGCCGAGCTGCTCGTCCAGGTCCAGGGGCTCTTCCTCGTGCACGCGCTCGATCAGCGCGTTCTTCTCGGCGAGCACCGCGCCCAAGCGCTCCTTGCAGCGCTCCGGATCCAAGAGATCACAAACCCGCAGGCCAATGCGCGCGGCTTTGTCGCCGTAGCACGGACCGATGCCGCGACCGGTGGTACCGATGCGGCCCTTGCCCTTCCAACGCTCAGACAAGCCATCGATGCGCTTGTGGTGCTCGAAGATCACGTGCGAACCGGCGGAGAGGCGCAGGTTCTTGCCGCTGATCTCGACGCCGCGCTTACGCAGGCCCTCGATCTCCTCGAGGAACTTGAGCGGGTCTACTGCAACGCCACAGCCAACGATGTTGACCTTGTCGGAGTGCAGGATGCCGGAGGGGATCAGGTGCAGAGCGTAGGACTCATCGCCCACCACCACCGTGTGGCCTGCGTTGGCCCCACCTTGGTAGCGAACCACCAGGTCCATATCGGCGCTGAGCAGGTCGATGACCTTGCCCTTTCCTTCGTCGCCCCACTGGGCCCCAAAGACGCTGAGAGAAGGCATGAATTGGTCGGTATTTCGGGTGCTGGGTTGGCGGGAGAGAAGCCTGACCTGCTGGTCGGGGGAAGGATTCTCTGCGGCACCCCCGAGGTGCCACAAGCTTATTCCGGGAGCCTCTGAAACTAGCTCGATGTAGGCCCGCAATGAACCCGCGCTGGGCCAGCGCTAAGAACTGCTTCCGTACCCGCCGCCGCCGGGGGTACGCACCTCTAGCTCCGCGCCAGCCTCCACGTCGAGGGCCGTCAGGCCCTCCAGGGGGCGATCCCTGCGCGCACCCGCCGGCCGCCAGGCAGCAGCCCCAGGCTCCCCTGCAGAGCCCCCAGCCAGGCCCCAGGGGCCTTGCAGCTGACGATCGGCCACCCAGCCCACGCGGGCCGGGCTCAGGAAGCGCAAGCGGCGCACGATCCCATCTCCGCCAGGGTGCGTACCGGCGCCGCCGGAGCCGCGACGAATGCTGGTGCTCAGTACGCGCACGGGCAGTTCATTCTCGAGCACCTCCACCGGCGTGTTGCGGGTGTTGGTCATGTGCGTATGCAAGGCATGCGCCCCGGGCCCCGCGGGTCCGCCCCCGGCGCCCCCGGCCAGGGTCTCGTAGTAAGCGAAGCCCTCCGAGCTCGAGCCGAAGGAGAGGTTGCTCATGGTTCCAGCGCTGGCCGCCGGCATCTGCCCAGGCAAGACCTGGGCCAACACACCGAGTAGCACATCCACCAGGCGCTGGCTCGTCTCCACATTGCCAGCCGCCACGGCAGCTGGATAGCAGGCATCCACCACGCTGCCGGGCCGGGTCAGAATGCTCACATCTCGCAACACGCCCGTGTTGGTGGGCGTGCCCTCGGGCAGTAGCAAGCGCAAGGCGTAGAGCACCGCCGATACCACCACCGCGCGCACTGTGTTCACCGGCGCGCCCACCTGATCGTCGCTATCCCGGAAGTCGACCTCGAGGCGCTTGCCGCGCCTGCGCAAGCTGGCGCGCACGTAGGCGCATTCGCCGCCGCCCAACTCCAAGCGATCCTCAAACTGAAAGCGACCCTTGGGCAGGCTGGCCAGCAGCTCCGCGGTCAGGTCCGCCGTCCAATCCACAAGCTCCGCGCCGCGCTTGCGCAACTCGCCTACACCGTGCTCCCGGGCCAGAGCCTCTAAACGTTTGGCCCCCACCGCGCCGGCGCTGGCTTGGGCTAGGAGATCCGCGCGGCGCTCCTCGGGCACACGCACATTGGCCAGGATGACCCGCAGCAACTCGGCGTTGAGTTCGCCAGCGCGGAACAGATACACAGGCGGCAGGCGCAGCCCCTCCCCGTGCACATCCGGCACAGGTGCCATAGAGCCCGGGTGATAGCCGCCGATGTCCGCATGGTGCGCACGGCTCACGCAGTAGAAGTCCGGGCTAGCTCCCTGCTTGCCTAGGAACACGGGCGTGACCAAGGTCACATCCGGTAGGTGCGTGCCGCCGCGGAAGGGATCATTGAGCAGCGCCACATCACCCGGGCCCAGCTCCAGGTCCTCGCGGACGGCAGCCAAGGACAGGGGCGAGCTCCCCAGGTGCACCGGCAGGTGCGCTGCCTGGGCCACCATCTCGCCATCGGCCCCGAAGAGCGCACAGGAGAAGTCCCGGCGCTCCTTGATGTTGGGCGAAAAGGCCGAACGCATGAGCGAGGCGCCCATCTCTTCGGCCGCCGCAGCGAAGAGGTGGTGATAGACCTCCAAACGCGCGCGCTGGGCGCCACTACTCTTGCGGCGCTTGCGGGCCGCCACTAGAAATCCGCGTCCGGGAAGTCCAAGACCTCGAGGGGCGAGTAGTCGAGCACTTCCCAGTTGACCAGGATGACCATGCTGCTCTCCTCCTCCGAACTGACGCGCCAGTAGATCCGGCGCACGGTGCGCACCAGGTGCGTGCCATCGCGCTCGTATTCCTCGCGCTCGCGGCGCGTGTTAAATCCCTCGCTACCTTGATCCTGATTCGAGGTGGCCATGCGTGAAGTGATGGTCACGCTGAACACATCCGAGTTCACCTGCAGGCGCTCCAGTACCTCAGCTTTGACCTCCGCCTCTAGGGCCTCGAAGTCGTAAACCTCGTCGAGCTCTTCCAGGTCGTCGAAGATGCGCTTGACGATGACCTCGTTGCCGAACTCATCCAGAGTGGGCTCGACCTCCTCGTCGTCAGGCCCAAGCTCCTCCTCGTCGTTGCGGTAGAGCAGCACCTCGTCCCACACGCGGCTGTCGACCACGCGCGTATCGAAGAGCGACATCAACACGGCCAAGGGTGCTGTGTTGACGTTGACCGCCCAGCCCCCCTCGGGGGTACCGCCCCCATCCGTGGGGCTGGTGTACATGGTCAGGAAGGAGCCTATGGAATGCACCCGGTCGCCGTTCTCATCGAAGAGGTCGCGGAAGTGGTGCGGCTCGAAGGGCTCGAGCACCAAGAACTCGCGTAGGGACATGGGCAGCACCGGCGCACCCGCCTCCTGCTCCTCGACCGGTCCCGCTGAGAGCAGCAGCGGCGACGGCAACATGGTGTTGTCGCGAGAGAGCATGTGGTCACGCATGACGCGCGCCATAACTTCAGCCTCGCCGCTGGCGATGTCCGCCAGAGTGCCCTCGCGCGCCTGGTCCAGGATGCGCACCACGATATCGAAGGCCGTCTGGGCCTCCTCTTCATCCTCGGCCAGCATGCCCAGGATGTTGAACTTGCGATTCTCGTCCTCGATCAGGATGCGCAGGTCCAAGCCACCGATGGTGGTCGCGCTGGGGGTCGCCCACTCATCCATCTGCGAGTCCGTGCTCTCGGGCTCTCCGCCCTCACCCTCACCTTCACCGCCAAGCGGAGGCAGGGGCGGCCCATCCTCAGAGTCCTCGGCCGCGCCGCCGGCGTCGCCGTCGGCGGCGAGATCCTCGGCGATCTGCAGGAAGGCCGACTCGATGGCCAAGTCCATGCCCGTGAAGACCAAGCTGCGCCGGGTCTCAATCTGGTCGGTGCTGGTGGAACGGGTGATCTGGTAGGTGATCATCAGGATCACCATCAGCACCAGGAATGCCAGCAGCAGGGCTGCGCCCCGGCGGTCCGGGTTCGCGCGTCGATAGCCTAGGAGAAGCATGGGACGGGGGTGGACGCCAGTGGGCGGCCGATCTTCCTCCTGATTCTGGCCTGTCAGCGGCTGAATGTGTTGTGCATATCCGAGCTCACGAGGATGCGAGGGCGGATCAGGAACAGCACGTTGGAAGTCTCGGTCAAGCTGAAGCGGCTGCGGAAGAGCCCCCCAAGGAGCGGGATGTCCCCCAGGAAGGGAATCTTCTTCTCGCGCTCCAGGGTGCGCTTGGTGATCAGGCCACCGATGATCACGGCCTGACCAGATTCTAGCCGCACGATAGTACGTGCTGCTCGGTGAGAGATCTCCGGCACCGTGATCTGCGAGGCGCTGTCGCCCCCTCCCTGGGTGAAGGTCACGGCCGTACCGGTCTGCTGCGAAGCCTCAATGTCGATGGTCAGGATGATCGTGTCGTCGCCGATCACGCGCGGGATCACGTACATCTGCACCCCCACCGGCTTGTAGGTCACCGTGGTGGTGAAATTGCCGTTGGCGTTGATGGCCGAGATGTTGAAGAAGGGGATCTCCTTCGTGTTCACGATATCAGCGCGAGCCCCCTCACGCACGGCCACCTTGGGGTGCGAGATAATCGACACATTCTCGGAGGCGGCCACCGCTTCCAGCACCGCGTTGAAAGTTACGCCGTCGAAGACCGCGCCCAAGCCAAAGAGCGCGTTGCCTACCGATCCGGTCTCCACCGTGTTGGGCAGGGAAAAGTCGATCTGGTTTACCAGGCTGCCCGGGTTGGGCAGGCCGAAGATAGGCGTGCTCTCGTCGAGGCGGCGGATACCCACGTCGAGGCTGTCAGTGGTGATGACCTCGACGATCTGCGCCTCGATTTCGATCTGCTTGACGTTCTCGATGAAGATGCGTATGAAGTGCTCCACATCGGCCAGTAGGTCTGGACTTGCCGTGACGATCAACATGTCGCCCAGCACGATCGGATTGGGCGCCTGCAAGATACCCTTCGATGCACCACGCGGATCGGACCAAGCCTCCACGGACCAGCCCGGGCGCAGGTCCAACATCACACTATCCAGAGGTTGCAGCTCCTCCGGGCCGGGCGAGCCAGCGCCGCCGATGCCAGAGTGGAAGATCGGGAAGTCGCCGTAGGCAGTGAGAAGCTCGAGCACCTTGGTGCCCATGCCGGCCGGAAAGGTGTAGGGCTTCATGATCAGGCCCGTCGAGTACGGCTGAATCTGGCCACCGAACTCTACATAGGGATTGATGACCGGCTCGTCGTAAGGCTCGGGCTCTAACACCGTGTTCTCAAGGGGCGTCTCGTCACCCGCCTGGTCGCCGCCGCCCATGGAATTGCGGTAGCGCTCCTCGATCTGCGCCAGGTAGGCGTCCTCCTCGAAGTTGTCGAGGGGCTGCATGGTGCCGCCCTCGAGCAGTTGCTGGAACAACTCGAGATTGACTGCTTCGTTGCGCGCGCGCTGGGTGGAATTGCGCGAGGTCTCGCAAGCAGCGAAGCAGCTGAGGCCCGCTAGCAGCAGGGCCACACGCACACGTGAGGATCGGGCCTTGAGGTTGGGCACGGAATGAAGCTAGCGCCCAGAGGTCGATGGAACCAGCGCGAGCAGGGATGCCCGCGGGCCAGTCCCTAGGTTGACCTAGATACCGCCGCCGACGGTCAGCTTGGCTTTCACGGCGCTGGTCACGTCCACAATCTTCACGCCGTCGCGTCGCGAAATCTTCTTCCAGATCGAGCAGTGCGTTTTCTCGGTGCGCACCAGGGTGCACGCATCGCGAACGAGCTCGCGCGCCTTGCAGGTCAACTCGATTCCGCGCGCGGAGTTCGGGTCGATTTTATTGCGCTTGAGCTCTTTCATCTCAGCCGTGACATCCATCAAGGCCTTGAAGTCGACTTTGGCGGGGTTCGTCAGCTGGCGTGCTTCGGAGAGGCCGCAGATGGCGTCGCCCTTCTTCAGCCTGTACGGGGTTCCACGCCCGTCATCGGGCAAAGCGCTCGACTCGAGGATAGGCTCCGCTGGGCAAGCGGAGTGAACAGGGGTTGCGAGGGCGGATCCGGGGAGGACCAGAGCCACGCGTAGGATGAGCGCGCAGAGCATGGTGATTCGATGGGTGACAGACGACGGACAGACGATTTCTGAGCCCGCCAGCCAACCGAAGATCCTTCAAGAAGGACCGGCCCCACGGTTAGCCAGGCGGAGATAGGACGCCGAGACGTCCTATTACAGGACCTCTGTTGTAGCGCCCACCCCTACCGACTGCCATAGGCTCGGGTGGCGTGGAGGGCAGATGCCCCCCAGCAGACTCAAATTGTACAAAACGGGGGAAGTGGCGTTCGGAACGGGTCCGAGGCCATGGCCTCCATCGTCTTAGAACGGAGTGGCGCTGGAATTGCGGTCGAATTTCGGCCAAAAAATGGGCCAAAGCGACGTAAAGGGGCCCCCAGAGGCTGAAATGCAAGTCGGGCGGCCCCCTGACAGGGGC
>JBLIOL010000208.1:0-10027 GCA_047639615.1 Planctomycetota bacterium | reverse complement strand
ATCGAGCACGGAGAGGTGCGTGGTTTGCTCGCTCTCCGGGAGCGGGTCCGGCGCCCAGGGCATCACGTCGGGTCGCGCCTGCTCACCGATGGAAACGCGCCTGCGCGCCACCCAATCGGCCGAAAGCAGGCTGCCCACGGGCACTTTGTGCTTGTCCGGGTCACCCAGATGTTGCGCGCGATCGGCGAAGGCCATGCGCAGGGCTTCGATCCACCAATGCACGCGTCGCGGCGAGACACCGCACTCCGTACTGGAGGGATCATCCCCCAACTGAAAGCCCGCTATGGCCGTCGCTCGCTCCGCATCCAGGGGAAAGCCATTGAGCACCGCCAAGACCTGCAAGAGCACCAAGCCACCCGAGCTCGGCGGCCCCATGGAGATCACTTCATAGCCGCGAAAGCGCCCCACCAAGGGGCGCCGCTCCTCGACCTTATAAGCAGCCAGATCCTCGAGCGTCATGGAGCGCGAACCCGCCACGATGCCCGCGCGCTCATCCGCCGCGCGCAAGCTCTGCACGATGGCTTCAGCGATCGGTCCGCCGTAGAAGGCCTTCGCACCGCCGCGCGCCAAGCGTTCCAGAGTCGCCGCCAGGCGCGGCTGCTTAAGCACCTGCCCCTCCGCAAGCGGAGCCCCGCCCGGATAGAAAATTTCACGCGCACCCGGATCCGCTTCCAGTCGCACCCGCGACTTACTCGAGCGCAGGTCGCGCGCCAACCACGCATCCACCTCAAAACCGTCGCGCGCCAGGCGAATGGCCGGCTCGCACAGATCGGCGAAGGTCAGCCCCTGGACCTTGGATCCGTACTGACGATAGAGCTCGTACAACCCCGCCGGTGAACCGGGCACGCCAACCGCCAAAGGCGTGGCCAATGAGCGCTCAGGAACTACCTCCCCGGCGGCGTCCTGATACAGCTCCGGAGTGTAGCCAGCCGGCGCCAGCTCCCGGAAGTCGAGCGTGTTCGGCTCGCCCTCACGCGGCACCCAAACCGCGAAGCCGCCGCCGCCAAGATTGCCGGCCTGCGGATACACCACCGCCAGCACGAGCGCCGTGGCCACCGCCGCATCGGCCGCATTGCCGCCCGCCTCCAGGATCTCCAGCCCGGCGCGCGTAGCCAGGGGATGCTCGGACACCACAGCACCCTGCTCGGGGCGCGGCACCCCAGGTTCCTGACCAAAGGGATCCGCTGCCCGGCAGGAGGCAAGGACCAAGCCCAGGACCAATAGGCCTGAGCCACAGACGGCGCGCGCGTAGAGCTTCATCGCCCCAGACTAGCCTGATCGAATCACGAGGAAACACACCAGACATCGCAAACGGGCGGCTACTCCGCCCTCTCCCCCCTAGCGGCACTTAGGCAGGTTTGGCGTCCTCGAAGGCCCTACGAGGCCGTCTGCGGTGACACATTCCCCAAAGCCCCACTAGAAGGCGACTTGCGAGCTCTGGAGTACTACCTAATGAATCGATCGGGCTAGAAGGTCGGAGCGTCTTCTCCAGGAGCCAATTCTTCGACCTCGACCCCGCGCTCGCGCAGGTACTCGACGGAGAGCTTGATCTCCTCCTCGCCGCCCTCGATCTCCACCACCACCAGGGCCTTGGAATCGGTGATGCTGGCGGCACGGATGTTCGGCACAACGCCGAATCGCTCGCCCAAGGTGTGCGTCACGATGGGCTCAGAGATGAGCTCTTGGGGGAAGGTGCAGAAGAACTTTCGGGGGGCCATGATCTTTTCTAGTCGCACTTGGGGGCTCGCCGGAGGGCTAACCACAATGCCGCGACACCAAATCCAACCACACCTGGGGCCAAGCCCGCAAGGCTTCCCCAAGCTTGGTGCAGGGAGGGCCCGATGGAATCCCCGCCGACCGGGTCGTAAATCGCGCTGTGGCGCAGCCAGTCCACCCCGCCGCTCTCTACCACAAAGGTGGCTGGAGAGGCCCTGAGCAGCCCTGCAGCCACCTCAGGAGCCCAGGGAGCGTCCCCGAGCACCCCGCCCAGGCCAGGTAGCACGGCCGAGAGCGCCGCAGCTACAAACAGCCCAATCGCCAGGGCCCCGCGGCGCTCGCCGGCCCAGAGCCCAAGGCCCCATCCAAGCCCCGCCAAGCCGGCCACGGCCCCCAGCGCTCCACCCACACTGGGCAACCCCGGCAGGGCCAGGCCCAGCACCAGCGCCGCCACCAGCCCCGTAAGCCAAGGCCTCCAAACGGGCGCGCCCGGACGCTCCGCCCCCGAGGCCAAAGCCCCAGCCGCCGGCGCCACCACCCCGGCCCAGGCCCAGGCCAGCACCGGATCCTGGCTCACGAGCCCGCACAGGGGTAACCCCGCCAGGAGTCCAAGCCCAATCATCGGTGCGCGCATCGCCTGCAAGCTGCTCATCTTCTCCCAGCATAGGGCTCCGCGCCCGGCCTGGCCTGGATCTCTCCCCCCTCGCCCGCATAGAACCAAGCAGACATGCCCCGCACCATCGTCCTGATCGCCCTGCTCGCCGCCTGCAGCGCCCCCGAGCCCATCGCCCTGCGCCCCACCGCCCCCGTGCTGGCCGACCTGCCCTTGCACCAGCTCGAGCTCTACGGCTACGAGCGCCTAGCCCAATCCAGCAGCTGGTCCAGCGACAGCGATAGTCTCGAGCTCAGCCCCGCCGGCGCGGCCTTCCCCGCCACCGGCGGCCGCGCGGTGAGCCGCGCCCTGCGCTACACCGAGCCCTTCCAAAGCGTGCTGCCCTCCTGGAACGCCGTCGTCCCCAGCGGCGCCGGCTTCTGCGTCGAGGTCCAAGTCGCTGCCGACGACGAGCACTGGAGCCCCTGGCTCTACCTGGGCGACTGGGGCCTCGGGCGCCCCGAAACCCAACGCACCCTCGAGTCCCCCGCCGGCCGCGTCGCCGTGGACGTGCTCAAGCTAGCGCAGCCCGCCACGCGCCTACGTTGGCGCGCCATCGGCATGGGCGGCGCCGGCCAAGTCCAGCTCACCAACTTCGCACTAGCCCTCGAAGGCACCGACTCGCGCACGGACCACAACCCGCCCAACGATCGCGGCCCAGCCCTCGACCTGGAGCTGCCCGCGCGCAGCCAGCGCATGGCCGAAGCTTCCATAGCCGCGCGCATCTGCAGCCCCACCTCGGTCGCCATGGTGCTGGCCCACTTCGGCCATGAGGAGAGCACCGAGCACGTGGCCGCCGTGCTCTACGATCCGATCAACGACATCTACGGCAACTGGAATCGCGCGGTACAAGGCGCCTACCAACTGGGAGTGGTCGGCCACCTGGAGCGCTTCTCCAACTGGCACCACGTGCGCGCCACCTTGGACGAGGGCCGCCCGCTGGTGATCTCCATCGGCGCCAAACCCGGCGAATTGCAAGGCGCCCCCTACCAGGAAACCGGCGGCCACCTCTTGGCCATCAGCGGCCTAGACGGCCAAGGCGGCGTCATTTGCCGCGATCCCGCCGCCGACGCTCCGGCCGGAGTTGCGCGCATCTACAGCTGCGCGGACCTCGAGCATGTCTGGATGCGCCGCGGCGGCGTAGCCTATGTATTCGGCGACCCTCCCATCACGGTCACGGAGGAAACGCAAGACCCGCAAGGCACGCAAGGCCCGCAAGACCCGCAAGACCCGGTGCACGAAGAATGAACCGCTACGCCATCCAAGGCTTCGGCCCCCTCGGCCAAAAACTCGCGCGTGAAATCCACCAGCGCGGGGATCAACTCGTAGCGGTCATCGACCTCGCCGAAGAACTGCAAGGCGCCTCCGTCAGCGAGCTCCTGAACCTGGACCTGGGCGAGCTCTGCGTGAGCCCCAGCCTCGCCAGCAGCAACCTGCAGCGCGCCGATCTCGACGCGGCACTCGTCACAACCGGCTCCGACTTCAGCGTCGTCGCCGGCTGCCTCGAGGACTGGATCGAGCGCGGCATCCCCGCGGTCAGCTCCTGCGAAGAGATGCTCTGGCCCTGGCTGCGCCACCCTGAGTGCGCCGCCGCCCTCGACGGCAAGGCCCAGTCCGCCGGCGTAGCCCTATGCGCCTCCGGCGTGAACCCCGGCTTCGTGATGGACCTGCTGCCGCTCTTCCTGAGCAGCGCCTGCCGTAAGGTCGAGCGCGTGCACATCGCGCGCATCCAAGACGCCCGCCCGCGGCGCATCCCCTTCCAACGCAAAATCGGCGCCGCACTCTCGCCTGCAGACTTCGCCAAGCGCGCCGCCACCGGCAGCCTGCGCCACGTGGGCCTGCTCGAATCCATGCACCTGCTGGCTCACCACCTGGGCTTTGAACTGGACAGCTGGGATGAACAGCTGGAACCGGTCTGGGCCGAGGTGGACATGCACTGCGACCTAGGTCCGATACCCGCCGGCCACGCGCGCGGTGTGCGCCAAGTCGGCGTCGGCCTAGAGCAGGGCAAGGAAGTCGTGCGCCTCGAGTTCCAAGCCGCCATCGATCAAGCTGACCCCGCCGACCGCGTGCAGCTCTTCGGCGAGCCCGATCTAGAGCTGATCATCCCCGGAGCCGTGCCCGGTGACGACGCCACCTCCTCCATGCTGCTAGCCACGGCCCGCGCCCTCGCCACGGCCCCCGCAGGTTTGCGAACGCCCGCCGATTTAGTCCTCCCTCGCTGGCACAACTAAGTTGCGACCCCACGCCTTCGAGCAGAGCAGCGCCACCACGGTCACCCTGCGCGGTAATCAACTGCTAGCCTTCGCCGGCACCAACTACCTGGGCCTGGCGCACCACCCCGCCGTGCTCAGCGCCGCGGCCGGCGCCCTGCGTGACCACGGTCTCTCGCCCACGGCCGCGCGCCACACCTCCGGCGGCTGCGTCTGGCACGACCGCTTGGAAGAAGCCCTGGCGGAGTTTCTGCAGGTCGAGTCGGCCCTGCTGCTCTCCAGCGGTTGGCTCGCCAACCTAGCCCTCGGCCAAGCCCTGCGCGGCCGCGCGGGCGCCATGCTGCTCGACGCCGACGCGCACGCCAGCCTCGTCGCCGCCGCCGCCAGCAGCGGCGCCCCCAACCACGACTACGGCCCCGGCGACCTGAACCGAGCCAACGCCCTACTCGATCGCTACCGCGGCACTGAGCCCTGCCTGCTCACGGACGGCGTCTACCCCCAAGTGGGCCGCATGGCGCCTCTAGCCGAGCTGCTGCGCATGCTGCCCAAGGATGGCCTCTTGGTAATCGACGACAGCCATGGCCTAGGCGTCACCGGCCCCGGCGGTCGCGGCACCGCCGCCGCCTTCGACCTCGAAGACACGCGCATTCTGCAGGTCTCCTCCCTGGCCAAGTCCTTGGGTTCCATGGGCGGCTTCGTATCTGGCGCGGCCGACCGCGTAGAAGCTGTGCGGCGTCGCGCCGAAGCCGCCTCCAGCAGCACGCCGCTCGCGCCCAGCGCCGCCGCCGGCGCCTTCGCCGCCCTGGAAATCCTGCAGAGCGAACCCGTGCGCCTCGAACTCTTGCACAAGAACACGCGCGCCCTGCACCGCATCGCCGAGCGCCTCGACCGGCCCCACCCCGGCAGCTTCCTGCCGGTCATCACGATCCGCATCGAGGACGAGAGCCAAGGCCGCTCCCTAGCCGCCGCGATCCTCAGCCACGGTCTCTTCGTGCCCTGGATGCGCTACCCCGGCACAGACGGTGGCTATCTGCGCGTAGCGGTCAACGCCGAGCACACGGAAGCAGAGATCACGCGCCTGGGAGCTGTGCTGGCTGAGCTGCTGCCTTAGCCGCCGGCACATCGAAGCCATAGGCCCCGAACCAAGCCACCAGGGTTCCGATCGGAATGAACCAGGGCCAGGGCAGGCTGCCCCCATCGAGCACCTGCAGCAAGGCCAGCGCACAGACCAGCAGCAATCCCAGCTGCCCCGCACAACGCTGCCAGCTGAGGTCGCCGCGCGCGCCACGCCAGAGCACGGGCCAAGCCAGCAGCACCGTCACCAAGCCCAAGGCCTGTTCGGTCCAGGGTTCGTGCCAAGCCACACAGATCACACTCAGCACCGAGAGCGGTGCCGAGATCAAAAAGCCCGCCCCGCCGCGCCCACTGGGCAAGAGCGCGAGCACCACCGCCGCCAACAAGGCGCCGCCCGTGTAGCCCGCCATGGCCAAGGCCAAGTCGAGGATCGACGAGTAGTGCTCAGCCACCTGGGCCGTGCCCACCGCCGTCGCGCATAGCAGCACGCCGTAAAAGAGCACCAGAATCCGCGAGCGCCGCAGGGTCTTGCGCTCGTCCTCGCCCTCGCGAGTTGGCAATAAGGACAGTGTCGTCTGCGAGAGCGCCGCCAGGATCGAATCCAAGCTTGAGATGGCCGCCGCAAAGATGCCCGCCAGCACAAAGCCGCGCACGCCCGAGGGCAGACCCTCGCGCAGGAACACCGGGAAAATCCGGTCGGTCTTCTCCGCCACCAAGCGCGCCGCCTCACCTTCAAGCGGAGCCTGCTGCGTCCAAGCCCAAAGCCCCACGCCCACCAGCGCCACCAGGAAGATCACACCCACCGCCGCGATCGAGGCCAGGATCGCTTTACGCGCCGCGCGCGCATCCTTGCAGCCCAAGAGCCGCTGCACCATCAGCTGATCGCAACCATAGGGACCCACCTGACCCCAGGACGCCACGAAGAGCGCGACCCAAAGGGTGTACGGCTTCGAAAGGTCCGTGCTCGTATCGATCAGCTGCAATTTGCCAGCCTCGTAGCCCGACTGGAAAGCCGGCCAGAGTCCGCCATCCAAGGTCGTGTGCAAGACCGCCAAGGTCGCCAACCCGCCGCCCAGGAACATCAGGAACAGAATGGCATCGGTCCAGACCACCGCCGCGATGCCGCCCATCCAGGTCCATAGCACAGCGACGATACCGATCGCCACCACCGCCGCCGTCAGGGCTGAGACTCCGAGCATGCCGCCCAAAGCCAGCAGCTCATCGCGCAAGAGCACCTCGAGCACAACCGCAGTCAGGTACACGCGCGCGCTCTGCCCGAGCACGCCGCCAATGGTGAACAGCACGCTCGTCACGCGCCGCGCGCCCTCGCCCAGCCGCCGCCCCACGTAATCGTAGGGACTGAAAATTTCGCGCTCGAAGTAGGCCGGCATCAGCACGAAGCCCACGATCGCGCGCGCGATCAGAGATCCAAAGAGTCCGATCTGCAGGTAGGTGATATTGCCGCCCTCACGCCACACCACCGATGGGAAGCTAACGAAGGTCACGGCCGAAATCTCCGTGGCGACGATCGAGGCCGCCACCACCAGCCAGGGCAGTTGCCGCCCTCCCAGGAAGAATCCGCGCAGGTCCTTTGGCTTGCCGCTCTTGCGATGCCCGACCCAAGTGGTGAAGAGCAAGAGCCCCAGCACCACCGCCCAATCCAAGCCGGTGAATTCCCCGGCCAACATGCTCAGCTAGGCTCCGCCGTGCCCATTGCAGCGGCATCCGCAAAGAGGCGCACATCCCCGTGGTCGCGCAGGAAGCTGCAGGGCCAATCCACCGTGCGCGGTCCGCCGAGGGTGGCCGCCACGGCTGCGGCCTTGGCTGCACCGAAGGCCAACACGCGCAAGCGCTCTGCCTGCAGGATCGTGCCGATACCAACCGTCAGCGCCTGACGCGGCACGTTCTCGAGCCCGTCGAAGCTCGCCGCCGCATCCTGGCGCGTGGCCGGCGCCAGCTCCACCAGCCGCGTGCGCGAGTCCCCAGCCGAACCCGGCTCGTTGAAACCGATGTGTCCGTTGCGACCGAGGCCGAGCAGCTGCAACTGCAGGCCACCCGCGTCCGCGATCTGTTCCTCGTAGGCCGCCGCCACCGCCGCCGGATCCTGGCGCCCGACGATGCCATCGGGCAAGCACACCTGGCGCGGATCCAAGTCCGCCGGCCCGACGAGGTGCTGGGCCATGTAGCTAGCGAAGGAGCGCGGATCGCGCGCATCCAAGCCCACGTACTCGTCCAGGTTGAAGGAGCGCAAGACGCTTAGGTCGAGTCCTTCCTCGCGCTGACGGCGTACAAGCTCCGCGTATAAGGGCGGCATGGTGCCGCCGGTTGCTAGCCCCAGTACGCAGCTCTCGCCGCGCTTCGCGCTCGAGCGCAGCAGGGCTTCCATCTCATCCACCACCGCATTCACGGCCTGGACCTGATCGGCGACATTTTGGACAGGGATCACGGGGCTGCTTGTGGAACTGCGGGGGGCGCTCATGGTTTGAAGCCGATGGCGACATACTAGCCTGGGTTGCGCCGAGGGCCGCTGCTTCTATCTAGGACTACTCGAGGGCCACACGACAAGCGCGCACCAAAGCCTCGTCGGTGTAGCGCCGCAGAAGCTCCCCCTGGGCCGATTCCGCTCCCATGGGCACATTCGGTACGCGGTGCTGCATGGCGCTGGCTCGATCGGCGCCCGCCGAAAGATGCACCCAGCTCACGCCGGTTTCGCGCACCAGTGCAGCCACGTTCTCAGCGCGCACGCCCGCACCCGCGATCACTTCGAGCCCATCGTCCGCCGCCTGCACCAGCTCGCGCAGCAGCGCCGACCCAGCCGGCGCATTTGGAGCCGCTCCGGAGCTGAGCACGCGCGCAAAACCCAGCTCGCGCAGTACATCCAGCGCCTCACGCAGGTCGCGCGCATGGTCAAAGGCCCGATGGCAGGTCAAAGTCGCCCCTCCGGCCGCCGCTACGAGCTCCCGTAGGAAGCCGCGATCCAGCTGACCGTCAGCCTGCAGGGCGCCGAGCGCGATGCCCGTGGCTCCGGCAGATACCAGGGCTTCCAAGTCCGCAAGCAAGCAACCGCGCTCGCTGGCGTCATACAAAAAATCCCCGGCCCGCGGCCGCAAGAGCGCCACGATCTCCAGAGATGTAGCGGCCTTAGCCGCCTGCAGCAGGCCCAAGCTGGGCGTAAGCCCGCCGAGACCTAGGGCGCAACACAGCTCGATACGATCCGCTCCGCCTGCCTCGGCTGCCAAGCAGCCAGCGACGTCCTGGACACAGACCTCGATGCCCGTGCGCAAGCTAGACCTAGTACTCGTCTTCTTCGTTCGGATCGATGCGCAGACGGCGCACTTCAGGATCCGCGGGAGCGGGTCGTGACATGACCGGGCTGAGCACCTGGCCCACCGCGGTCGGCGGCACGTACAGGATGTCGCCGTCCAGCAGGACCATGTTGAAGCTCAAGTCGCCGCGCGCCATGCGGCGCACGTTGAAGTGGGTGACCTGCTCGGCGTCGAGGGTGCCGCGTACCAGTCGCACCTTGGTCAGGTCGCCGGTGTTGCGATCGACTTGGGCGCGCTCGACGGCCTCGAACACGGTGCAGCCGTTGCTCAAGTCGAAGCGTCCGGGGACGGACACCTCGCCGTAGACGTAGTAGCGCTGATCGGGTGCGAGCACGTCGACGCTCAGGTCGGTGCGACCGTAGATATCCACGTACTGGTCGGCCAGCGATCGGCGCAGCTGGCGCGCGGTCATGCCGGACACATCCACCAGGCCGAGGCCGGGGACTTCCATCTGTCCGTCGGCGGTGATGCGCGCGGAGGCCATGATCGCCTCTTTGCGCATGTCGTCCACCACGGTCACGGTATCGCCGGGCCCGATGACGCTATCGTCGGAGCGCGCCTGCAGACGCAGGTGTTCGTTGGAGGTGGTGCTGCAGCTAGCGAGCAGACCGAGAATTAAGCTGATGAGGAGCGTGGAGCGCATCGGGGGGGAATGCGGGAGGAGCGACAAGGAGAGCGCCAAAAAACGTGGCAGAGAGCCCAGCTATACCCCACCTGCCCCGACGTCTCAAGCGCGCGCCGCCGCATGATCCCCAGAACTCGCCAGCAAGCGATGAAAAAGGTGCACCCCAGCCTCGTGCTCGAGCGAATACCGGCCCCTCACACGCCCCCTGGAGCCCATCCGACTCTGGACCGCCTCGACCACTTTCTGGTCCTCCAACTCCACCTGATCGAGCTCAGCGCCCGCTCCCTGGCCCAATAGCTCAGGTCTGGACACAAAGCGCATGTACCGCACCCGGCATCTCCCGGGTCCCGCCGGCTCCACCTGGTTCACCGAGAGGCCCCAGGGATAGACGTTCAGCATCAGATTGGGGAAGCACCACAAA
>JBLIOL010000207.1:0-10183 GCA_047639615.1 Planctomycetota bacterium | reverse complement strand
GCGCCAAGGAGAAGGTCTTCTTCGTCTTTGGTGAGGTGAGTGACGAAGGCGAGCAAGCCTTCAAGGGCAATCTGACCGTCTTCGAAGCCGTCATGTCCGCACGCCCGGACGAGAACACGGCCAACCTGGGCCGCGTGCGACTGATTCGAGTGGATCCCGTGGATCCCTTGATCATCCCGATCAATATCAACGACATCCTGGCGCGCGGTGACTCCACCTACAACGTGCGTATCCAGGAGAACGACATCATCTACATTCCGCCGACCCTGTTGGCCCAGTTCGCCTACTTCCTCGACGACTTGCTGTTCCCCGTCAAGCAAGTGATCAGCGGCATCGGCGGCGCCTTCCTCGGCGTCCAGTCGGGCCGTGGGCGTGGCCGGCGAAATAACAACAGCAACAACAACCAGCTCTTCTAGTCACAGCCGGTAGGCAGAGAAATGGCCGTTCACATCGATAGCAGCAGTTCAGTCGACGAATTTATCAGGGTGCTTAAGCGGCGCATCTGGTGGATCGTCGTGCCCTTCCTGCTGATTGCGACCTTTGGAATCGCCTTCGCGGTCATCGTTCCTAGAAAGTACGTGGCTAGCACTCGCTTGATGGTGCACGACACCCGCAGCGATGCGGGGGTTGGCAAGGACTCGACGGCCGAGGGCCGAGTGGCCCAGCACACGATCAAGTCCCGTCGGCGTGTGGTTACAGTGCTCGATCGCCTGGGCTGGGAAGAGTGGCAGGACCTCACGACTGAGGACTCCGAGGGTTACATCGAGAAGATCGATGAGAATCTGAGCGTTGCGACGCCGCCTATCGATCGCAACGCTGGCCAGCAGCTGGTGGAGATCGAGTTCTCGCACACGGAGCGGGATAAGGCCTACGAATTCCTGCTATTGCTCACAGACCTCTGGAAGGAAGAGGTGCTCGAGAAGACTCGCAACACCCTCAAGGAGCAGCTGGAGAAGGCCGAGTCTTCCCGCCGCGAGCAGGAACGCCTCTCGACCGAGTTGTTGGACAAGATAGCCGGCATCCGCCAGCGCTACGGGATTCGTCCCGGTGAGAACAACGGCCCCTATTCCACCGGGCCCACGGCGCCGGAATTCGAGCAGCTCGAAGACGTCCGCCTGCAGATCGCGAGCGTCTCCGATGAGATCGCAACCACAGCGCTGCAGGTCAATGGCCTGGTCGGGCGCTACGAGCGTTTGGACGGCATGCGGCTCGAGGACGTGGCTGTCATCAAGGGGGCCGAGTCCAAGGAAATCACCAAGCTGGTCGATGCTATCGCTACGGCGGAGAGCACGATCGAGTTGAGTGGTTGGTTGCCCGAGAACTCACGCTACAAGAAGGCCATTCGCCAGGTGGAGGAGATGCGTTCGCGGCTCTTCGCCTTGCGCGAGTCGGAGCCCCTGCTGGCTCTTCCCGCGGTGGAAGTGGTCAACCAGGAGAAGGTTGATCTGGGCAACCAGATAGCCGTGCTGGATACACAGATCGAGACCAACGAGGCGCGCCTCGAATTGCTGCAGGCACGCGAGGTGAGTCTGTCCGCCAAGACTCAAGAGCTCCAGACCGCCTTCGCAGACATCGATGACCTCTTGAGCCGTCGCAGCCGCGCAACGAGCGTGGCGGCGGCTGTCGCCCTGCGCTACTCCAAGCTCAAGGGTGAGGTGGACTACCTGGAAGGGCCCGCTGGCAACCCCTTCAGCGAGTTGGAGGCGGTGCATGCGTCCACACGTCCGACGGAGCCGAACCCGTTCCTGATCGGCATCTTCGCCATCTTTGCCGGGCTGGCCGTCGGCCTTGGCTTGGCGGTCTTGCTCGAGTACTCGAAGAGCGTCTTCCGCTCCGTTACCGACGTCAGTCGCTCCATGACCGTGCCCGTGCTTGGCACAATCAATCACATCAGCACTCGCTCTGAGATCCGCCGTTTGGTGGTGCAGCGAGTGTCTATGAGTGTGCTCTCCATCTCCTTCGTTGGATTGGTGGGCTACGTCCTTTGGGCATACACCAGTCGTCAGGAGTTACTCTCCGATGGCTTGCTCGAGGGCATCACCAACTTGAGGGAGGCCCTCAAGTAGGCTCCGGTGGGTCTCACTCCGTAAGACCCCCAGGCACCGTCCAGTCCCATGCGCGACCCGATCGTCGCCCTCATCTGCCTGTTGGCCCTGCCGATTAGCTTCAAGAGACCCTTCGTGGGGCTCTTGATGTTTTCCGTTCTGGCCTACATGCGGCTCCAGGACCTGGCTTGGGGCTTCGCCAAGTTTGAGCGTTGGTCGCTCTACGTGGCGGTCATGATGGGCGCGGGCTATATGGCCCAAAAGGACCGGCGCGGTCCGGTCTTCGAACTACGGACGGTGATCCTCGTCGGACTGGTGTTGTTCATCGGGCTGGGGCACTTCTTTGCTCAGGGTGACCGAACCGTCGATGTGGCGCCGTACATCGAATACGTGAAGATCGTGGGCATCGCGATCTTTACGACCTGTGTCGTGCACACCAAGCAGCACCTGCGCATCTTGGTCTGGGTGATCGGGTTGTCGTTCGGCTTCTATGGAGTCAAGAACGGCATCGCCGGCGTGGTCAAGCTGGGCAACCTCTACATCATCCGCGGACCGGGCGGGATGCTCGAGGACAACAACGATTTCGCCTTGGCCGTGGCCATGGGGATCCCGTTCCTCGTGCACCTGGGTACCAGCGAGACCAGTGAGACCTTGCGTAAGGGTGTCTGGGCCATCGTGCCCCTGTCCATGATCACCGTGGTGCTGACCCGTTCGCGCGGTGGTGCGCTGTCCATGGGCATGATGCTCATGCTGCTGGTGTGGCGCTCCAAGAACAAGCTCTACGGGATCATGTTGGGGTTGCTGTGTGTTGGCGCGATCGCCGCTCTGGCGCCCAAGGAGTACGCCAAGCGACTCTCGACGATTCAGACCTTCGAGGAGGACGGCTCTGCCATGGGCCGCATCCGCGCTTGGAAGGTGGCCTTCCGCATGGTCAAGGCCAACCCGATCACCGGGGTAGGCTTCGGCCGCTTCGTTACCAACCACCTGGACTACGAGCCCGAACCGACCCCCGACCAGATGAATGGCGGCGCGTTGGTGGCCCACAATAGTTACTTCCAGATCTGGGCCGAGTGCGGCACGCCTGCCTTGGCTGCTTACCTGTTGCTCCTGGCGCTCTCCTTCATCGATATCTGGCGGGTTCGACGGGAGGCGAAGCGGCGCTACAACCGCAGTTGGATCCTGTCCTACTGCACCATGTTTGAAGCGTCCTTAGCGACCTTCATGCTGGGGTCCTTCTTCCTGAACCGGGCGCACTTCGACCTTATCTATCACTTCTTCACCATCATCCTGATCTTCGGCCGCGTGGCCCGTCAGCAGATGGATGAGGATGACTCGGGGCTGGGCTTCAAGCACCTGCGTACCGGACGTCGTGGTTTGCTTACGAGCACCGAAGGCACGGGCTTCAAGCGTCGTGTGCAGCGCCAATCTGGCTTCCGAACCACCCAGTTAATTCCGGGGCCCTGACCTATGTGTGGCTTTACTGGCTTCGCGCTGAAGGATCTGTCCTTGCAGGCGGATCGTGATTTGCTTCAGCGCATGACGCGCACCATCGAGCATCGCGGTCCGGATGACGAGGGCCTGCACGTGCAGGGTTCCATGGCACTGGGCTTCCGGCGCCTATCGATCATCGATCTGAGCGGCGGTCACCAGCCCATGGTGGCTAGTGACGGGATCACCGTCGCCGGCAACGGCGAGATCTACAACTTCCGCGAACTGCGCGACGGCTTGCAGGGCCGGGGCGCGAGCTTCGCCTCTGGCTCCGACATCGAGACCATCCCGCACCTCTACCGTGAGTGCGGCGCAGACTTGGTGAAGCATCTGGTTGGCATGTACGCCTTCTGCGTGTTGGACAGCCGTGATCCTGCGCGGCCCAAGGTGCTGCTTGGACGGGACCGCCTGGGAATCAAGCCGCTCTACTGGGCCGAGACTGACGCAGGGCTCTGGTGGGGCAGTGAGCCGAAGGCTCTGCTGGCCAGCGGCAATTTTGCGCGCGAGATGCGTCCGGAGGCCTTGATGGACTACATGGTCCAGGGCTACACAAGCGGACCAGATAGCGCCTGGGCTGGCATTCATCGCCTGCCGCCTGCGCACGTGCTGGAGTGGACTCCGGAGGGTGGGGCTAAGCTGCGCCGCTACTGGGACCTGCCCAAGGACCAACTACGTGAGCCTGCCGAGAACGACGAGGTTCTCGAGTGGGTTGACCGCGTGGTGCAGGACCGCTTGGAGTCGGAGGTGCCGCTGGGCGCATTCCTCTCCGGCGGCGTGGATAGCAACGCCGTTGTGGATTCCATGGCCCGCGCCTCCGGCACTCCGCCGATCGCTTGCACCGTCGGTTTCAACGAACGTAGCCACGACGAAATGGACGTGGCCAAGCGCAATGCCAAGCGACTCGGTGTTGTGCATCACACGGTGGTGCTTGAGGCGGATCCAACCCTGGCGACGGAGGTGTTGCCGTGGTTCTACGATGAACCCCATGCGGACACGTCTACGGTTCCCACGTATCTGGTCAGCAAGGTGGCTCGGGAGCACGTAACCGTGGCGCTCTCCGGCGACGGTGGCGACGAAATCTTCGCGGGCTACAGGCGTTACATTCACGATGCGGCGGAAAACCGCCTGCGTTCAAAAATCGGCGCACCGGGCAAGGCTCTGGCGGGCGCCCTTGGCGCGATCTATCCCAAGTTGGATTGGGCCCCGCGTGTGTTCCGCGGCAAGACCTTCCTCTCCAACCTCGGCAGTGATCCGGCCCTGGCCTACTGGAATAGTGTTAGCCAGATGACTCGCGCGGAAGCCGCGCAGTTGCTTGCGCCGGAATTGCTGACGCACCTCGGCGACTACGATCCCTTCCACGCCTTCGAGGAACACTACAACCGGCCGCAGATCGACTGTCCCGTCTACCGCGCGCAGTACGGTGACTTCCACACCAACCTGCCGGACCGAATCCTGTCCAAGGTCGACCGGGCTTCCATGGCCGTTGCCCTAGAGGCGCGCGTGCCGCTCTTGGACCACCGCTTCGTGGAGCGCTTTGTGCACCTGCCGGTGCACGAGAAGATCAGTGGCGCGCACGGCAAGCACCGCCTGCGGGAAGCCCTGCGTAGCCGCTTGCACACGGAGGTGCTTGACGGCAAGAAGCGCGGCTTCGACACGCCCATACGTGCTTGGTTGCGTGGGCCGTTGGCGGCTCCCACGGCGGAAGCGCTGGAAACCTTGCCCGAGAACTGGGTGCGCCGCGATGTGCTTCGCAGCCGACTAGCCGAGCATCAGTCCGGGCGCCGCGACCACTCGCGCTTGCTCTGGAGCCTGTTGGTATTGGAGCATTGGCGTCGTCGCCACGACGTGAGCGGGCTTTCCGCCTAGCGATGAACATCGCGGTCATCACCAGTCTCTTCCCGAGCGAACCAGCCCCCTTTCAGGGTGTCTTCGCCGAGCGCCGCTGGTTAGGCATGACCGCCCGCGGCCATGGGATCCAGGTGATCCAGCCCGTGCCCCACACTCCCGGGCCTTTTGCCCGCGGGCACCACAAGCAAATCGCCGCCATGGCTCGCGAGGAAGACCGTGGAGTGCTCGTTCACCGGCCGCGGTACTGGCACTGGCCGGGCAGGGCGCTTGGGAATGCCAGACGCTTTGCGGCGCGCGCATTGTCCGAACTAGATGCGCTCGCTTGCTCTCCGGATGTGGTCGTCTGCGACTATGCTTGGCCCGCATCTGCTGTGGCGCCTGCACTACGCAAGCGGGGCATCGCATGCGTGGTGAACGGCCGTGGGAGCGATGTGCTCGAGGTTTGTGGGGAGGCTGGCCTCGGGGATGAGTTGCGGAGCAACCTAGAGGCGGCCGGCCATTGGTGCGCCGTCAGTCAGGATCTTGTGGATGCCATGGACGGCCTCACGGGTCATGCGGGGCACGGCGTGCTGGTTCCCAACGGGGTCGATACGGACCTCTTTCAACCCCGCGATCAAGCCTGCGCCCGAGAGCGTTTGGGCCTCAACACGGAAAGGCCAATCGTACTGGTGGTTGGCCATCTGATCCCGCGCAAGGACCCGCTGCTGGCGCTCAAGGCCTTCGCCTCGGGTGCGCCGCAGGACGCGCAGTTAGTCTTCGTGGGCGCTGGTTCGCTTGCTCCGCATGTGCAGCACAATGCTATGAATTATGGGCTCTCCGAGCGCGTTCGCCTGGCTGGGGAGCGCCCGCCGCAGGAGCTTGCTGACTGGTACACGGCCTGCGACTTGCTGTTGCTCTGTTCTACGCGCGAGGGGCGCCCGAATGTGGTGCTTGAAGCTCTGGCTAGTGGGCGCAACGTGCTCGCCACCGACGCTGGTGGGACGGCCGAGATTCTGCCCGAGCCCCGCATGCTAGGTACTGACCGCGATCCTGAGGTACTGGGAGCGCAACTCGCCGACCTGTTGGCTCGGCCGAGTTCGGCGCGAGAGCTGGCCTCTTCCGTGGCGCATCTGTCCTGGTCTCGCAGTCTTGAAACACTGGAAGAATGTCTGCAACAAGCCCGCGCTGGCACAGGAAGATAGAGGCGCTTTGAGAATCCTCTATCACCACCGCACCCAGGCTGAAGATGGCCAGGCTGTTCACATTCGCTCCATGATCGAGGCCTTGCGCCACGAGGGTCATGAGGTGCGTGAAGCGGCCCTGGTGCCCAAGGCGGATCCTGAGACGGAGGCGGGGCCCGCTCCCAAGGTCGAAGCCAAGCGCAGTCGCTTCAGCCCTTGGGCTCTGATGGGGCTAGTGCCGCGCTTCGCACGCGAGTTAGCGGAGTACGGCTACACGGTTCCGGCAACCGGACGTTTGGTGCGCGAAGCGAGTGCCTTTCAACCGGACGTGATCTACGAGCGCTACGCCTTTGGAAACCTGGCAGGGGTGCGCGCCGCCA
Source organism: Planctomycetota bacterium (assembly GCA_047639615.1). Lineage (GTDB taxonomy): Bacteria > Planctomycetota > UBA1135 > UBA1135 > CAYWNK01. Next base: position 3,262 of record JBLIOL010000207.1, on the reverse strand, counting down.
AACGTCTGAAGCTGCCGCTGATCCTGGAGGTCAACTCGCCCATGGTGCTGGAGCTTGGGCGTACCCGCGGCCTCTCCTTCCCGCGCATGGCCGATCGGATCGAGCGCCAGGTCTTCTGCGGCGCGGATCGCGTGTGCGTGGTCACGGCCGTGCTGGGGGAGATGCTGGTGGAGATGGGCGTCGAGCGTGAGCGCTTGCTGGTCACTCCCAACGGCGTGCACCTGGAGCACTACAACAACTTGGATCGTGAGGCTGCTCGCCAGGACTTGGGCATCGCTGATACCAGCGGACCGGTCCTTGGATTTGTGGGCTACTACCGCGATTGGCATCGCTTGGACTTGGTCATCGATGGCCTGGCGGCGGGCGGCGATCTTGCGCATGCTCACCTGGTGCTGGTGGGTGCTGGTCCCGTGGAGGATGAGCTGCGCGAGCAGGCTGCCAAGCGTGGGTTGGCAGACCGCCTTCACTTTGCGGGTACACGCCCGCATCATGGCATCCCGAAGGTCCTGCCGGCCTTCGACGTGGCTCTTGTTCCTGCCATCAATCCCTATGCTTCCCCGCTCAAGCTGCACGAGTACATGGCGGCCAAGCTGCCCACCGTCGCGCCGGATCAACCCAATCTGAGGGAGGTCCTGACGCACGGCAAGGATGCGCTGTTGGTGCCCCCGGGCGACGGCGACGCCCTGCTGGAGGCCCTCGGGCAACTGGTGCGCGACAGCGAACTACGCAAGCGCATGGGGCTGGCTGCACGCGCTACCATCGAGGAACAGAACCTCACTTGGCGCGGTAATGCCCTGCGTGTTGTGTCCGCCGCCGAGGCATTGCTGGAACGTTCATGAGTACTCCCTGCCTTCATTCCGTCTCCTTTGATGTGGAGGAGTTTTACCAGGTCGCCAACCTACGCAGCTTCGTGGGGCGCGACGATTGGGACGGCATGGAGTCGCGCTTGATGGTGGGCATGGATCGCATTCTCAGCTGCCTCGATCGGCGCAAGTCGCGGGCCACCATGTTCTTTCTCGGCTGGATTGCCGAGCGTCATCCGCAGTTGGTACAGCGCTGCGTGGACGCTGGTCATGAGATCGCTAGCCACGGCTACGAGCATCTCTTTCTGTTCGACTTGGACGCCGCCAGCTTCGACACGGACCTGGCGCGTACGGAGGAGGCGCTGCAGGCAGCCGGCGCACCCAAGCCCCTGGGCTTCCGAGCCTCGACCTTCACGCTCACGCGCAAGACCTGGTGGGCCTTGGACGTGCTGGTCAAGCGAGGCTATGTCTACGACACATCGATTCACCCGGTGAGCCACCCGACCTACGGCATCCCTGATTTCGAGCCGGGCATCTCCGTGGTGCCTGCGCCCTCCGGGGGTGAAATCGTCGAGTTCCCGGTGGCCACCCTGCCCTTCTTGGGGCGCAACCTACCGGTTGGCGGCGGCGGCTATTTCCGCCTGATGCCTGGGGCCCTGCACCGAGCTGCTCTCGGGCGTTTGGAGCGCAGCGGTCGGCCTACGGCTACCTACCTGCATCCATGGGAGTTCGATCCCGACCAGCCGCGCTACCCCGCGACGTTCCTCAAGCGCTTCCGGCACTACCTCAACCTCGACCGCACCCTCGGGCGCTTGGACGCCATGCTGGAACGCTTCCCCTGCGTGAGCATGCGCGAGGTACTTGAGGGGGCGGGCTACGGCGAGCGTTTTGTGCAGGCCGAGAGCAAGTCGCTCTAGCCAATCGGGCGCTCTGATTGGAGCGCCCTACTTGCTGGGCGGGACTTCGCTGTTGCTCAGATCCGCATCGCTCTCTTCTTCCTCAATGGTTTGCTCGGCAGCCGCCATGCGCGCGACGGCGTTGTGCAAGAGGCTCGTGTAGGCGGAGACTAGATCGCCGGAGTAGGGATCGTCATTCACATAGGACTGCATGTCGGCCGTGACCCCAGCCAGCTTGTCCATGGCCTCAGTGTTGCTGAGTAGGAAGAGTGTGGTGGCGTAGATGCGACCCAGTTCCATGGGGACTACCTCGTCGCTGAACTCTTCGCGCACTTCCCAGAGTTCCTCGAGCTTGCCGGATATACGTCCCATGGTACGGCCCTTGGAATAGAGCATGCCGCGGGCCGTCAGGAAGGTGCTGCGTGCCGAGTCCTTGCGCCCAAGGGCCTCATCGGCCTTCGCAAGGTGTGCTTGGATCTCTTCCAGGGAGGCACCGCGGCTCGTCATCAGGCGCGCCAGCTCTCCATGGGCAACCGGGGAGTCGCTCATGGTCAGCACCTGATGGAATGCCACTTCAGCCGCTTGGGACAGTCCCTGGGCTTCGAGTACCTGGGCTCGCGCGAGCCACAGGTTGATGTCTCCCGGAGTGACCTTCAGGTCGATCGCGATTTGCTGTGAGGCCAGGGCGGGTGAGAGGCTCAGCAGGTAGGCGATCCAAGGCAGGCCGCTATCGGAGCGGAGTTGGTCGAGGGTTTGGCCTGGACCTTCACGGCGCAGGGCGCGCAGAGCGCCTTCAGCGCGACGTACGGATAGGGGCAGGTTGCGGCTGTCGCTAGCGAGTTCGTTCTCGAGCTGTGCCAGGCAGATCAGCGGATCAGCCGGTAGGTGGGCTTGCAGTTGGTTGAGGAGGAGCTTGACCTGCTTGATGCTCAGGGACTCAGCGTTCGTCTCGCAGGTAAGCGCGTGCTCGAGGACGGTCAAGTACTCGGGTACCCAGGGATGGTCGGAGCGCACTGCCTGGCGCGCGAGAACCTGCCGATACTGAGCGGCCGAGGACGCGTAGAGACCGAGCTGAGCGGTCATGCGCGCCAGCAACAGACGTGGTAGAGGCAACTGGCCTTCTTCGACCTTGGCCAGGTTGCTGGTCAGGTACTCCACCGCCTCGGTCAGGCGCCCGGCGCGTTGGTTGCGGCTGGCTCCTGAGAGTAGAACGTCACTGCGCGAGGTCAGAGCCTGCGCGCCCTGGGCGCGGGAACGCTTGGCTAGAACCGTCAGGACTTCGGGATCTAGAGGTGCCTCGGGATGCCTCAGGCGGGTGATCTCTTCCAGTCGTTCCCAGCCCGGGCCGAAATCGGGTACGCCGCTGGTCAATCGGTCGTATGTGATCTCCGCTTCGAGCATGTCGCCCGTGCGTTCGGCCGTCTGGGCTTCTAGCAATTGCAGCCAGAGGCTTCCGCCGCCCTCTTCGAAGTGGGCGCGGGCTCGATCGCGAATCCAGAGTGGCCAGCCCTCGGTGTCGAGCACCAAGAGGAGTGCGAGAATCTCGCGCGGGTCCCGCTGGAA